>NZ_CP133019.1:2719139-3021265 GCF_030866805.1 Microbacterium terrisoli
ACGGGTACTTGCCTGCTTCGTCCGTGTTCAGCTGGACGCCCAGGCCGGGCTCGTCGCCCGGATGCAGCATCCCATCGCTCCAGGTGAACGACTGCTCGAAGACGGCATTCGTCCTGGGCCCGTGCTGCATGTACTCCTGGATGCCGAAATTGTGGATCGCCATGCCCACATGCATCTGCGCGGCCATGCCGACCGGCGAGATGTCGGTCGGCCCATGGAAGCCGGACTTGATCTGGTACATCGCCGCGTAGTCGATCGTCTTCTTCAAGGGCGAGATGCCGCCCATGTGCGTGACCGCGCCGCGCACGTAGTCGATGAGCTGGTCGCGGATGAGGTCAGTGAAGTCCCAGATCGTGTTGAAGACCTCACCGATCGCCAGCGGGGTCGTCGTGTGCCGGCGCACCAGCCGCAGCGCCTCTTGGTGCTCGGCCGGGGTGCAGTCCTCGAGCCAGAACAGGTCATACGGTTCCAGGGACTTGCCCAACTTCGCCGCCTGCAGCGGGGTCAGCCGGTGGTGCCCGTCGTGCAGCAGGGGGATCTCCGGCCCGAACTCGCCCCGCACAGCCTCGAACACAGTCGGCATGTGCCGCAGATACGCGCGGGTGTCCCAGTCCTCTTCCACGGGCTTGGCACCGCGCCGGGCCGGCTCATGGTCGTAGCGCACGCCCGGCTCCCCCTGATCGGCGCCCTGCGAGGCGATCCCGTAGATCGCCTTCAGCCCGGGCACACCGGACTGCACCCGGATCGCGCGGTACCCCTGGGCGAGATGCGCACGGACGCTGTCGAACAGCTCGGGCAGGTCTTTGCCCGAGGCGTGCCCGTAGGCCAGCAGCCCGCGCCGCGATGCCCCGCCCAGCAGCTGGTAGACGGGCATGCCGGCCGCTTTGCCCTTGATGTCCCACAGCGCCATGTCGACCGCGGCGATCGCGGCCATCGTGACCGGACCGCGGCGCCAGTACGCCGAGCGGTACAGGAACTGCCACGTGTCCTCGATCTGCGCAGCGTCTCGGCCGACCAGCAGCGGCACCACATGCTCGGACAGATACGCGACCACCGCCAGCTCACGGCCGTTCAGCGTCGCATCGCCCAACCCGGTCAGGCCGTCGTCGGTCGTGAGCTTCAGTGTCACGAAGTTGCGGTCGGGACTGGTGACGATGACCTCGGCCTTGTCGATGATCATCGTCATCCCTTCGTCGCACCGGCGGTGAGGCCGGAGACGATGTAGCGCTGTGCGAACAGCGCGATGACGATGATGGGCAGCGTCATGATCGTGGAGGCGGCCATGATGGCGCCCCAGTCGATGCTGGCGTAGGACACGAAGTCGAACACCGCCACCGGGAGGGTGCGCGTCTGCGCGCCGGTCAGCACCAGGGCGAACATGAAGTTGTTCCACGAGAAGATGAACGCGAGGATTGCCGCGGTGGCCACACCGGGCACCGACAGCGGCAGCAGGATCCGCCAGAACGCGCCGATCGGGGTCAGCCCGTCCACCAGTGCCGCCTCTTCCAGCTCCAGGGGCATGGAGTCGAAGAACGACATCAGGATGTAGACGATCACCGGGATCAGGATGAACATGTGCGAGAGGATCATCACCCCGTAGCTGCCCACCCATCCGAGGTTCGCGAAGACGTAATACCACGGCACCAGCAGGCTGATACCGGGGATGATGCGTGCCAGCAGCACGACCAGCGCCGACTTCTGCATGCTGAACCGGCTCATCGCGTAGGCGGCGGGCACGCCGAGCAGCAGCGATATCACCACCGCGCACAGCGCGATGATGAAGCTGTTGAAGACGAACTGCAGATAGTTGTCGTTGCCGAACACCTCGGCGTAATTGTCGAGGTTCGGCACGAACGTGAACGGTCGGCTGGTGTCCTGGATGTCGACGTTGCTCTTGAAGGATGCGGCCACCATCCACAGCAGCGGCACCACGAACGTGACGACCACCAGCACAAGCATCACGACGCGGAACGACTGGTACGCGGTCTTCTTGCGCCGGCGGCGGATCACCGGGGCTGTCGTCGTGCTCACTTCGTACGCTCCTTTCGCCGCAGGGTCAGCAACCACATCGACAGCAGCACCATCAGGAAGAAAAGGATCAGCACGGCAGAGGCCAGCCCGAAGCTGTTGTATTGGAAGCTCAGCGTGTACGCGTAGATGTTCAGCGTCTCGGCCTCGTGGAACGACCCTCCGCCCTGGCCCTTGACGGTGTAGAGCAGGTCGAACGTCTTCAGCGCGTCGATCGCACGCAGCATGATCGCCACCAGCACGACCGGGCGCATCAGCGGAAGCGTGACCAGCCAGAAGCGCTGCCATGCGTTCGCGCCGTCGATCCGTGCCGCCTCATCGGGCTCGTCCGACAAAGCCGTGAGACCTGCCAGCAGCACGATGGCGATCATGGGCGTGAACTCCCACACATCCACGAAGATCAGCGATGGCAGCGTCGTCTCGGGACTGGAGAACCACGGCTGGGGAGGGATGCCGATCCATCCCAGCACCTGGTTGGCGAATCCGATGTTCGGGTCGAAGATCAGCCGCCACATCATCGCGATCGCCACTGGCGTGGCCACGAACGGCAGCAGCACGACCACACGCACCCAGGCCTGTCCCTTGAACGGGCGCCAGAGCAGCAGTGCGATGGCCATGCCGGCGACGAGCTCGAAGGCGAGCGCGCCGACGGTGAAGATCAGCGTGCGCAGCACGGCGGGCCAGAACCGCGACGTGTCGGTGAGGGCCGTCACGTAGTTGTCGAATCCGACGAAGTCGAACGGCGCACGCACCGAGCCGAATGAGTCGGTGAAGCTGAGGTAGATCGTCCATCCCAGGGGGAAGGCGATCAACAGGATCGTGAAGATCATCGCCGGGGAGGCGAACAACCACTTGCGGTGATCATTCGCCCACCGCGACACGGTCTCCCGTCGGGAGAGCCGAGGGGGGGATGTAACGGTCATAGCACCACCTGCCATCGCAACCGTCTCCGGTCGGGGCGAGGCGACGAATGATCGTCGCCTCGCCCTGACCGAGACTGGGCCGACTACTTCTTCTCGGAGTCCAGCAGGGACTGGAACTCGGTGTTCGCCTTGTCGGCGGCGGCATTCGAGTCGCCACCGGTGATCGCCGCCACGAACGGCGCGCCGACGATCTCACGAGCCTGCGCGACGGACAGAACCAGCGGGCGGTCGTAGCCGATGCCGTTCTTGCCGTTCTCAGCGATCGCCTTCACCAGCTCGGCGGGGAACTTGGCCGTCGCGGCGGGGTTCTCCCACACCGACGTGCGGGCACCGGAGTTGCCCTCCTCCTGCAGCGCCAGCGTCATCTCGGGGCTGGTGGCCCACTTGATGAACTTCCAGGCATTGTCCTGGTTCTTCGAGGCGGAGTTGATGCCCAGTGCCCATGCCGCGACGTTGTACGGCTTGGATCCGGCCGGGCCGGCCGGGAACGCGGCGTAGCCGACCTGGTCGGACACCTTGGACTTCTCGGGGTTGGCAAGGTTGTCGTACAGGCTGGAGGCATCCGTCTCGAAGGCGGCCTTGCCCTGCTGGAACAGCGCCATCGCCTCGGGCCAGCTCATGTCGGTGTTCACCTGCGCGGGACCGTAGTCGCGCAGCAGTCCGCCGTAGTACGCGTAGGCCTTCTTGGCGGCATCCGTTCCGACGGTCGACGTGCCATCGGCATCCATCCAGTCGCCGCCGAAGCTGTAGAGGAAGCCGGAGAACTGCGTCACACCGGCCGAGGCCTGCGTGCGCGAGACGAAGCCGGCCACTCCCGGATTCTGCTCCTTGATCTTCTTGGCCGCCGCCTGCAGCTCGTCCATCGTCGTCGGGACGCTCAGCCCCGCCTTCTGCAGCAGGTCCTTGCGGTAGTAGAGGATCTCGTTCTCGGTGACGATCGGCACGCCGACGACCTTGTCCTGGTACGTCGTGATGCTCACCGGTCCTGGCTGGAAGTCGCTCCAGTTCCAGGTGGCATCGTCGGAGACGTGCTTGGTCAGATCCACGAAATAGTGGCTCGCCGCGAACAGCTTGCCGACCTGCAGCGGACGATACATCATCACGTCCACGTCGGCGGACCCCGCGTTCAGCTTCACCTTGTAGCTGTCGGCGAGCTGATCCTCACTGAGCTGGTTGACCACGACCTTCAGGCCGGTCTCCTTCTCGAAGTCGGGAATGCGCTTCTTCAGCGAGTCCGTCCACACGTGGTTGGCCAAGGTGACGTTCAGCGTCGTGGATTCGGCCTTGTCGCCGCCTCCGCCACTGCTGCACGCGGAGACCATTCCGGCCGTCAGCAGCGTGGCGGTGGCCACCGCTGCGATCCTCATCAGGGTATGGGGCTTCATTGCACAACCTTTCCTTCAGCGTTCTGGAGGAGCGCGCACAGCGCGTTTACAGGGTGACTCCTCGTTGGTAGCATATAAGTCATACGAATCATCGGCGATAACGGCAAGATAACGATCATCCGCATCGCCCGAGAAGGAGTGGCGCCATGCACATCGACCTGAGCGAGAAGGTGGCGATCGTCACCGGGGCCGCTCGCGGCATCGGCAAGGAGATCTGCCTGTCCCTCGCTCGCGAAGGCGTGATCGTGGTGGCGCTGGACGTCACCGAAGCCGCGCTCGCCTCGACCGCGCACGATCTGCACGAGATAGACCCGCGGGCCCGCACTTACGCGTGCGACATCCGCGACGCCGCCCGCATCGACACGGTCATCGCCGATGCCGTCGCGGCACTCGGACGCATCGACATCCTGGTCAACAACGCCGGAGTGGTCGACGAGGGCGTCATCGAGACCGTCGCCGAAGCGCGGTGGGACCTCGTCCAGGACGTGAACGTGAAGGGCACCTTCCTCATGTGCAAGGCGGTGATCCCGGTGATGAAGCGGCAGCGGTCGGGACGGATCATCAACGCCGCCTCGTTCGCGGCGATCGTCCCGCGTGTGGGCGGCGTGGTCTATGCCGCTTCGAAGGCCGCAGTCGTCCAGCTCACACGCGGGCTGGCCGGAGAGCTCGGGCCGTGGGAGATCACAGTGAACGCGTACGCGCCGGGGATGATCCCCACCGAGATGAACCACTTCACCGAACGGCCCGCTCAGGAGCAGGAGGAGCTGCTGAGCACTCTGACGCTTCACCGCTGGGGTCGCCCGGAAGACATCGCGAACCTGGTCTGCTTCCTCTCCTCCGACCGCGCGTCGTACATCACCGGAGCCCTGATCGACATCAGCGGGGGCAAGCTCGCCACGCAGCTGCCGCATGAGGCATATGCTCTGTCCGATGTCAACCGCTGAAACTGGGGCAACTGTGCCGTCGACGCCACGCCACGGACCGTCCGCCCGCGTGATGCGCGCAGGGTCCAGCAGTGGCGGCGACCTGCACTCGCGCGTGGTCGAAGACATCGGGCAGCGCATCATCAACGGCGAACTCGCCGTGGGCGACACGATCTTCGCCGAGCAGGTCTGCGAGCGCCTGAACATCTCCCGCCCGGTCGTGCGAGAAGGCCTGCGCACCCTGAGCTCACTCGGATTGATCCAGTCCAGGCCGCAGCGAGGCACGCGCGTGCTCCCGCGCTCGAACTGGGACTTCCTGAGCCCGTACATCATCCGCTGGCGCGGTCAGAGCCCCGACCGGCTCACACAGATGCGAGAGCTTCTCGAGCTGCGCCTGGGGATCGAGCATGCGGCGGCGTACTTCGCGGCCACGCGGAGAACGGATGCCGCAGCGGCGGCGATGAAGGACGCCGCCGCGCGGATGAAGACCGCCCTGGACGCCCACGACACCTTCGCGTACTTCCGCGCCGATCAAGAGGTGCATCGGCTCATGCTCGAAGGGTCGGAGAACGCCGTGCTCGCCCAGTTCGCCGAGACGGTGACCGCGCTGCTGCGCATCCGCGGCGAGACGAACCCCCTGGTCTACTCCCCGCAGGGGCTGGCCCGTGCCTCACTGCACCGTCACATCGCGCTCGCCGACGCACTCGACGCGCGCGACCCGGAGCGCGCGGCCGAGCTCGCGCGGGAGATCATCATCGAAACGCTCAAAGAAGTGGATGCCGTCACTCCCCCGCCGGCGTCACCGCCCGTATGAGTGGCTCTCGATCGGCGAGATGACCAGCTCGTTGATCGCGACGTGACGGGGCATCTCGAACACGAATCGCACCGCTCGCGCCACGTCTTCGGGGGTGAGCATCTTGTCTCGCTGCTCCCGCGTCGGAACGACCGGTCGATTGTCGATCAGCGGAGTGTCGATGTCACCGGGGCACAGCAGGCACGCGCTGACGCCACCGGGTCCCTCCTGATCGTTCAACGACTCCGTGAGCGACTTCAGCGCTGTCTTGCTCGCAGAATAGGCCACGCCGGCGCCGCGCCCGTACGTCCACCCCGCCCACGACGAGACCACCACGACCCGCCCGGCGCCGCGCCGCCGCATCCCGGGCAGGACTCCCGCGATGGCGCCGGCGGCGGCCGTGAGGTTCGTCGCCACGACGGCCTGGAACTCCGGCATCCGCAGCCCGGCCCACGCGCGTTTCGGAACGTTCAGCCCTGCCGAGAAGAGCAGTTCTGCCACGTCGCCGTGATCGGTGGCGACCGCCCGGGTCGCGGCATCCATCGCCTTCTGGTCCGAGGCGTCGACGGCGAGCACGTCCGCGGATCCGCCGAGCGAAGCCACCTCGTCGGCGACCGCTCTCAATTCGGCTTCGCGACGCCCGCTGAGCACCAGGTGCCGGTCCGCGCCGGCCAGCGCAAGCGCCGACGCCCGGCCGACGCCCGACGTCGCGCCGATGATCCAGGTCACGCGCAGGGGTTTTGCCATGAGATCTCCTCGCTCTTCGACATCAATACTTCCGTCCGGGCCCCGGTCAGGCGCGCGACGGCACGACGACCGTCTTCAGTCCTTCGCCCGACTGGGCAGCCTGCAGCGCGGCCGCGAAGTCTTCCAACTCGACACGTCGGGTCACCAGCGGGCCGAGCTGGACGCGCTGCTGTTCGATGAGCGTCATCGCGTGTCGCCACGACGTGGGGGTCGAGGCGAATCCGCTCGTGACCGTCAGCTCCTTGTAGAGCACCTCGTCGAAGGGCAGCGACACCTCCCGACCGAAGATGCCTATCTGCACATAACGCGCGCGTCGCCGTGCGGCCCGAAACGCTGTCGCGGCTCCGGCGGCACTCCCCGAGCATTCCAGCACGACGTCGAATGCGCCCTCCTCCACCGGTTCGGTCGTCACCTGAATGCCCAGGGACTGCGCGATCTGAAGCCGCTCGGCGTCACGGGCCAGTCCCGACAGCGTCACGTGACCGCCGTGCGCGCTCGCGACCTGCGCGGCCAGCTGCCCCATCGCTCCCGGTCCGGTCACCAGCACCCGGTCACCGGCGGCGACCACCGGCGGGTCCATCAGGCACTGCGCCACACAGGCGAGCGGTTCCGACAGCGCCCCGTCGAATTCGCCGAGCCATTCGGGCAGCGCGTGCAGATTCATCGTGGGCAGCACCACCTGCTCGGCGAAGCCGCCGTCCTCGAACGAGCCGAGAGAGCGCCGCCGCGTGCACAGGTTGCGGCGTCCGGCCCGGCACATGTCGCATCTCTCGCACGCCGAGAAGTACGTCTCGCAGGCGACCCGCGTGCCGACCCAGCCGGCATCCGTCTCGCTGCCGACCGCGGCGACGCGCCCGAGGATCTCGTGTCCCATGACCACGGGGGCCTCATAGCCGTACTCATCGTGCGCGACGTGGACGTCTGTGCCGCAGATGCCGGTGGCGATCACGTGCACGCGGGCGAATCCCGCGGGAGTCTGCGGCACGGGCACCGTCGAGACGACAACGTTCTCGGGTCCCGGTCCGGTCTTGACGACCGCGCGCATCGTGGCGTCGGTGGCAGGCAGAGTGCTGGTCATACTCGTTCCTTCGTGATCGGTCCGGTCTGCGAGTCGGCTCGGTGCTCTCCGGTGCCGGTGCGCATCTCGCCGTGCACGAGCGCTGCCGCTGCATCCACCGCGGCGGCCACGTCGCCGTCGCGCGGATACAACAGCGTGCGCCCCACGGTCAGGCCCCGAACGCCCGGCAGCGCCAGTGCGGCCTCCCACGCGGCGAAGGTGTCGTCGAGATCGTCGCCCGCGTCTCCGCCGAGCAGCAGCACCGGCAGCGTGGTCGCCGCCATGACGCGCTCCATGTCGTCGACGACCGGCAGCTTCATCCACGTGTACGCGCTGCTGGCGCCCAGGCCCGACGCGATCGCGATCGAGAGGATCACGGCATCGGTGGACAGGTCGTTGACGATGCGGCCATCGACCCATCTGCTGATGAAGGGCTCGAGCATGATGGGCAGGCGCGCGTGCGCTGCCTGAGTGACGACGGCGGCAGTGCTCTGCAGCGTGGATGCCGTGCCCGCATCGGCGAGGTTGACGCGCAGCAGCGTCTTGGCGACGTCGATGCCCGAGTCGACCATGGTCTCCACGTCGTAGCCGGTGAACCTGTCGTCCATCTCGAAGGCCGCACCGTGCAGGCCGCCGCGGTTCATCGACCCGACGACGATCTTGTCCTCCAGCAGCCCGAGGGTCACGAGGTCGTCGACGATGTCGGGGGTGCCGAGCACGCCGTCCACGCCCGGGCGGCTGAGCGCGATCGCCAGACGTTCGAGCAGGTCATACCGATCGGCCATCGCTGTCCGGTGGCACCCGACGGCCAGGGCTCCTCGCGCCGGGTGATCGGCCGCGACGATGAACAGTCGGCCGTCTCCGCGCAGCAGGTCGCGCCGCGCCCTGCCGACAAGCGCTGCCGCGATGCGATCGGGGCGCGTGGCGCGAAGCTCGCGCAGCTGTGCGAACCGCTCGGCGTTGATGACGCCATCCCGCATGTCAGTGCACCCCACCGAGGATCGCCTCGACCTCGGTCGTGGTGGGCATGGCTGTGGAGCATTCGCGACGGGAGGCGACGATGGCACCGGCGATGTTGGCGAAGCGCAGGATGCGCTCGAGATCCCACCCCTCCAGAAGGCCGTGCACCAGCGCGCCACCGAAGGCGTCGCCGGCGCCGAGGCCGTTGACGACCCGCACCGGATACGCCGGCACCTCCACGCTCTGCTCTCGGGTCTTGGCCAGCACTCCGCGCGGCCCCTGCTTGACGATGGCAAGCTCGACGCCGCGCTCGATGAGCGCATCGGCGGCACGCTGCGGATCGGTCTCGCCGACGGCGACCTCACATTCCTCTCGATTGCCGACGGCGACCGTCACGTGGTCAAGAACGCGGGCGATCTGCGCAGATGCCTCGGCAGGCGACTCCCAGAACATGGGCCGGTAATCGAGGTCGACGACGGTGTGCTCGCGCCGACCACGAGCCTTGAGCGCCGCGTGGTGGGCGGCGCGGCTGGGCTGCTTCGTCAGCCCCGTGACGGTGAACCAGAACACCCGTGCATCCCGGACGGCATCCGCGTCCAGCTCTTCGGCCACGACGCCCAGATCGGGCGCCATCGGCTCGCGGTAGAAGTAGAGCGGGAAGCGATCAGGCGGAAAGATCTCGCAGAACGTCACCGGCGTCGGATACACCGGGTCGGTGCGCACATAGCGGTTCTCGACTCCCAGCCGGGTCAGTTCTCGCAGCAGGTATCGGCCGAAAGGATCGTCCCCCACGCCGGAGATGAGCGCCGCACGACGGCCATGCCGTGCGGCGGCGACGGTCACGTTCGCCGCACTGCCGCCGAGGAACTTGCCGAACGTCTCGACGTCCTCCAGGCCGACACCGTCTTGCAAGGGGTAGATGTCGGCGCCGAGACGCCCGATCGCGAGCAGGTCATACGCCATTTCGGTTGAGCTCCACGCACTCGTTCAGTGGACAGTCGGCAGCCGACCTGTGATTGACTATGTCCTGACATTATCACAATGGCAGGAAGGGGCTGACCCCGCACATGGCACGAGAGAAGAGCCAGTGGCCCGACGAGCTGTTCGCCGATCTCGACCGCACCGGTCCCGTCCCGCTGTATTTCCAGATCTCGAGCCGGCTGGAATCCGCCATTCGATCGGCACTCCTCCCCGCCGGCGCACGCCTGGAGAACGAGATCGCGATCGCCGAACGTCTGGGACTCTCGCGGCCGACAGTGCGCCGCGCCATCCAGGAACTGGTCGAGAAGGGACTGCTCGTGCGGCGGCGCGGCATCGGCACCCAGGTCGTTCAGGGCAGCAGCGGCGTGACACGACAGGTCGAGCTGACGAGCCTGTACGAGGACCTGCAGAGCACGCACCACACTCCCGGCACGCGCGTGCTCGAGCAGAAGATCGTGCCGGCACCGGGCAGGGTCGCCGAGGGCCTGGCGATCCCCTCCGGGTCCGATGTCCTCCACCTGCGCCGACAGCGCAGCACCGACGCCGTCCCTGTCGCGGTCATGGAGAACTTCCTGCCCGTCGAGTTCGCCGACATCACGACAGAACAGCTCGAGGAGCGCGGGCTCTATCAGCTCCTGCGCGCACGCGGCGTCGCGATCCGGGTCGCCAAACAGCGCATCGGCGCGCGCGGCGCCCGGGGCGACGAAGCGAAGCTGCTCGAGATCGCCGAGGGCGGACCCGTGCTGACCATGGAGCGCGTCGCCTACGACGGGTCGGGCCACGCGATCGAGTTCGGCCGGCACTGCTACCGGCCTGACATGTATGCGTTCGAGACGACCCTCGTGGCCAAGTAGATCGCGCCGCCACACGGAGCGCACAGGTCACGCCGGGGCGTGCGCCTGCAAGAACTCGTAGACGTCGGTGGCGTCGATGCCGGGGAACGCGCCGGTGGGCAGGGTCGCCAGCAGCGTGCGGGGCGTGGCCACGTTCGGCCACGAACTGCCGCGCCAGGCGTCTTCGAGCTCGGCCGGCGCGCGTCGGCAGCACACTTCGGAGGCGTGCTTGGAGACGCCGCGGTTGGTGGTGTCGCGCCCGAGGAACCACTTCGTGTCGTCGAAGCGCACCCCCACCGACACCGAGTGCGCGCCCTCACTCGAGTTCTGCACGCGTGCGGTGCACCAGTAGGTGCCGCTTCCGGTGTCGGTGTACTGGTAGTAGGGGTTGAACCGGTCGGGGATGTCGAACACCTCGCGGCTGGTCCACTTGCGGCAGCACATCTGGCCCTCGATCGAGCCGAGCCGGTCGGTCGGGAAATTCACGTCGTCGTTCTCGTACGCCTTGGTGATGGTGCCCGATTCGTGCACCTTGAGGAAGTGCACCGGGATGCCGAGGTGAACGGTGGCGAGGTTCGTGAACCGGTGCGCGGCCGTCTCATATGACACCGAGTACACATCGCGCAGGTCTTCGATCGAGATCGACCGCTCCTTCTTCGCATCCTGCAGCACGGGCACTGCGTGCGCCCCGGGGATCAGGAGCGCCCCGGTCAGGTAGTTCGCTTCCACGCGCTGGCGCAGGAACTCGGCGTAGCTGGTGGGTTCGGCGTGCCCGAGGATCCGGCTCGACAGCGCCTGCAGCACCGCGGTGCGCGAGTCTCCCTTCGCCGTCAGGCTGCTCGACAGGTACAGCCGCCCATTGCGCAGGTCGGCCACGCTGCGCGTGGTGGTGGGCAGGTCGGGCACATAGTGCAGGGTGAACCCCAGGTGCGCCGCGATGTCGGAGGCCGTGCGCTGCGTCAGAGGTCCCCCGGGGTGACCGACGGCGTCCAGGATGGCGCGGGCCTGTGCCTCGAGCTCGGGAAAGTAGTTGCTCTGCGTGCGCATGAGCCGGCGCAGGTCGAGGTTGGCCCGACGTGCCTCTTCGGGCGTCGCCGACCGCTCATCCTTGAGCCGGTCGATCTCGCCCTGCAGCGCCAGCATGGCGCGCAGGACGCCGTCGGGAACCGACCGTCCGATGCGGAAGGGCGCGATGCCCAGCGTGCGGAAGGTCTGCCCGCTCATCGCGCGCTCGAGGGCGATCTCCATCGCGGAGCGCTCGTCGAGGGGCTCGGCCTCCAGCAGCGCCTCCAGCGTCGTGCCCAGCGCCCGGGCGATCGCCTGCAGCTGGGTCAGCTTCGGCTCGCGCCGCCCGTTCTCGATCATGGAGAGCTGGCTCGGCGCACGCGAGACGGCCGCCGCGAGTTCTTCGAGGGTCATCCCCCGGGCCGTGCGCACCTGGCGGATCCGACGGCCGATGGTCAGAGCATCCACCCCCTCATCGTCGGTGACGAACGGGGTGCTTTCGGGCTCAGCGGCGACGGTCATCTGGCGATCTTCTCACAAAAACAGAAATTCGCTCGAACTTCACGTCCAAATCCGTCGAAGCGACCCTTGACCTTCACTCAGAGTGGAGTCACACGCCGGACCCCCGGCATCCGCCGACACCGTCAGGAGAACGCCATGACCCCGAACGTCACCCCCCAGCCCCTCCGCGCCGGCGACCAGGTCCAGACCGCGGCCCAGCTGCAGGAGCTGTGGGACACCGACCCGCGCTGGGACGGCATCCAGCGCACATACACCGCCGAAGACGTCATCCGGCTGCGCGGCTCGGTGCGCGAAGAGAGCACGCTGGCCCGCCGCGGAGCCGAGACGCTGTGGAACCTCATCCACACCGAGGACTACGTCCGCGCACTCGGGGCCTATACGGGCGGCCAGGCCGTGCAGCAGGTGCGCGCCGGGCTGAAGGCCATCTACCTGTCGGGCTGGCAGGTCGCTGCCGACGCGAACCTGGCGGGGCAGACCTACCCCGACCAGTCGCTGTATCCGGCCAACTCGGTGCCCCAGGTGGTGCGCCGCATCAACAACGCCCTGCTGCGTCAGGACCAGCTCGAAGTCGCCGAGGGCGACGTCACCCGCGACTGGATCGCCCCGATCGTCGCCGACGCCGAGGCCGGCTTCGGCGGTCCGCTGAACGCGTACGAGCTGGCGCTGTCGATGATCCAGGCCGGAGCCGCCGGCATCCACTGGGAAGACCAGCTGGCCAGCGAGAAGAAGTGCGGCCACCTCGGCGGCAAGGTCCTGGTGCCCACCCAGCAGCACATCCGCACCCTGAACGCGGCACGACTGGCCGCCGACGTGGCCGGTGTTCCCACGATCCAGATCGCCCGCACCGATTCACTGGCCGCCGACCTGCTCACCAGCGACGTCGATGAGCGCGACCGGCCGTTCCTCACCGGCGAGCGCACGGCCGAGGGTTTCTACCGGGTGCGGCCGGGCATCGAGCCGGTCATCTCCCGCGGGCTGGCGTTCGCACCGTACGCCGACCTGCTCTGGGTGGAGACCGGCGAGCCCGACATCGAACTGGCGCGCGAGTTCGCCACCGCGATCCACGCCGAGTTCCCCGGCAAGAAGCTCGCGTACAACTGCTCGCCGAGCTTCAACTGGAAGCGGCACCTGGACGACGCGCAGATCGCGACGTTCCAGGCCGAGCTGGCCGAGCTGGGCTACGCGTTCCAGTTCATCACGCTGGCCGGCTTCCACGCCCTGAACCACTCGATGTTCGATCTGGCCCGGGGGTACGCCCAGCGCGCCATGAGCGCCTATGTCGAGCTGCAGGAGGCCGAGTTCGCCTCCGAGGCCGACGGGTACACCGCCACCAAGCACCAGCGTGAGGCGGGCACCGGCTACTTCGACGCGGTCTCCACCGCGCTGAACCCGGTCAGCGCGACCCTGGCCTTGGCCGGCTCGACCGAGGCCGCGCAGTTCCACTGAGCGGTCGTGCGGAGGCGGCCGCGCCGAGCGACCGTCCCCCGCCCCGGCCCCGCACAGCCCGGTCCGACACGGACCCTCCAGACCGACCGGAGACCCCGGTCACGGATGCCTCGGCCCCGCCGAATCCCTCGGGCCGAGGCATCCGACCCTTCTCTCTTCTTCCGCAGGAGCACATGATGACCATCACGACGGGCGCACCGCCCACCACCTCTCCCATCCCCACCACCACCCACCAGCCCGAACTGATCGTCGACGGCCCGCAGCGCGAGGGCTACGAGCGGATCCTGACCCCCGAAGCGCTCGCGTTCCTGACCGCGCTGCACGACCGGTTCGACAACCGGCGCCACGACCGGCTGGCCGAGCGCATGCGCCGCCGCTTCGAGATCGGCAACGGACACGATCCGCACTTCCGCTCCGACACGGCGCACATCCGCGAGGACCCCGCATGGCGCGTCGCGGGAGCGGGGCCCGGGCTCGAAGACCGGCGCGTGGAGATCACCGGACCCACCGATCCGAAGATGACCATCAACGCCCTCAACTCCGGTGCACGGGTGTGGCTGGCCGACCAGGAGGATGCCACCAGCCCCACCTGGCGCAACGTGATCGAGGGGCAGCTGTCGCTGTTCGACGCGATCCGCGGGCAGCTCAGCCACACCAACGCCGACGGCAAGCAGTACCGGGTGACCGCCGAGCACACGCCCACGATCGTGATGCGGCCGCGCGGCTGGCACCTGCCCGAAGAGCACATGCGCTTCACCGACCGTGCCGGACGCACACAGCCGGCATCGGGATCGCTGGTCGACTTCGGGCTGTACTTCTTCCACAACGCGCAGGCGCTCATCGACGGCGGCGCGGGTCCCTACTTCTACCTGCCCAAGCTCGAGAGCGCCGAAGAGGCGCAGCTGTGGGACGACGTGTTCACCTTCAGCGAGCAGTACTCCCAGCTCGCGCACGGCACGATCCGGGCGACGGTGCTGATCGAGACGCTGCCGGCGGCGTTCGAGATGGAAGAGATCCTCTATGCGCTGCGCGATCACTGCGCGGGCCTGAACGCGGGGCGCTGGGACTACATCTTCTCCATCATCAAGAACTACCGCGGCCGCGGTGCGCGATTCGTGCTGCCCGATCGCAGCGAGGTGACCATGACCGTGCCGTTCATGCGCGCATACACCGAACTGCTCGTGCAGACCTGCCACCGTCGCGGAGCGTATGCCATCGGCGGCATGAGCGCGTTCATCCCGAACCGGCGCGACCCGGAGATCACCACCCGGGCGCTCGAGAAGGTGACCGCCGACAAGAAGCGCGAGGCCGGCGACGGCTTCGACGGCACCTGGGTGGCCCACCCCGACCTGATCCCGGCAGCGCAGGTCGAGTTCGACGCCGTGCTGGGCGACCGGCCGAACCAGGTGGACCGGCTTCGCGAGGACGTGTCGGTCCAGGCGCGGCAGCTGCTCGACCTGCACATCGGACGCCCCATCACCGAGGCGGGAGTGCAGGGCAACGTGTCGGTCGGCATCCGCTACATCGAGGCGTGGCTGCGCGGACAGGGGGCGGTCGCGATCGACAACCTCATGGAGGATGCCGCGACCGCCGAGATCTCTCGGTCGCAGATCTGGCAGTGGATCCATCAGGAGCGCGAGACCGCCGAGGCCACTCCGATCACGCGCGCGTGGGTGTCGCAGCTGGTCGACGACGTGCTCTCGTCGGCGGACCGGTTCGACGGCGACCGCTTCGACGACGCCGCAGACGTGTTCCGCGACGTGGCGCTGCGCGACGAGTTCCCGCCGTTCCTGACGACCGTCGCCTACTCGCGGCATCTCGTCGAGCGGGGCGCGTGAGTCGCGCGGGAGCGGACTGAGGCGCGCGACGTGATGCGTGCGCAGGGCCGGGCCGGACGGTGTTTCGGCCCGGCCCTGCTGCGCGAGTGAGAATGACAGATATTCGAATCTATCCTCTTCTTGATGTCGTAGCTTTGTGCTAGTCTTCGGGTATGGATCTTCTCGAGCACACCGACACCGTACGCGTGGACGACGTGTTCGTGCTCAATGCGTTGTTCGAGGATGCCGAGGCGGTCCAGTACGAGTCGAACCGGCGGGACGCGGCCCGGTGTGAGGCGCTCGCCGATGCGCTCGCGTTCGCGCGGAACAACCCGGAGGTCTATGTTCGGGCGGACGTGGACGCGGATGATCCGCTGGGCAAGAGACTGGACCGCACCCGGCGGCGTGACCCGGTCGGGCTGCTGGGCGGGGAAGGCGAGCTCGCGGTGCGGTGCGCGGCCGGGGAGGCCGCGTCCCGACTGTGTCTGACCGAACACCGGGTCCGGTCCCTGGCCGGGACCGCCGACCGTGCCCGGCAGGACCTGCCCCGCGCGTGGCACGCGGCCCGGGAGGGCCTGCTTACGATCGCGCACGTGAACGGCATGCTCGCCCAGGCCGACGCGTTCGCCGCCTGCCCCGACCTGCTGACCATCTTCGACGAGGTGATGACGAAGGTCGGGGTGGGCGCCTCCGCGTCCTACACGAAACGCAAAGCGAGGGAGCTGGCCGACCAGCTCACCGCCCGCACCCGCACCGACCGGCACACCGACGCGCACGCGAAACGCTGCGTGTACGTCGAAGACGCCGATGATGGGATGTCGTGGCTGCACCTGCTGATGCCCACCCGCACCGCGCACGCCATCGACCATTCCCTGACCGCGACCGCCAAGAACATGACCGAGCGGGAACGGGACGGACGCACCCGGGAACAGATCCGCGCGGACCTGGCCACCGCCCTGCTCACCCGGGAAGACACCGACCACCCGATCGTGACAACGAAAGTGTTCGTCACCATCCCGCTGAACAAACTCACCCCGACAGCCCAGAGCACCGTCCGCCCCCGCAACACCAAGGCCGGGACCGGGACCGCACCGCCCGCGGGGCTGGATCTGAACCGGGACTGCCTGATCCCCGGGCAGGGCACCATCGACGACGCCACCGCACGGCAGATCCTGCTGGAGGCCGGCGTATTCACCCGGGTGATCACCGACCCGGTCACCGGGGTCATCCTGGACATGGACCGCCGATCCCGCACAGCCACGGCCGCGCAACGCGCGTGGCTGGCCCTCACCTTCGGCACCTGCCTGCGCGACGGCTGCCACCGCCTCGCCCTGAACGCCGACATCGACCACCACTGCGCCTACCACGGCCCCGCCCGCGGCACCACCGACATCACCAACCTCGACCCCCTCTGCGACCCCGACCACACACTCAAAGACGTCACCCTCTTGGAACATCACCGGCGCGATGACGGCACCATCCAGATCCGGTACCCCACCGGACACCACACCACGAACCCCAACGACGCGTTCCGCCGACTCCTCCACGACAAACTCGGGCTCCCCGAACCCCCGGCACAACCCGCAGCGACACCCCGCGGTTCCTCCGACCCCAGCGACGACCCACCCTTCTGAACACCGCGCCGCGCCGGGCCGCGCATGGCACGCCAGCCGTACGTGGCCCGTCAACCGTGCGTGGTACATCAGCCGGCCACCACGCCACGGCGTCAGCCGCTCACCCCTTCAACAGCCCGATCAACGCGTCAGGCACTTCGAACGCGCGGTAGTCGAGGTCGCTGAAATGGCGGCATCCATCGAGTTCCACGATGATCGGGTGGTCGTGCGCTGCGGCCGGCACGAGGGCGACGATGCGGGATGCCTCGGCGCCGCACGCCGGTGCCGGCGTCGCGGTGGATGCTGCAGCCAGCACCGCGCGGGCCGCCGCGGCGTCAAGAGTGCGAGCGTCGACGAACGCGGGCGCGGAGCTCGAGGCTTCCGGCGCCTCGGACGGCATCGACTCGGCCTCATACCGGCACACCGTCAACGGACCCGGTGCGGGAAGCCGCGGAGTGGTCGCGACCGCGCCCAGAGCCTTGAGCATCTGACCGGTCGAGGGGCATCCGGCTGCGCGCGCGGCCGACGAGTCGACCAGGTCGCGCGGTCTGAATTCCTCTCCCGCAACGGTCAAGGTCGAAAGCGCTGCGAACACGGCGTCGGTGCGAGGCATCCCGCATTCGTCGACTGGGTAGGCGACCGGGATGAATCGGTCCGCGCCGTCGCCCAGCCACAGGATCGGGCCGGCGAATCCGATCGCCGAGCAGGCGCCGCTCGTGCGGGGCGCGTCGGGCGCCGCAAGCGCCGTCAGCAGCGGCTCGAGGTCGCCCTCGAAGCTCGTCAGCTGCGTGCCCGACCACGTGCCGCGCACATCGTCGTGCTGTGCGAACCCGTTGCAGCGCACCACGACGACAGGGTCGAATCCGACCGGTGCACGTGTGGCGGCAGAGCCTGCAGCCGCCGGGTCGCACGTGATCTCGGCGAACGGACTCGCCGTGGGGCTCGCGGGCCTCTCGGTGGCGCCCGGAGGCACGACTGTTCCCGCGCATCCCGCGAGCAGCAGCGCGGCAGCACCCAGCGCCAAGGCCAGCGTCAGCCGTGCCGTCAGCCCCAGCGCCGACCCCCGCGTGGCCCGCAGCGCGCGCATGCCGCCTCCTCGATTTCCGCGGAGCCTATCCCACGCGACACGGGACGGCAACGCGGATCAGACGATCTCGCCCCCGGCCACCGTCTCGGCGAGCATGTGCACACGCGGCAGGTGGTGTGCGCCGTAGAAGTCCGCCGACGCGAGGCGCGCAGCATCCTCGTCGGTCAGCGTGCCATGGGCGAGCACGGCCGCCACGGCCAGCGCGTGCATCCACCCACCGGCGAGGGTGCCCAGCTGCATGAGGTACGGCACGCTGACCGCGTAGGCGTCGCGGCCGGAGCCGAAGGCGAGCAGGTCCGCGGTGGCGCGACGGGATGCCTCGACGGCCCGTGCGACGCGTTCGGCTGTGCGGGCGGCCACGGGATGCTCGAGGCCGCGCAGTGTCTCCACGGTCGCCTCGATCTGCGCGAACAGCGCCTCGGCGGTCGCCCCGCCGTCGCGGATCACCTTGCGACCGACCAGGTCGTTGGACTGGATGGCGGTCGTGCCCTCGTAGATCGGCATGATGCGCGCGTCGCGGTAGTGCTGGGCGGCGCCGGTCTCTTCGATGAAGCCCATGCCGCCGTGCACCTGGAGGGCCTCGCTGGTGACGGTCACCGCATCTTCGGTCGTCCAGCCCTTCAGAATGGGCACGAAGAACTCGGCCAGTGCCGTCTGCTCTCGGTCGAACAGGTCGCCGACGTACACGCCCAGGGCGCGCATCGCGAAGATCTGGCTCTGCATCGACAGCAGCAGACGCCGCACGTCCGGGTGCTCGGCGATCGGGGTGCCCGCGGGGCGGTCCATGACGGCACCCTGCAGGCGCTGCGCGGCATAGGCTGCGGCCTGCTGGTAGGCGCGGTCGGCGATGCCGGTGGCTTGGAACCCCATGCCGGTGCGCGCGGAATTCATCATGACGAACATCCCGGCAAGTCCGCCGCCGACTTCGCCGACGAGGTAGCCGGTCGCATCCTCATAGGAGAGCACGCAGGTGGGGCTGCCGTGGATGCCGAGCTTGTGCTCGATCGCGACGGTCTCGATCGCGTTGCGCTCTCCCAGCGTGCCGTCCTCGTTCACGAGCAGACGCGGGGCGACGAACAGCGACAGGCCCTTCGCGCCGGCCGGAGCGTCGGGAGTGCGCGCGAGCACGAGATGCACGATGTTCTCGGCGATGTCGTGGTCACCCCACGTGATGAAGATCTTCTGCCCTTTGATCGACCAGGTGCCGTCGCCGCGCGGGGCCGCGACCGTGCGGATGGCGCCGAGGTCCGTGCCCGCGTCGGGTTCGGTGAGGTTCATCGTCCCGGTCCACTCCCCCGACACGAGCTTGCTCAGATACGTCTCGCGCAGAGCGTCGGATGCTGCAGCATCCAGCGCATGGATCTGCCCGGCAGTCAGCAGCCAGCACAGCGCGAACGCGGCGTTCGACCCGTTCCACAGCTCGCCCAGCCCCGCCCGGACCACCCCCGGCAGACCGTCGCCGCCGGCTGAGACCGGCGCTTCGGCGGTGACCCAGCCCGCCTCGACGAACGCGCGGTACGCCTCGGCGTACCCGTCGGGCAGACGCACGGCGCCGTCGACGAGGCGCGCACCCTCGCGGTCGCCCACGGTCTGAAGAGGTGCGAGCACCGATGCGGCGAACTCGCCCGCGCCGCTGATGATCTCCACGGCGTCATCGGCGGTCAGCTCGCCGCCGGTCGCGCGGGCGACCAGATCAAGACCGAACGCGTCGCGATACAGGAACGCGTAGTCGGCGACGGGGGGAACATAGGCGGTCTCGGCGGCCATGGCGGACTCCTCAGGTATGGGACTGCGCGCCAGTCTACGCGAGACTCAGTGTCAGGTACGGAAATCTGCCGTGTGAGAGGCGGCATCCCGCCTCTGCGCGGCTGACGACGACGGCGCGCGGCGAGTACGCTGGACGCGTGACCGAACGCGCACCCCTGTCCCGCAAGTACTCGCTCTCAAGAAAACTCAGTGCCATCGCCGAGTCCGCGACGCTGAAGGTGGACGCGAAGGCCAAGGCTCTCAAAGCCGAAGGCAAGCCCGTCATCTCGTATGCCGCCGGCGAGCCCGACTTCGCGACCCCGCAGTTCGTCGTGGATGCCGCAGCCGACGCGCTGCGCGACCCCAAGAACTTCCGCTACACGCCCGCGGCCGGCCTGCCCGAACTGCGCGCGGCGATCGCCGCCAAGACGCTGCGCGATTCGGGCCTTGCCGTCGACGCCTCTCAGATCATCGTCACCAACGGCGGCAAGCAGGCCGTTTACCAGGCCTTCCAGGCCGTCGTGAACCCCGGCGACGAGGTGCTGCTGCCGGCGCCGTACTGGACGACCTATCCCGAGGCGATCCGCCTGGCCGACGGCGTCCCGGTCGAGGTGTTCGCCGGTGCCGACCAGGACTACAAGGTCACCGTCGACCAGCTCGAGGCCGCGCGCACCGAGCGCACCACCGCGCTGGTGTTCGTCTCGCCATCCAACCCGACCGGCTCGGTGTACACCCGCGACGAGACGCGCGCGATCGGCGAGTGGGCCCTCGAGCACGGAATCTGGGTGATCTCCGATGAGATCTACCAGAACCTCACCTATGACGGGGTGGCCGCCACCTCGATCGTGGAGGCCGCCCCTGACGTGGCCGCACAGACGATCCTGGTCAACGGCGTCGCCAAGACCTACGCGATGACCGGGTGGCGTCTGGGGTGGATGGTCGGTCCGCGCGAGGCCATCAAGCTCGCCGGCAACCTGCAGTCGCACCTGTGCAGCAACGTGAACAACATCGCCCAGCGCGCCGCGATCGCGGCCCTGACCGGACCGCAGGACGAGCCGGAGCAGTTCCGCCAGGCGTTCGACCGGCGTCGTCGGCTGATCGTGGCCGAGCTGTCGAAGATCGACGGGTTCACCGTGCCGACACCGCACGGAGCGTTCTATGTGTACCCCGACGTGCGGGGAGTGCTCGGCCGCACGTGGGCGGGCAAGACCCCGACAACCTCGCTCGAGCTGGCCGATCTCATCCTCGAGAAGGCCGAGGTCGCCGTCGTCCCCGGTGAGGCCTTCGGCCCCAGCGGGTACCTGCGCCTGTCGTATGCGCTGGGCGACGACCAGCTGCTGGAGGGCGTGCAGCGCCTGCAGAAGCTGTTCGCCTAGTCCGCGGCGCCGCTGCCGCCGCGCGAGGCGACTGCTACAGTTCGACGCCGACCAGTACCGGCTCGGGCTGCAGCAGCAGGCCGAACTCACTGTGCACGCGGATGCGGATGTACCGCGCGAGTTCGGCGAGCTCGGCAGCCGACGCGCCACCACGGTTGGTGAGGGCCAGGGCGTGCTTGGTCGACAATCCCGCCCGCGACCGCGGCAGGCGGAACCCCTTGCGGAATCCGGAGTGCTCGATCAGCCAGGCCGCGCTGATCTTCACATCCGGCTCGGGTGCGGCCGGCGTCGGCGCCAGCCCCGCGTACTGGTCCAGGGGGATCACGCGCGTGTGCTGGACCTCGGGTGCCACCGGCCACCGCGGGCACTCGGGCGGCAGTGTGCGGGCGAAGGATGCCGGGACCACCGCGTTCTGGAAGAACGAACCGGCGCTGTGCGTGTCGGGATCGGCGTCGTCGAGCACCATGCCCTTGCGGGCGCGCACGGCCAGGATCGTCTCGCGGATCTGCGCGAGCGTCACGGCATCGCCCGGTTCCAGGCCCAGCGCGGTGCGCAGCTGGACTCCCGGCACCGGCGTCGCCGCGCCGTTGCGCACGGCCAGTTCGAGGGTGAGAGAGACGATCACCGCCGGCCGCCGGGGCTCGCTGCCGTAGTGGTGCTTGAGCACCGAGGTGCGAAAGCCCAGCTCCAGCTCGGCGGCGGGCACGCGCGAGACCTCGCCGGTCGCTTCATCCAGCAGTTCGACCTCGACGAGGGTCTGCACGATCTCCTGTCCGTAGGCACCGACGTTCTGCACGGGTGCAGCCCCCGCACTGCCGGGGATGCCCGAGAGCGCCTCGATGCCCGCCAGCCCGTGGGCCACGGCGTAGGCGACGACGTCGTCCCAGTCGTGGCCGGCTTGGATCCGCAGCCGCACGTGGCCGTCGCGGGGCGAGGGCAGAGGCTGGATGCCGCGGGTCATGATGTGCACGACGGTGCCGTCGACCGGCTCATCGCCGACGAACAGGTTCGACCCGCCACCGAGGGCGAGCCACTCCTGACCGCTGTCCCACGCAGCGCGCACGGCCACGACGAGCTCATCGGCGGTGCGCGCCTCGACCAGATGCGCGGGAGTGCCGCCGGTGTGCAGCGTCGTCAGTCGCGCGAGGGGGATCGGATCGATCTCGGTCATCTCGCAGCGCTCACGCCAGGCGCACACGCACCTGGGCCTTGCCCAGGACCGTGGTGTCGGCACAGGTGACGGTCAGATCCACGCGCGCGGCGTCGCCCTCGACGACGGCGACCTTGGCGACCACCGTGACATCCGCCCCGTTCTCGGGATCGACCACGACCGGACGGGTGAACCGCACGCCGTATTCGAGGATGCGACCGGCATCGCCCAGCCACGGCACGAGCGTCTCGATCGACAGGCCCATGGTCAGCATCCCGTGCGCGAGCACGCCGGGAAGCCCCACGCGGGCGGCGACGTCGTCGCGATAGTGAATGGGGTTGAAGTCGCCGGATGCCCCGGCATAGCGCACGAGGTCTTCGCGCGTGAGGTGCACGGTGCGCTCGGCGACCACATCGCCCACGGTCGGCTCGCTCACTCGTCCCCCCCGATCAGCAGCACCGAGGTCGCGGTGACCACATGGTCACCCGCGGCATCCGTGATCTCTGCGACGCTGGTGACCATCGCACCCTTGCCGATCGCGCGTACACCGGTGATCGAGAGCTGGGCGGTCAGCTCGTCGCCGGCGACGATCGGGCGCGTGTAGGCGAAGCGCTGCTCGGCGTGGATCGTGCGCTCCAACGCGATGCCTGAGTCCGGTTCGGACAGCAGCTGCTGCAGCGTGCGGTCCTGGACGACCATCGCGAAAGTGGGCGGTGCGACCACGTCGGCGTAGCCGAGGGCGCGCGCGGCGTCGGGATCGGTGTGCTGGGGATCGGTGGCGAAGACGGCGCGGGCGAATTCCCGCACCTTCTCGCGGCCCACCAGATAGGGCGCGGTCGGCGCGAACGCGCGGCCGACGAGTTCGGGGTTCACTGGCACCCGATAAGTCTATCGGGGGGCGGCGGAGCCCTCCCTGCCGGCGTCGGGGCTGCGCAGCGCCTTCAGTGCCATCTGCACCGCGATGAACACGACGAACAGCGCGAACAGCACGTTGCCGGCCAGCGGGTCGATGAGCGAGGCGAGCCAGGCACCCAGCGCCGTCGTCGTGCAGGCGGCCACGCCGATGCACGCCGCCGCCGGCAGGTCGACGTTGCGACGACGCAGGTTGCCGAATGTGCCCGACACGGCGGTGGGGATCATCATCAGCAGCGACGTGCCCTTGGCGACGAGGTCGCTGGCGCCGAAGCCCAGCATGAGGGTCGGGACGATGATGACGCCGCCGCCCACACCCAGAAGCCCGGACAGGAGGCCGGTGACCAAGCCCGTCGCGATCAGGCCCAACGTGCTCCACACGGTCAGGACCAGGTGCGCTCCGCGCGACGGGATCACGAAGAACAGTCCCACGATCACGACCGCCAGGAACACGACGAACGCCCAGCGCAGCACGTTCACCGGCAGCCGCGCCAGCAGCCACGTGCCGAACTGCGCGCCCACGACCGCGGCCGCCGCGAGGATCAGAGCCGGGATCCAGGCCACCGAGCCGCGAGCGGCATAGCTGATGACGCCGACCGTCGCGATCGGCACGATCGCCGCCAACGAGGTGCCGGCGGCAAGGCGATGCTCGAACCGGGCCACGATCGTCAGCAGCGGAACGATGACCGTGCCGCCGCCCACCCCGAACAGACCCGACAGGAGCCCCGCACCGAGGCCGATGCCGATGAACAGAACGTACGATCGGGCGGTGCGTTCTGTCTTCTCCATGGCCTGATGAGCTTACCGGCCGGCGGTCTCCGGCTGCGTGCATGTGACCTGCGCGGCCGTGGAGCCTGAAATATTCTCCGGCAGGTCGACCCTGTCGACGGGGGCGGCCGTCGGCGCAGGGGTCGGACCCGACGAGCCGGTGACCGTGCCCTTCACCTCCACGCCGTAGGCGGAGCTCGCCTTGCCGGTCAGGTTCAGCGCCCTGTTCTCCTTCAACGCGGTGAACAGCACATCGGCCGAGGAGGTCACGGGCAGTACACGCGAGGTGTCGGCCGGGTCGTACCTGGTGGGGTACTGCACGAACACGATGTCCCTGTAGGGCACGGATTTCACGGCCATCGCGATCTGCACCATGTGGGTGGGGTTGGCCAGGTTCTGGTCGAGCACGAGCTGCTTCGCAGAGACCTGCTGCAGCGCGGTCGTCGCCAACGCGAACAGCTTGCCCGGGTCGCCCAGCACGCCGCCGGATTGCAGCTTGCGCACCAGCGAAGACATGAACTGCTGCTGGTTGGAGATGCGGCCGAGGTCCGACCCGTCGCCGATGCCGTGCCGGATGCGCAGGAACTGCAGCGCCTGCGCCCCCTTGAGGGTGTGTTCGCCCTTGCTCAGGTGCAGTCCCGTATTGCGGTCGTTGATGGCGCCGGCCACGCAGACGTTCACACCGCCGATCGCGTCGGACATGTGGATCACGCCGGTCCAGCGGATCGCCGCAGCGAATTGGATGTCGACGCCCGTCAGCTGCTGGATCGTGAGCGCCGTGCAGGCCAGTCCCCCGTAGCTGTACGAGACGTTGAGCATCTGCTGGCTCATCGCCGAGAAGCGTCCGCCGTCCGGCGACGGGCACGACGGGATGGCCACCAGCATGTCGCGCGGGAACGAGACGACGGTGACCCGCCGCGGCTTGTCACCGATGTGCACGAGCATTGTGACGTCGTTGCGCTCGCCGCCGTCGTCGTGCCTGCATCGTGGGAACAGCTTCAGATCCTGTCCCTGGCACGAGTCGGTGCCGACCACCAGCAGGTTCACGCCGCCCTCGATCTCGCCGATGTCGGGCGGGACCTCGTGCGTGGTCTCCAGTGTGACTGCGTTGTCGGCGATGGTGGTCGAGGCCGACCACAGGGCGAAGACCCCCGTGCCCGCGATGCTCAGCGCGATCACGGCGAGCACCACGCCGACGACGATCGCGATCTGGGCCAGAGGGCTCTGCGTGTGATGGCGCCCATGCTGGGCCAGGGGTGCGCGCGGGGGCCTCGGGCTCATGCTCGGGCTCCTCTCCACGCGTGCGTGCCAAAACGGTGTCCACGGGCGACGGCGTGCGCCCGTGCCCGGACTCTGCAGATTCTAAGGGATGCCGTCTGCAAGCTGACTCGGAGCCGAAGCGGGCCCTCAGCGCACGTGGCGCAGCGTGCGGCGCACGATCAGCCACACCGGGATCGAACCCAGGATGACCAGCACCAGCGCGTACGGCGCCGCCGCCGTGAAGTCCAGGGACTGGCCGTTGGTGGTCGCCCACAGCCCGGTGGCCAGGGTCTGCGTGTTGAACGGCAGCAGCATCAGGGTCGCGGTGAGCTCTTTGCTCGCATCCAGCCCGACCAGCAGCGCGCCGGTGGCGATGCCCGGCAGCGCGAGCGGCAGCGAGACCCGGCGCAGTCGCTGCCAGGCGCGGTGGCCGAGGGATGCCGCAGCCTCGTCGTAGCGGACGAAGGCCGCCTGCAGGCCGACCTGCTGATTGGACACCGCCAGGGGCAGGAACATCACGACGTAGGCGATGATCAGCAGCACCGCCGTCTTGTACAGGCCCGGCACGAGCCGGGTTGCCAGGAACACCAGTGCCAGGGCCAGCACCGCGTTCGGGATCGCATGCGCCAACCACACCGACCTCTCGGCCACGTGCGACCACGGCGAGGGTCTGCGGCTGACCCACCACGCCACCGGCAGAGCCGCCGCGGTGGCCAGAAGGCCCGCACCCGCGCCGTACAGCAGCGTCACACCGCCCGACGCGGCCACCTGCGACCAGTCGACGAACACGTCACGGTGCGTCATGACCAATCCGCGGAGGGTCATGAACACCGTCGGCCCGATGGCCGCCAGCGGCACCAGCAGCGCCAGCACCAGCACCGGCCCCCGCGCCCGCCCGAGGCGAGCGCGCGTGGGAGTGCGCACGCTCTGCCGACCCACGCTCAGCGGCACCGGCCTGCCCGAGACCATGCGTCCGGCCAGCAGCATCAGCACGGCGAGCGAGACCAGCAGCACCGACAGCGACCGGGCCGATGCGTAGTCGCCGTAGTCGAGCATCTCGGCCATGATCGTCGTGGTCAGAGTCCGCTGGCGCAGCTGCACCATCGCGCCGTATTCGCTGAGCACGTGCAGCGCGATGATCAGCAGGCTCCCCGCGATCGCCACGCGCAGCTGCGGCAGCGTGACGCGGAAGAAGACCGCGCTCGGCTGCGCACGCAGGCTGCGCGCCGCCTCTTCCTGAGCAGGATCGATGTTGCGCACCGCGACCACACAGGCCAAGAAGACGTACGGGTACAGTGTCAGCGCCATCACGACCGTGGCACCGGTGAACGAGGTGACGATGTCGAGGCGGGGCGCATACACGAGGTTCATCGAATACACGGCGTACGCGCTGACGAAGCCGGGCACCGCCAGCGGCAGAGCGAACAGCACCGTCAGGGTGCGTCGCAGCGGCACCGTGGTGCGCACCACCAGCAGGGCCGTGGCCACCCCCAGCACCAGGCACACCGCACACACGGCCACGGTCAGGCCGACCGTGCGCACGATGTCGGGAATCGTCGTCGGGTAGGTGAACAGCATCCCGATCTCGTGCGGCGAGAAGCCGGCGATGAACAGGTACGCAAGCGGCAGCAGCGACAGCACGGCGACGGCTGCCGCCGCCGTGCCGAGAGCGACCCGGCCGCCGTGCAGACGTGACATCAGCTGGACATGCCGAGGCTCTTCAGCAGCTGCTGTGCCTGTGCCTGGTCGGCGAAGATGCTCATGTCGTACACCGGCGACTTCACGTCGGACAGGCTCCCCACCGTGGCGCTGGTCATGCCGACCCCGACGGGGTACTGGCCTTCGTTGACGTCGATCGGGCCGTCGGCGAGGATCGTCTGTCCGCCGTCGGGAGCGGTCAGCCACGCCAGGAAGTCGGCGGCTTCGGCCTGGTGCTTGCTGGTCTTGAGGATTCCCGCCCCCGACGACAGGGCGAGATTGCCGGGATCGACCTCGGGGAAGTGATAGATCTTGCTGGTCATGTGGTCGGGCCCGCCGACCTCGGCGGCCTTCACCCACCAGTAGTAGTGGTTGGACAGCCCCATCGCGTGCTTGCCGGCCTCGACGGTGTCGCGCACGTTGCCGTTGGACTGCTCGTTGACGCCGTTGGCCTTCACCTTCTCGAGGAACGAACGGGTCTGGTCCATTCCGATCGTGGAGATGAGGTACTGCACGGTCGCCACGAACGCGCCGGACGGCGCCCACGCGAACTTCCCCTTGTACTGCGGGGCGGTGATGTCCGCAAGCGTGGTGGGCAGATCCTTCTCGGCGATCAGGGTGGGGTTGTAATAGAGCACGCGCACCCGCGCGGCGTAAGCGACCCATTCGTCCTTCGGGTCGCTCAGCTTCGGCTGCACCTGGTCGATCGTGCTCTGGTCGAGCGGGACGAACGCGCCGGCGGCGGCCAGCTGCGCGGCAGGTCCCGGGTCCTCGCTGAGGAACACGTCGGCCGGCGAAGCAGAGCCCTCAGCCTGGATCTGGCCGGCGGTGGCGTCGTTCTGGATGTTGAACGCCACGCCGGTCTTCGTGGTGTAGGCGTCGGTCAGCGCCTTGACGAGCTCGGCATGCTGATCGGTGTAGACCGTCAGCGTCGCGGTGTCACCGCTCTCGCTCGGCGCCGGTGAGGCCGCAGAACAGCCGGCGAGCATGACGGCGGCAACAGCGGTCAGTGCGACAGACGCGCGCAGACGGGCACGACGCATGACGATCCCCTTTCGATGGGATGAGAGTCCGAGACTCGGATGCCGCGGCTCAGGCGGCGATGGACGGTCGAGGGTACGTGCACACGGCACGGTCGACCACGAGGCGCACTTCGTCGCCCACGCGGTGCGGATGGTCTCCCAGCACGCGCACCGGCACCTCGGCGTCGAGGGCGGGCACGTGCACGCGCAGCATGCCGTCATGGCCGTAGAACGTCTGATCGGCGATGGTTCCGGTCAGTCCCGGTCCGGCCTCGTCACTGACGCGGATGTTCTCGGGCCGGATCAGCACATCGCACAGGCCCCGGCATCCATTCGCGCACGCCACGGCGAGGTCGCCGAACGCGCACGTGACCGTCATCTCCCCACGCGACGACGCGTGCTGGACGGAGCCGGCCACGACCACGGCCTCGCCGAGGAATCGGGCCAGCTCCAGGTCTGCGGGCTGGAAGTACGTCTCACGCGGCGGACCGACCTGCACGACCCGTCCCTCGCGCATGACGGCGACCCGGTCGCCCATCGCGAGGGCCTCTTCCTGATCATGCGTGACCATCACGGCGGTCGTGCCCAGGCGCTTGAGCAGACCGCGCACCTCGGCCCGCAGCGACTCGCGAAGGTACTCGTCCAGCGCGGAGAACGGCTCGTCGAGCAGGACGATCTCGGGGCCGGGGGCGATCGCCCGCGCCAGTGCCACACGCTGCTGCTGACCACCCGACAGCTCATGCGGACGGCGCGCGCCGAAGCCCGACAGTCCGACGAGTTCGAGTGTCTCCGCCACCCGTGCACGACGCTCGCGGGCGCGCAGGCGGCTCAGGCCGAAGCCGACGTTCTGCGCCACCGACAGGTGCGGGAACAGCGCCCCTTCTTGCGGCACCAGTCCGATGCCGCGATCGTGTGCGGGCACGAACCGGTCGCCGGCGACCATGCGACCGTCCACACTGACACTGCCGGAATCGGGGACCTCGAAGCCCGCGATCACCCGCAGCAGCGTCGTCTTGCCGCAGCCCGAGGGGCCCAAGACCGTCACCAGCTCGCCCGCGTCGATGTGCAGATCGACGCCGTCCAGAGCCCGCGCATGGGCGGAACCGTCGCCGCCGAAATCCTTGATCACCTCGCGCACATCGAGCACGGTTCCACTATAGACGCTGAAGGTAAGGCTTGCCTAACGAAGGGGGTCAGCCGCGTCGCTGGTACTGGCGCATCTGGTCGGTGATGCCCGCGAATCGGAAGGGGCCGGAGGTCTCGGCGGCGGTCAGGATGTCTTCTCCGCGCACCTCGTCCACGCTCTCGTGCAGTGCGCGGTAGCGGGCGTAGTCGATGCTCACACGGTCGTCCAGGACCGCGGCATCCTCGTCTGCGCGCAGCAGCGCGCGATAGCCGGGCTGGACCACACCGGTGAAGAACTCCGACACGCTGCCCGAGCCGTAGCTGAAGAAGCCGATGCGACGCCCGGCGAGGTCGGCCCCGTCAGCTGCCCCGTCGCCTGTCCCGTCGTCATTGAGCAGCGAGAGCAGGCCCGCATAGATCGACGCCGTGTAGCTGTTGCCGGTACGACGGTTGATGTGCAGGCTCGCCTCGATCTGTGCGCGTCGCTGGTCGCGGTCCAACGGAGAACCCACGATGGTGTTCAGTCGGTCGTGAGCCTTGACGGCCATCTTGGTGAACGGCTGGTGGTAGCAGAAGCGGTCGATGGCCTCGAACGGCACACCGCCGCGCGACTGATACTCATTCCAGGCGCCCTCCAGCGAACGCAGATAGGCGGCGAGCGAGTACTTGCCGTCCACCAGGGCCGTGGAGAGGTGATTGGGCCGCCAGAAGTCGTGGATGTCGTCGGTGTGCAGGCCGGTGACCGGCTCGATCTCGACCAGGCCGGGGTCGACGGTGACCAGGAACGCGACGGCGGCGGCGCCCTGCGTCGGCTCACCGCTGGAATCCAGTGCGTAGCGGGCGACGTCGCTGGCGATCACCAGCACCTTCTCGCGCGGGTCGCGTGCGACCACGCCGAGTGCGAACTGCAGGGCGGCGGTGGCCGAATAGCAGGCCTGCTTGAGCTCGACGACCCGGCAGTTCTCGCCCATCCCGAGCAGCCCGTGCACGAAGACGCCGGCCGATTTGGACTGATCGATGCCGGACTCGGTGGCGAACAGCAGCGTGCGGATGCCTTCTGCGCCGTGGCGGTCGAGGATGCGCGCGGCGGCCTCGGCGCCCATCGTGACGATGTCCTCGTCGGCGGCGGGCATGCTCATCTCGGACTGGCCGATGCCGACGTAGAACTTGCCCACGTCCACGCCGGAGTGCTCGGCGATCTCGCTCAGGTCCAGGACCTGATGCGCGGTCGCGAACGAGATGTCGTGGATGCCGATCCGCAGCGGCTGCGCGCTCATCGCGTGCCCTTCCTTTCGATGTTCACGTGGGCCGCCATCAGCTCACCGGGGTTGGTCTGGGCCGCCATCAGCGACAGCTCGCCGCACAGCACGGTGGCAGCGCACAGCACGGCCAGACGTCGCGCGTTCTCGCCTGCGGGGCGCTCGTCCGCGCAGCCCAGGCGGGCGAGGTTCTCTCCCACGAACGGCAGGTCCTTGCCGTTGCCGACCGTGCCCACGATGAGGTTGGGCAGCGTGCACGAGAAGTACAGGTCGCCGCCTCTCACCTCGGCGTGCGTGATGCCCTGCGATCCTTCCACGATGTTCGCGGCATCCTGCCCGGTCGCCAGGTAGAACCCGAGCAGCATGTTCGCGTAGTGCGCGTTGGCGGTGCGCAGGCCTCCCGCGGTGATCGAGCCGATGAGGTTCTTGCGCACGTTCAGCTCGGCGATCGCCTCGGGGCTGGCGTGCAGACGGCGGGCGACGACCTCGCGCGGGATCAGCAGCTCGGTCACGACGTTCTTGCCGCGCCCCAGGATGCCGTTGACCGCGGTGGCCTTCTTGTCCGAGCAGTAGTTGCCCGAGATCGATCCGTACCGGAGCCCCGGGACGGTGGCGAGGATGTGGTCCATCAGCCGATCGCTGGCCAGGGTCACCATGTTGTGGCCGCTGGCGTCCCCGGTCGACAGCTCGAAGCGGACGAACAGCAGATTGCCGACGATCTGATGGTGGATGTCGATGAGCTTCGCGAACCGGCTCGCCGTGGACACGACCTCCTGCAGTCGGTCGCGCTGAGAGTTGAGCACCTGCATCGCCGCCAGGGCCGTGGTCGCATCGTCCGCCTCGAACAGCACGGAGCGCGCCATCCGCTCGTCGACGAGGGTGGCGACGATGCCCTTGTCGGTCAGCGTCGAGATCTTCGCGCCGCGTCCGACCGACGGCCACAGCGGCGTCTCATAGGTCGCCAGGGGCACTTCCTGCAGCCCGGTCATGACATTGCCGCTGACCGAGATGGGTCCCACCCACGTCATCGGCACGGGCGCTGCGGTGATCGGCTCGTTCCTCATCCCCGTCCCTCCTGATCGCGCAGCCCTCGATCGCTGCGGCGGCTGTAGGCGGCAGCGTCGATGCCGCGCAGGTCGCAGAACTCGCGCACCGCGCCGCTCAGCAGCAGATCGGTGCCCACAAGGCCGGCGGGCGTTGCCGCGCCCAGCAGCGCGTGCAGCTGTTCGATCTGCCCGATCCAGGCGCGGATGCGGGCGATCAGGCCCTCCAGCCCCTCGTCGAGCAGGGAATGCAGGAACGTGCCCGACACCCCGGCCGCCCGTGCGCCCAGTGCAAGTGCTCGCACGACGTCCAGCGGCGTGCGCACTCCGCCCGAGGCCAGCAGCGCCGGAATCGCCGATCCGCCGTCCACCGCGGCCTGGGCATCCAGCAGGCAGGAGGCGGCGGACTGGCCCCATCCCGCCATGAAGGCGTAGTCGTTCTCGGCGCGGCGCGCATTCTCGATCCGCGCGAAGTCGGTGCCGCCCTGGCCGCTCACATCGGCAACGTGCACGCCCAGGTCGGCGAGCTGCTCGAGCGTCGTGCGGCTCAGACCGAAGCCGACCTCTTTGACGACGACCGGGACCTCGACGCGATCGACGATCTCGGCGATGCGGTCCGGCCACGCCGAGAAGGCGCGGCTGCCTTCGGGCATGACCGTCTCCTGCACGCTGTTCAGATGGATCTGCAGCGCGTCGGCGCGCACGAGGTCGATCGCGCGCAGCGCCTGCTCACCGGTCGCATCGGCGCTGAGGTTGGCCAGCACGAATCCGTCCGGGTTCTCCTCGCGCAGCACCCGGAACGTCGCGGCCGTGTCGGGTTCGCGCAGCGCGATGCTCATGGACCCCGACGCGATGGCCACTCCGGTCTCACGCGCGGCGATCGCCAGCTGCCGGTTGATCTCTCCGGTGCGGACGCTGCCCCCGGTCATGCCGTTGATGTACAGCGGCACGCTCCACTGGAATCCGGCGAACGAGGTGGACACATCGACGCGGTCGCGGTCGATGCCCGCCAGCGCGTGGTGCACGAAGCGCACCTCGTCGAAGTCGTTGCGGGCGGGGCCCTGCACGTGCTGGGCCCGGGCAAGGTCGACGTGCTGGTCTTTTCGGGTGCCGCCCTGGGACGTCATGGGTCGCTCCGCTCTGGTTCGGGAATCGTTCCGATGCGGGCGTCGCCCTCGGACTCTTCGTCGGACGAGTGCACCTCGATCGCCAGGTGCCGGATGTCGTTCTGCTCCCAGCGTGCGAGCATGCCGTGCACGTCGGTGTCGCCGCCGGCCAGCACGATGCCGCAGTCGCCGCCGCCCGCGCCGGAGGACTTGGCCGCAGCCCCGGCATCCTGCGCGATGTCGCACAGCGCCGCCAGCTGCGCGGTCTCGATCTGGATGCCGGCGTGGCGGGACAGGTCGCCCAGGGCCGTGCGCGCGGCACGGACCGCGGATGCCGCAGCCGCGGCATCCTGCCCCTCCAGGGCGGCGATCAACGATTCGACCGCCGCGCGACTGTCGGCCAGGAACCGACGGTACTGCGCCTGGCCGGACCGTGCCTGACCGGACTGTGCCTGATCGGACTGTGCTTGACCAGACTGTGCTTGACCGGCGGGCCAGGCGCGCTGCAGGTCGCCGACCATCCGCTCCGTGGAGGCGGGGTGCCCGGTCCAGCCCACGATCAGTCGCAGGTGGGCGGGAGCCGGCAGGCGCCGGACGGCAAGGTGCGGCCAGGCACGGTCGAGCATCGCCTGCACTCCCACGATGGCCGTCTGGGCCGCCACCTCGGCACGGTCCGGCGCGCTGTAGGCGATCCATCCGCCGAACACCGAGGCGGCCAGGTCGCCGCCCGACGAGGCGGGCGAGACGCGCACCGTGGCGATCAGCGCGAGCTTGTAGATCTCCAGCGCCGTCAGCTCGAGCTCGTAGAAGCGGTTCAGTGCGCGGACGGTCGCGACGGTCACCGCCGCCGACGACCCCAGCCCGAACTTGCGGCCGGACACGTCGTCGAGTTCGCTGGAGATGCGGATGTCGTAGAAGCGGCCGGCGACGGCCCGCTCGGCCGCCAGCTGCTCGACCACCGTGATCGCTGCCAGCACGTAGTCGTACGGCCGGTGGTCCTGGTCGATGACGACGCCGTCGGCGCCGCGCGTCCACAGCAGCGGGGCGCGGCCGAACTGGTCGGAGGAGATGCTGCCCTGGTCGCTGGCGGGGGTCAGCTCGACGCTGACATAGCGGTCGACGGCGACCAGCACGCTCGGCTCGCCCGGCTGGACCACCGCGTACTCTCCCGCGATGAACAGCTTGCCGGGCGCCTGCTCGCGGATCATGCGGCCGCCTCGGAGATCAGGTGGGCACCCGGGCCGGCATGGGCTGCGACGAGGCGGCCCGCCTCGAAGCGTTCGGCCAGGGCGTCGCGCACCGCGTCCACGTCGCCGTCTCGGCACACGAACACGACGTTCGGGCCGGCATCGGCGGTGGCGTACGCCTCCAGGCCCACAGCCCGCAGCCGTGCCGCCTCATCGAACAGGGCGATGCTCTGCGGTGCGAGGTAGCGGATCGGCGGGCGGCAGGCCATGATCGCGGCGTGCATGCGCAGCGCGTTGGACTCGGTCAGCTCTCCGATGGCGGTGACATCGCCCCGGGTGAACGCGTCGCGCATCGCGGCCAGGTCGGCGGTCGTGGACGCCACCCACGCCGAGGCGTACGGCGACGTGTCGCGGGTGCGGATCATGGCCTCTCGGCTCGAGACCGCTTTGGCCCCGGCATCCACCACGGCGATGACCATGCCCAGGGCGGGGCCGTGGACCGGTTCGGCGAACGATGAGGCGTCGTCGGTGCCCGCGTGCCAGATCGCCGCTCCCCCGATCACCGAACGGCACGCCGAGCCAGAGCCGCGGCGGGCGAGGCGGCTGAGGGCCTGCTCGTCGAGGTCGAGCCCGTAGGCGTCGGCGGCGGCCACCGCGAGCGCTGCGAAGCCCGACGCGCTGGAGGCCAGGCCCGCTCCCGTGGGCACGGAGTTGCGGGTCTGGACGCGGGCGGGGGCGGTCGAGCCGGCCTGTGCCCGAACGAGGTCGAGGAATTTCGTGATGCGGCCGGCCGCAGCGCCGGTGGACGACGCCCCGTCGAAGACCACGTCGTCGGCGTCAGCTCCGGCCGTGACGGTCACCGTTGTCGTGGTGGGAAAGACGTCGAGCGTCAGCGACAGGCTGCCGGTCAAAGGCAGGATCAGGTCCTCGTCCCGCTTGCCCCAGTACTTGACGAGCGCGATGTTGGGTGTCGCGACGGCGGTGCTCATGCAGAGGCGTCCTTCGCACTGGTGATGTCGGCGGGATGCAGCAGCCAGGTGCGCTCGGCGCCCGCCGCGCGCAATGCCGCAGCGATGCGTGCGGCGGCCGGCTCGTCGTCGGCGAGGGCGAGCACGCAGCCGCCCCGACCGCCGCCGGTCAGCTTCGCACCGAGGGCTCCGGCCTCGCGGGCCGCTGCCACCAGCGCATCCAGCTCGGCGCTGCTCACGCTCAGCTCGCGCAGCAGTTCGTGCACGGCCGACATGCGCTCGCCCAGGGCGCGGCGCTGATCGCGGGCCAGGTCGTGGGCGGCGGCGGCGGCGTGCTGGTCGATACGGGCCAGCATCGCACCGACGCGTTCGGGCTCGGCCGCCTTCAGCGCCCCCACCGCGGTGACCGCTTCGCGGGTGCGCCCGTGGACGCCGGAATCGCCGATCACGAACACGCCGCCGAACGCGCAGTGCAACGGCCGTGCGGCCCCGGCCTGGAACCACATCGGCGCTTCGCAGACCACCGCGCGGGCGTCCAGACCGCTCGGGTTGCCGTGGGCCACCCGTTCGGCCGCCTGCACGAGTGCGAACCGCTCATCGTCGTCGAAGCTCACTGCGTGGTGCGCGGCGATGGCGGTGATGATGGCCGCGGCCACGGCCGCCGACGAACCGAGGCCCCGCTCGGCGGGGATCTCTCCGTCCACGCGCACCGTCAGTCCTGTCGCCGGTGCACCCAGCCGTTGGAGGGTGGCGGTGATGGCGGTGATGGGGGCGGCAAGCAGTGTCGGCGCGGCGGCGACCGGGCCGCGGTACAGCACCGAGTCGATCCACAGCGGACGCTCGGTCGAGGTGACCGATGCCGTCAGGGTCAGGCCGTGCACGGGCAGCGCGATCGCCGGCCCCCCGTGCACGACGGCGTGTTCGCCGAGCAGGATCACCTTGGCGTGCGCGCGTGCGCGGGTTGCGGCATCCGTCATCGAAACAGGGGAAGTCCAGGGATCGGAGAGGTCGGAGACGCGACCTGACAAGCCGGCCATGATCGTCTCCTGTTGTTCTCGTGGATCGTGCGAGCGGTGGTCACGACGACCCTGTACGGGGCCCAGGCCACCGTGGCACGACCGCTGGCATGCCGCGGGAGCGCGGACACCATCAGACGATTTTATCCACTGGCGGCCGTGCGTGGCTGAGTCCGGGCCGAGTGCCGGCGCCGATGACGCGCAGACGCGTTACGGTGGCGTCATGACCGACTACGAAGTGCTGGAGATCGGGGCGCCCGAGGCGTGGCGCGACTTCTACGGCGGGTTCGCCCCCGACCGCTCGCGTCAGGGCCGACGGGTCATCGACCACGAGCTGGACACGCAGTACCTCGGCATGACCGCCAACGCCTACGAGCCCGGCGAATCGGTGGACTACTGGCATCGCCATGGGCGCATCGAAGAGCTGTACGTCTTCTTGGCCGGGCGCGGCCAGATGGGCCTGGACGACGAGATCGTCGACGTGGGCCCCGGCACGGTCGTGCGCGTCGGTCAGGGCGTGTGGCGTTCGTGGCGGTGCGTGCCCGACAGCCCCGAGCAGCTGCGCTGGCTGTGCATCCGCGGCGGATCGGAGCGACTGCCCCATCTGCCCGATGACGGCGAGCGCGACGCCCACCGCCCCATGCTCTGGGACTGACTGCTCTGGGACTGAGTGCTCCGGGACTGAGTGCGCTGGGACTGAGTGAGGGTCCGAGCCGACACACTTCGTCACGCTCGGTAAGACTTCGACCCGCATGTCGCGCGGCAGGCGCGTGATTCGTAGTGTTCTGACCACGGCAGTACGCACCGGCTAGGAGACCGCGATGACCACCGCACGGCAACCACAGAACCGACCGCTGCGAAGCCTCGGCTTCGTGCACATCGCCCCGTTCGACCGCGATTCGCCCCGGCAGGGGCTCGAAGACGCGATCGAGCTGTTCCGCTATGCCGAAGAGCTCGGGCTCGACAGCGGCTGGCTGCGCACCCGCCACCTGCAGCACGGCGTCTCGTCGTCGCCGGTGCTGTTCGGGGCGATCTCGCAGCACACCGAGCGGATCAAGCTCGGGCATGCCGTGATCCCGGTCGGCAACGAGAACCCCTTCCGGCTCGCCGAAGACCTCGCGACCGCCGACGTGCTCTCGGGAGGGCGACTGCAGCCCGGGCTCAGCGTGCACCCACCGTCGTTCACCGACGACGTCAACGACATCGTGTTCGACCGCGGATGGCGCAGCGAGGACTACGGCTACAGCCGCATCGAGCTGCTGCGCGAGCTCATCGCAGGACGCTCCGTGCGCGACGTGCCTGCGTACAACGGCATCGGCGGCGATTTCGACTCCGACCGTGCGGAGCCGCACAGCGAGGGACTGGCCGACCGGCTCTGGTACGGGGGCGGATCGCTGCGCTCGGCCGAGTGGGCGGGCCGGGCGGGCTTGAACTGGCTCGTGAGCAACATCAGCACCACCGCCGACGGCGACACCGACTTCTCCCGGGTGCAGCGCGGGCAGATCGACGCGTTCCGCGCCCACCATCCACAGGGTGAGGCCGCCCACGTCACGGTCGCCCGCGTGGCGGTGCCCACCGACCACGCCACGACCGCGCAGCTGAACCGGTATCGCGACTACGTCCAGCGCCGCACGCCGCGCACCCACGGCATCCGGGGCAAGAACACCCTCATCGCCGTGGACAACCTCGGATCCCGTGACGAGATCGTCGAGGCCATCCGAGCCGACGTCGCGTACCAGGCCGCGGAGGACTACCTGTTCGAGCTGCCGTTCGAGTTCGAGATCGCCGACTGGAAGCACATTCTGCACGAGATCGCCACGAGCATCGGCCCGGCGCTCGGCTGGACGCCGGGCTCGGCCGCAGCCTCGGCTTCTGCCGCACACGGCGACGACCAAGAGCAGGCGGCCTGATGACGCTCGAGGCACAGCCGGCATCCCCGTCGGCGGCCACGCAGATCACGGTGCGCGCCGCCCGACCCGACGAGTACGCCGAGGTCGATCGTCTGGTCGAGGCCGCCTACACGCACGACTACGGCCGGCGCGACCACTCCGACGACATGCACCACGCCGCCTTCCGCGCCCGCACGTACGACGTGCTGGTCGCGGTGGAAGGCGTCCGCATTCTCGGCACCGTCACCGTCCGCCGCCCCGGCGGCCCCGTCCTGCACGAGGACTTCGGCGATGCCGACGCCGACCTGCGCCTGCTCGGGGTGGACCCCACCGCGCGTCGGCGCGGAATCGCCGCGACGCTGATGCGCCGGGTGATCGAGGATGCCGCGGCCGCCGGCTACGCGGACGTCACGCTGAAGACCGGCCCCGACATGCACGGCGCCCACCGGCTGTACGAAGCGCTCGGCTTCGAACGGGCACCCGAGCACGACGGACTGTGGATCGGCGGCGAGCGCGTGTTCGACCTGCTCGCCTACCGCTACCGGATCGGATGACGCGCCGCCCTCAGAGCGAGCGGGCTCCGGCCGCCGGAGTGACGGTGCTGGATGCGGCGGTGAGCCGCTCCCCCACCCGACGCGACGCGCGGAAGGCCCACCACGCGAGCGGGTGCCGAACGTCCTTGCGGTAGATGCGGTGCGGGGTCCGGGCATCCTCCCGTTCGATTCCGGCTGCCGCAAGAACACTCGGCAGGATCACGGCGGCGGCCTGCTCATAGCCGATGCTCGAGGGATGCAGGTGGTCGCGCGGCGAGAACATGTCGTCGGGGTCGCGGTGGAACAGCGGACCGAGGGTGTCGGCAAGCGACACGGTGCGCCCCCCGGCGCGCAGCACGACGATGGCCTGCCCCGTGGCGAGCACCCGGCTGTACCAGTGGGCGAAGAACCGCAGCGGCTGCGAGAACGGCCGCACGGTGCCCAGGTCCGGACAGGTGGCAACGACTGCCTGTGCGTGGGTGCGCCGCAGGTCGCGCACCGTCTCTGACAGCGGCCACAGCGCATCGACGAGGCGCTTGAGATGCATGACGTCATTGGCGCCGATGATGATCACGACCACATCGGGCTGCGTCACTTCACGCAGGTGTGCGAGCTGGCTGATCAGCGCGGTCGATTCGGCGCCGATGACGGCCATGTTCGTCAACTCGACCGGCCGGCCCGACACTTCTGACAGCCACGTCGCCAGCAGCGCCCCGGGCGTCATGTCGGGCTCTTCGGCGCCGTAGCCGACGGCCAGCGAGTCACCGAGAACGCCGAGCCGGATCGCCTCTCCCGCCTCCGTACCGAACCGGCCGCTGCGCGGCAGCACCGATCCCATCCGCGTGGGGTTCAGCCGCTCCCACGCGAGCAGGCCCTCTGCGGTGGTGACCAGTCCCACGGCCGCGGTGAGCGCTGCAGCCGACCCGACGGCGGTCAACGCGAACCGGGCGAGGCGACCGATCATGCTCCGACTCCACACTGAATTCGAACGCGCATCCATTGCTGCCCCCGGTCTCACCGTAGTCGCCCCCGCCGCGCCGGGGATCGGCATCCCCTTTCCGTCTGCTGTGTGCGAGTGACGACCTCGGGCATGAGAACCTGGGACCGTCGTGTCGCACACACACCGGGAGGCTGACGTGGCGGGTGAGCTGAGGATCTCGCGGCCGAACGCGCGGTTCCAGCAGTGGGAGGCACTGCTGCACAATCGCAACAAGCGCCAGCGTCTGGGCGAGTTCCTCGTGCACGGCGTGCGCCCTATCACCCTGGCCGTCGAGCACGGCTGGCCGGTGCGGGCGATGCTCTACGACAGCCGGCGCCCGCTCTCGCGCTGGGCCGCCGACCTGCTCGAGCGCGCAGGCGGCGACCGCGTCGCGATGTCCCCCGATCTGCTGCGGCAGCTCAGCGGCAAAGACGAGGACCTGCCCGAGCTCGTCGCCGTCGTCGAGCTGCCCTCCGATGACCTCGCGCGCATCACGGTCACCCCGACGTTCCTCGGCATCGCCTTCGACCGTCCGTCGGGCCCCGGCAACATCGGCGCGATCGTGCGCTCGCTGGACGCCTTCGACGGCGCCGGCGTCATCGTCACCGGGCACGGTGCCGATCCCTACGACCCCAAGTCGGTGCGCGCCTCGACCGGATCGCTGTTCGCGCGCCCCGTGGTGCGCGTCGCGTCGCAGCGCGAGGTCGTCGGGTGGGCGCAGGAATGGCGGGATGCCGGCATCCCGATCACCATCGTCGGAACCGACGAGCACGGCACGGCGGACATCGCCGATTTCGACCTGACCGGACCCACGCTGCTGGCCATCGGCAACGAGACGGCCGGCCTGAGTGCAGGGTGGCAGGATGCGTGCGACGCGATGGTGCGCATTCCCATCGGCGGTGCCGCCAGCTCGCTGAATGCGGCCAACGCGGCCACCGTCGCCCTGTACGAGGCGGCACGCCAGCGCCGGTGAGAGACTCGGTTGCGTCGCATGACGAAAACACATGGCGTCCGCCTGATGCGGACGTACGGTAAGCTGTGTCCTACCGGTTGAGTTCATCGGCGCCTTGCGTCGGTCATCGCTCCCGGAATCTGTGGCGCGCATCCGCGCCTCGCATACGACAACTCGTGTGCTCCTACCATCCTTGTGACCCGGCCGACGATGGCACGGTCCAGCACCTGATCGACGAGGTCTTCCATCTTCTCTTCCGTCTCCGCGATACCGGCGGACCGTTCTCTCAACTGGCGCCAGTCGGACTACGACGTCTACGCCGCCACACGCGACGGCGAATTCGCCGGCCACGTGGTCATCGACGACACGCGATTCGCCGCGTTCGGGCCGTCCGGCCAGCACGTCGGCGTCGCTGCGACGCTCGGCGATGCACAGCGGATGCTCGCAGCGCTCGCAAGCCCGGCGATCGATGCCGACATGGCGGGGCGACTCGCTCTCGCCCCGCTCACCCATACCCCGCGACGGCGCCGTCGTCGCGGCCTCACGGATCACACCCGTGGTCCCAGACAACGAAGGAATGACGTCATGGCCACAGGCACCGTCAAATGGTTCAACTCCGACAAGGGCTACGGGTTCATCGCGCCCGATGACGGCTCGGCCGACCTGTTCGCGCACTTCAGCGCGATCCAGGGCTCGGGCCACCGCAACCTCGAAGAGAACCAGAAGGTCGAGTTCGACGCAGAGGCAGGCCAGAAGGGCCCGCAGGCGGCCAACATCCGCCCCCTCTGAACGCCTCAGGGCGGGCGTCCGGCGCTTGCGTCGGACTCCCGCCCTCACCTGGCAGAGTTCCCCACATTCGGCTTACTGCATGAATGGGCGGGTACCGTGTGAGGAAGCGATCGGCAGCCGCCCTTGGCTTGATGCCCACTCACCGATCGGTGACGGGCCCGACGTAAGGCGCCCGATCTTGTCTCAGTCACCCACCATCTCCCCCTCGACTCTGGGCCCGATCCGGCAGACATACGCACGGCGAGAGGACTTCCCGCCGGTCGCCAAGGCGTACATGCACATCTCCCATGTCGCGCAAGAGACGGGACTTCTGCGTAGGACGCCGTGGTTCTACGTGTTCGTCGGCACATGCATCGCCCTCGCACTGGGCGGTGCGATCACCGGCTTCATCCTGCTGGGGCCCACTTGGTATCAGCTGCTCATCGCGGGTGCCCTGGGCGTGATGTTCACCCAGATCGCGTTCCTCGCGCACGAGGCGGCCCACCGGCAGATCCTCGCCACCGGACCCGCCAACGACAGACTCGCACGGGTGCTGGGCGCGCTCGTCGGCATGAGCTACTCCTGGTGGGACTCCAAGCACAGCCGCCACCACGCCAACCCCAACAAGGTGGGCAAAGACCCCGATATCGAGGTCGACACGATCTCGTTCCTCGATGAGGATGCCGCACAGGCTCGCGGTCTGCGCCGCATGATCACCCGCAGGCAGGGGTGGCTGTTCTTCCCGCTGCTGACGCTCGAAGGCTTCAACCTACACGTCCTGAGCTTCCGGCACCTGGCAAGCCGCGGCACGGTGAAGGGCCGGTGGACCGAGATCGTGCTGCTGGTCCTGCGCTTCGCGCTCGTGCTGACGCCGCTGTTCCTGTTCCTCCCCCTCGGAATGGCGTTCGCCTTCCTGGGCGTCATGTCCGCCGTCTTCGGCGTGTACATGGGCGCGACCTTCGCCCCCAACCACAAGGGCATGCCGGTGATCGCACCCGACGCGAAGCTCGACTTCTTCACGAAGCAGGTGCGCACCTCGCGCAACATCCGCGGCGGATGGTGGGCCACCTGGCTCATGGGCGGCCTGAACTACCAGGTCGAGCACCACCTCTTCCCCAGCATGGCGCGCCCCCACCTCGCCCAGGCACGCGCCATCGTCCGCGACTACTGCGCCAGCAACAACGTCCCCTACACCGAGACCTCGCTGTGGCGCTCCTACGCGATCGTCATCGACTACCTGAACCGCGTCGGGCTCGCCGCCCGTGACCCGTTCGAGTGCCCGATGGCCAGCCAGTACCGGCGCGCCTGAGCCCACGGCGGCGAAGCCGCGCAAACCACGAAACCCCCGGCCGATGCCGGGGGTTTCGTTCTGTAGCAGGAGCGGGGCTTGAACCCGCGACCTCACGATTATGAGTCGTGCGCTCTCACCAACTGAGCTACCCTGCCGCGAGGCATCTCGAACCGGGGTCCGTGGTGCGTGCGAGCCCCGAGTCAGGATTGAACTGACGACCCCTTCCTTACCATGGAAGTGCTCTGCCACTGAGCTATCGGGGCGCTCCCGAATCACTTCGGGCAACCAGAAAAGACTATCAGAGCCGCCGCCGATTGCCGAAACGGCCAGGCTCCCTGTGCGGCGTCCCGGATCGGCGGAGTTGTGAACACTCGACGCCCAACGCGCACTCTCGGACTGCGGGTCAGCAGCGGTTGTGCTGGCGCAGCCACGGGATCGGATCGATCGGCGTGACGCCGTTCTGCCGAATCTCGAAATGGGTGTGCGCGCCGAACGAGAATCCGGTGTTGCCGGTGCGGCCGATGTACTGGCCGACCTGCACGTGCTCGCCCGGGCGCACCTGCAGCGACCCGTACTGCATGTGGCCGTACAGGCTCGCCCAGTGCTGACCGTCGATCTCATGGTCGATGATCACGGCGACGCCGTAGCCCTGATAGCCCTGCTGCGCCACGCGCACCACGCCGTCGGCGATGGCCTGCACGTGCGCTCCGGAGCCGGGCGTGAAGTCGACGCCCTCGTGGAACTCTCCCGGGCGCGGGCCGAAGCCGTACGAGATCGGCACACCGACCGCGAACGGCCACTGCACCGCGCACTGCGGGTTGTTCGTGAAGATGCGGCTCGAGAAGTTCGAGATGCCCACGGTGCCGGCCATGTCGACCATGGTCGCTGTGCTGTAGTTCGCCGACCGATCCAGCGACGCCGATTCTGCCTTGCTGTCGACGGGAGCGACGTATGCCTGGATGTCATCGCTGCCGGTGGCCGCGACATCCCCCGCCTGCTGCTGCGGCGCTGCACCCAGCAGGTGCGTCTCCGGTGAGGCCACGGCAGCCGCCGGCAGGGTCGAGGTGACGGCCAGCAGGCCGACGGCGATGATCGTGGCGAAGGAGAAGGATGTCGCGGCGGCGCGCTTGGCGATCATCCGCGAGCGCCCGGGGCGCCGCACCTTGGCCTTGTGCTTGCTGTGCCTGTGCGACAGCGTGTCAGCCTCGACCCCGGCGGCGTCGGCATCGTCCCTGGACTGCTGTATCGGCGTCTCACCCGTGAAGGAGAAGAGCCTTGCCGCAGCCGCGAACGCGTCGCGGTCGTCGGCGGTCGGCTTCGCATCGTCGGACACGATCGGGATCGACGCGGTCAGCGGAACGGACGGCGTACGAGAAGTGGATGCTGCAGCCCTCGTGGGCGCCGCAGCAGGTGCCTGCGCGGGCGTCGTAGCCGGGGGCTGCACGGCTGCACTGGTGGGCGCCGCAGCAGGTGCCTGCGCGGGTGCGCTGCTCGTCGACGCTGCCGGCGTCGTCGCGGCGGCGGGGACGACTGTGCTCGTGACGGCGGCCGAAGCGGCATCGGCGAGGCCCGCCGGGCCGGCCTCAGCGGGCGTCGCAGGAGCGTGGGAGCCCAGCGAAATCGGCTGCGTCTGCCGACGCGCGCTGCGGCGCGTCAACGGCATCTGGCCCGAGTGCGTCGATGTGGCAGGCGCGGCAGCATCCACGTCCGGCTCAGTGGTGACGTCGTTCGTCACCCGACCCCAGACCACGGCAGGCCGCTGCGCTGCCTCGGCGCCTCCACGGCGGCGTGTCTCGGCGCGGCTGGAACCCGTGCGCTCAACGGCCGAAGTCGGCACGGGAGCGGTACGGGCCGAACGCCGCGTGGGCGCGGGCTCGGCCTGAGGAGCGTCAAAGGGCAAGGGAAGCGAACTCTCGGGGTCGGGTCGCTGTGGGGGGCAACGGTCGAACACGGGGTAGGTGATCACCCCTGCCGTTCGGGCCGGCAAAGGTAACGAACGGGTAAACACTACAACGCCCGGACTGAGAATGCCATGTGGCACGCGCTCGAAATTCCAGACCGCGTGTCAGCGTCCGTCGATCGCCTGCTCGAGTTGCGCGAACAGCACCGGCCCCGCCGCGATCGTGAGCGCGGTGCTCGGGCGCTGGCCCGGCAGTCCACCCACGACTCCACCCGCCTCTTCGACGAGCAACGCACCCGCGGCGTGGTCCCACGGTCGCAGGCCGCGCTCGAAGTAGCCGTCCAGCCGGCCGGCGGCGACGGCAGCAAGGTCGAGCGACGCCGATCCGATCCGGCGGATGTCGCGGGCCAGCGGCATGACTCGGCCCAGACGCGCCAGATCGCCCACGTGCGTGGCAGGGTCGTAGCCGAATCCGGTCGCCACGAGCGCGCCGGTATCGGTGGGCGCCTCGTTGACGGCAAGACGTCGCCGCGGGGCACCACCGGCCGTGGTCGGCGCGAACCATGCCCCGCCGCCGACCGTCGCGGTGAACAGCTCCTGCATCGCGGGCGCGTACACGACGCCGACCAACCCATGCCAGTGCTGCGGGTCGGGTTCCCCTTCGACGACGGCGATGCTGACGGCATATTCCGGGATGCCGTAGGCGTAGTTGACGGTTCCGTCGATCGGGTCGACGACCCACGTGAGGCCGCTCGTGCCCGCTTCGGCACCGGATTCCTCACCGAAGAAGCCGTCACCGGCGCGCTCCTGCGCGAGACGCCGTCGGATCAGAGCCTCGACCTCCCGGTCGGCGGCGGTCACGATGTCGGCCGCCGCGGATTTCGTCGCCGCGATCTCCACTCCTTCACCGCGCCGCCGTCGGGCGAGCTCGCCCGCCTCGCGTGCCACATCGATGGCGAGCTGAACGAGATCGTCTGCCTGGGTCATGCCTCCACGCTATCGACGCCGGAGGATGCCGCAACCGACCACCGCCCGATCGCACGAGAAATGCGACCGGGCGGTGCGGTACGAGACGGTTCTACGGCTGGGGTGCGGCCGGCGGCTCGGTCGGGGCCGGTGGCTGCTGCGGGCCCGCGCCCTCAGCGGGCATGGCGGGGGCCGGCCATCGCGGGTCGACCTGCGCGGGCTCCGGCAGAGGGGGCACCGGAGACACGGCCTGCGCGGGCGCCGATGGGGGGACGGGCGGCGCGGACGGCGGCGCGATGGCAGGAGCCGGCTCGGGCGCGGGCCACGCGGCCGCCTCGACGGGCGATGCAACGGCGGCCGGGGCCGGGGCCACCGACGGCTGCCCCGTGTAGTAGGCGTTCCAGTCCGGCTGCCCATCGGGCATGACCGGCAACGGGGTGACGCGATCCGCGTAGGTCGGCCACCCTGCGGCGGGCGCAGCAGGCCGCGGCTGCTGCCCGCGCGGGGCGAGCAGCGCGTTGACCAGAGGCACGAGCGCGGTGCCGACCGCGGCCAGGATGGTCACGGCCACCGTCAGTCGCCAGTACAGGTCGTGGAAGCGGACCCATTCGCTCAGCATGAGAGGGAAGACGAGCATGAGGGCCAGCAGGCCCACCAGGATGACCGTGATCCAGAACATGGCCGTCGTGAACGTCGTCGCGTGCCGCTGCCAGGCCTTCATGAACAGACGCACGTGCAGCACCGCCAGCTGCAGGATCAGCACGATCAGCAGGAAGGACATGAAGCGCGACGCGCCGTCGGATGGGCGGAACTCAGGGAACGGCATCCAGATCATCACGGCGCCGATCAGCAGCGTCACCACCCACACGACCATGCTGGTCAGCGCGAACCAGACCGGGCGGCGCGGTGCAAGGTACGTGTCCATCAGCGCCACACCGGCGAAGGCGACCATCAGCACAATGGTCAGGAACGCCCGCGGCACGATGCCGTTCGCCGTGCCGACCAGCACCATGACCACGCACACGATCGCGGCGGCGATCAGCGCACCGATGGCGACCCAGATCGCCGCCCGCAGGATCTTTGAAGTGGACGCATCACCAGGTTGCGTCTCAGGGGGCACGATCATGGACGTCCTCTCGTCGGCGGGGCAGGCCCGCAGTTCCATCCTGACATGCGAGCCCTCTCGCACGTGAGCTTTCCCGACAAGCTGTGGATGGATGCCGCGGGCCACCCGATCCTGGGCATCGAATACGTGCGAGCTATGCATCGCGCCCGCAACCTGTGAAGACAGGCCGGTGCACGCGCCGCTGCGTACGCTCAAGACGTGCGCCGCAACGCCTCCTGCTTGCGCACGAGACGCGTCTGGCTTCTCGCCCGTCCGGCACACGCAACTGAACACGAGGAGGCGTACTCATGTCGAACCGTTCTGTCCCGCGCATCTCCGGTGGCAGCCCGCGGCGCCGGCGGATCACCCAGGCGGCGGGAATAGCCCTCACCGCGCTGACCGCGGTCGGGTTGGCCGCGTGCAGTTCAGGCTCCCCCGGCGGCGGTTCCACCCCGGCGGGCAGCGCGACACCTCCGGGCAATGCGGCATCCGGCACGATCAGCTGGTGGGCGAGCCCCATCACCACCAGCGGCACCGATCCGCGCACCGTGCTGATCAGCGCCTTCGAGAAGGCCTACCCGAACATCAAGGTCAACCTGGTGTCGGCTCCGAACGACACCGACACCAACCGCGCGACCTTGACGACGCAGATCTCCGGCGGCGGCGGCCCTGACGTCTACATGGGCGACGTCATCTGGCCCGCGCAGTTCGGCGCGCACCAGCTGGCCGTTCCACTCTCGCAGTACCTGCCCAAGAGCTACTGGGACACGTTCGCCCAGGGTCTCGTGCAAGGCGCGACATACAAGAATCAGGTGTACGGCGCCCCGTTCTTCGAGGACCAGGGGTTCCTCTACTACCGCAAAGACCTGCTGCAGAAATACAACCTCCCGGTGCCGACCACGTGGGAGCAGCTGGTCACCGACGCCAAGAAGGTGCAGTCCGCCGGTGCCGTCAAGGACGGCTACGTGTTCCAGGGCGCGAACTACGAGGGTGCGACGTGCAACTTCATGGAGTTCCTCGCCGACGCCGGCGGCACGGTGCTCAACTCCGACCAGACGAAATCCACCCTCGACGGCGCTGCAGCCGACAAGGCGCTCAGCTTCGAGCAGTCGCTGGTGACCTCGGGGGTCTCGCCGAAGGCCGAGTCCACCTACCAGGAGACCCAGTCGATGAACGCGTTCGCGGCCGGTGACTCCCTGTTCCTGCGCAATTGGGACTACGCGTACGGGCAGTCCCAAGCCGCGCCCTCCAAGGTGATCGGCAAGGTCGGAGTGGCGCCCATGCCGACCTTCAGCGGGCAGCCGACCCCCGGCTATTCGAACATCGGCGGATGGAACCTGTACGTCAACCCGCACAGCAAGAACATCGCCGCCGACCTCACGTTCATCAAGTGGATGACGGGCAACGACGCGCAGACGACGCTGGCCACGCAGTTCAGCGAGATCCCCACGAACGCCACCGTGCGCGCGTCGGCCGACGTCAAGAAGGCCAACCCGGTGCTGGCGATCGTCTCTGAGACCAAGCTCGTGCCGCGGCCCGCGCAGACGCCGGACTACCCGCAGGTCAGCCAGGCGATCTACACGGCGGTCAACGGCGTGCTCGCCGGCTCCGCGCAGCCGAAGGCGGCCATCACCAAAGCCAGCGGCCAGATCAACAGTGCCCTGAGCGGCGGGCTGTAACCGGCAGACGCGGCCGCGGCGCCGGGATGCGGCATCCATCGGCGTCGCGGTCGCCCCATCGATCGCGGGTTCGAGGAGGCACCGTGACGAGCATTCGGGTGGCCGCCGCGCCGCGCGCGGCGCTGGGGTCACGTCCGCCGCGCCCACGACAGAACGCGCTGCAGCGCGCGATGACCCGCATGGGCTGGGCCTTCTCGGCGCCGGGGCTGTTCGTGATCGCCGCCGTGACGCTCTTTCCGGTCGCGTTCTCGGTGGTGATGAGCTTCAGCAACGTGGACGTGCTGGGCAGCGGATTCCAGATCGACGGTTTCACCCTCGGCAACTACAAGACGATCTTCACCGCTTCGATCTGGCAGTACGCACTTGTGTTCACGATCGGCTACACGATCGTCACCGTCATCGTCGAACTCGTGCTCGGGGTGCTCATCGCCCTTGTGCTCGAGCGGTTGGAGGGCATCCGCGGCTGGATGATGGCGATCCTGCTGATCCCTTGGTCGCTGATCACGGTGATCTCGGCGACCCTGTGGGATTACATCTACGATCCGACCGCGGGCATCGCCGACTGGATCTTCCAGCAGCTGGGCTGGGGGTCGCCGGTGATCTTGGGCACCCCGACCTCGGCGATCATCGCGATGATGGTCGCCGACATCTGGAAGACCACGCCGTTCGTGGCGATCATCGTGCTGGCGGGGCTGGTGATGATCCCCGGCGACCTGTACGAGGCTGCCGAGATGGACGGCGCGAGCGGCTGGCAGCTGTTCTGGAAGATCACACTGCCGCTGCTGCGTCCGACCATCGCCCTGGCGGTGCTGTTTCGCATCCTGCAGGCGTTCGGGCTTTTCGACCTGCCGTTCGTGCTGACCCAGGGCGGGCCGCAGAACGCGACCACGTCGCTGGCGATCCTCGGCTACCAGGCGATGTTCACAGATCTGAAGTTCGGTCCGGGGGCGGCGGTCGCGGTGACCACTGCCGCGCTCGTGGTGATCGGATGCCTCGTCTTCTTGAAGGTGTTCCGCGCGCAGGTTTCCGAGACGGAGGACTGACATGCGTCGGCGATCGACCCGGGCCCGGTGGGGGCTGGCGATCAGCACCGCCCTGGTCGCCGTGTTCGTGCTGGCGCCGATCTACTGGATGGTCGCGACCAGCTTCAAGACCGCCGCCAATGCGTCGGCCCAACCGCCGCAGCTGTTCCCCGATCCGGTCAGCGTGGAGAACTACGGCATCGCGTTCGTCGACCACGGATTCGGGCAGTACATCCTGAACTCGCTGGTCGTCTCGGTCGCCGCCACCGTGCTGGTGCTGGTGCTGGGCACGCTCGCCGGCTATGCGCTGGGCCGGGCCAAGATGCGCGGCACGTTCACGATCCTCGTCATCCTGCTCGTGCTCTCGGTGTTCCCCGTCATCGCGCTGATCGCGCCCCTGTATCTCATGATGCGCACGATCGGGTGGCTCAACAGCTACCAGGCGCTGATCATCCCGTACACCGCGCTGAACCTGCCGTTCGCGATCTGGATCCTGCGCAACTACTTCATCGGCGTGCCCAAAGAGATGGAAGAGACGGCCCGAATCGACGGCGCGTCACCCCTGCGCACCGTCTGGTCGGTGGTGCTGCCGATGGCGCTGCCGGGCGTGTTCACCGCCGGGATCTTCGCGTTCACCGCCTGCTGGACCGAGTTCCTCATGGCGCTCTCGTTCAACAGCGCCAACGAGTTCCGCACGATCCCGGTCGGCATCGCCCTGTTCGGCAACGCGCACATCACCCCGTTCGGCGCGATCTTCGCCGCAAGCACGGTCGCCGTCATCCCGATCGCGATCCTCGTGCTCGTGTTCAAGCGCTCGGTCGTGTCGGGCCTCACCTCGGGCGCGATCAAGGGGTGAGGATGCCGCGGCCCGGACATGCGTGCGCGCCGGGTCGGCCCCGGCTCACCGATCGGCGGCGCCGCCCACGTACATCGTGTGATGCAGCACCTGGACGTGCGCACGCATGTGATCGACGGCTGCGACCGGATCGTGTGCGCGGATGGCGTCGACGATGCGCACATGATCTTCATTCGCGCGGTGCAGCCGGTCGATCGGATACGGGATGAAGTACGCATACAGGTCGGACAGCACCTGGCGGTAGGGCCCCATCGCCCACTCGAGCCCTGCGGCCTCGGCCACGCGCAGGTGGAACCGCTCGTCGGCGCGGTGATAGGCACTCCAGTCTGCGGCGCCGGATGCCTCGGCCACCCGCTCTGCCAGCGCTGCGATGTCGTCATCGGTGGCCGAGACCGCGGCATGATGCACGAGGGCGCACTCGAGCAGGGTCCGCACATCGATGAGGCGATGCACTTCGACGGCGTCCTGCCGGTAGGCCTCGGCGGCCCGGTCGGGAACGGCACCGTGTCGGCCGGTGGCGAAGGTGCCGCCGCTGCGTCCTCGGCGGCGCTCGACCAGCCCGTCCTCGGCCATCGATTCGAGAGCGCGGCGGACCGTCATCTCACTGACATCCAGCGCTGCCGCGATCTCGGCGTCACGGGGCAGCCGCTCACCTGTGCCGATGAGGTCGAGCTCGACGGCGAGGGCGATGCGTGCCCGCACCGTGTCAGACGCCGAGAGCCTCGTGATCCCCGTCAGCTCCGGGTCGTGAAGGGCTCCGCGCGTCGCTTCGCCTGCGCTGGACATGTCACCACCTTATCGAGGGGCTAGACATAATCGATCATTATGATCTATTTTGTACAGAGCAGATCCGAGATGCCTCGGATCCCATGACAAGGAGGTCCTCGTGACCCGCACGATCGCCATCGCGGCCGTCCAGGCCGCTCCCCTTGCGATCGGCGCGCCGCTGGACGGTTTCGCGGCAGACGTGCGTGCGCACCGGGATGTCGGCGCCGACCTGGTCGTGTACCCCGAGCTGCACCTGTTCAGCGCAGACTCGTGGCCGGCCGAAGAGCGCAATGAGCGCCTGCGCGCAGCATCCATCCCTCTGGACGGTCCGTTCGTGGACGAACTGCGCGACATCGCGCGTGGCGCCGGTGTCTGGCTCATCCCCGGGAGCGTCTGCGAAGAGGGCGCGGACGGAGAGCTGTTCAACACGGCGCTGGCCATTGCGCCCGACGGCACGCTGACCGCCTCGTACCGCAAGATCTTCCCGTGGCGGCCCTTCGAGCCGTATGACCCCGGCGACCGATTCGTCACGTATGGACTCGACGACGGCACCGTGGGCCTGTCGATCTGCTACGACGCGTGGTTCCCCGAAGTCACCCGCCACCTGGCATGGATGGGCGCGGACGTCGTGGCCAACATCGTGAAGACCACCACCCCCGATCGCGCGCAGGAGCTCGTGCTCGCGCAGGCAAACTCCATCGTGAACCAGACCTTCACCGTGAGCGTCAACTGCGCAGGCCCCATCGGCCGTGGCCAGAGCATCGTCGTCGACCCCGAAGGAGCAATCCTCGCCCAGGCCGGCGTCGACCCCGAGACCCTCTTCGTGACCCTGGATCTGGATGAGGTCGCCCGGGTGCGCGCACACGGCACCGCCGGCAGCAACCGCATGTGGTCGCAGTTCCTGCCCACCGACCACGCACTCGACCTGCCCCTCTACGAGGGACGCATAGACCCGCACCGGTGGGAGCCCCAGAGCACCACCGGCTCACAGAAATAGCAGCACCAGAACAGCAGTCCCGCACCCGACAGGAGACGACGATGTCCACCCCCCAACCCCACCTCACCCGATCACTCGGGCTCACCTCGCTGGTCCTGTTCGGACTGGCCTACATGACGCCGCTCATCGTGCTCGGCATCTTCGGCGTCGTCGCCGAGACGACCGGCGGCGCCAGCGCGTCGGCGTATCTGGTCGCCCTCGTCGCGATGCTGTTCACCGCGTCCAGCTACGGACGCATGGCCGCGGCCTACCCCGTCGCCGGTTCGGCCTATTCCTATGTGCGCCGCACGATCGACTCCCGGGTCGGATTCCTCGTGGGCTGGGCGGTGCTGCTGGATTACATGTTCCTGCCGATGGTCATCTGGCTGATCGGCGGGGCATATCTTCAAGCAGAATTCCCGACTGTTCCCGGCTGGGTGTGGATCGTGGCATTCGTGCTCATCACGACCATCCTCAACATCCTCGGCATCAAGGTCGCCGACCGCACCAACTACATCATGATGTCGTTCCAGGTGCTGGTCATCATCGTCTTCGTGGCCCTCTCGATCGGGTCGGTGGTCAGCCAGCAGGGTCCCGGCGGCCTGCTGAGCGTGAACCCGTTCGCGAACTCCACCTCGAACTTCGCGATGGTCTCGGCCGGCGCTGCGATCGCGGCGTATTCGTTCCTCGGGTTCGACGCCGTGACCACGTTCACCGAGGAGACGAAGAACCCGACCCGCACGGTTCCGCGCGCGATCATGCTGATCGCCCTCATCGGCGGCGGCGTCTTCATCCTCGTCTCGTACACCACACAGCTCGTCCACCCGGGAGGCCAGTTCACGGATGCCTCGTCGGCGGCTTTCGAGATCGCAATGACCATCGGCGGCAACGTCTTCGGCGCGATCTTCCTCGCCGGTCTGGTCATCGCCCAGTTCGCGTCGGGACTTGCCGCGCAGGCATCGGCGTCTCGTCTGCTGTACGCGATGGGACGCGATGGGGCGCTCCCCCGGAGGATCTTCGGTGAGGTCAGCAAGCGGTTCCGCTCGCCGGTGTTCAACATCGTGCTCATCGGCGTCGTGGGGCTGGCCGCGGTGTTCCTGGATGTCGCCACATCGACGTCGTTCATCAACTTCGGCGCGTTCACCGCCTTCACAATGGTCAACATCTCCGTCATCGTGTACTACGTGAAAGAGCACCGGAACGGACGCAGGCTCAACCCGATCGTGTACGTCGTGGTGCCCGCCATCGGCGCGATCATCACGGCGTATCTGCTGACCAAGCTCGACTCGAACGCCATCGTCCTGGGCCTGAGCTGGCTGGCGGTCGGAATCGTCGTGCTCGCCGTGATCACGAAGGGCTTCCGCAAGCTTCCGCCGGAGCTGACCTATGAGCAGGATGAGGATCCGACCGTCGCCGCCTCACCATCCACCGTGCCGGTCGCCGAGTAGGATCATGCGCCTCGCCCTCGCTCAGATCGGGTCCGGAACGGACACCACCGGCAACCTCGCGCTGATCCGCTCCGCCTTCGACGACGCTGCGGGGCGAGGTGCCGACCTCATCCTCTTCCCCGAGTACGCCATGTACGAGAAGAAGGTGGTGGACGGCAGCTTCTCGACAGCGGCCGAGCCGGTGGACGGCCCGTTCGCGTCTGCTGTGGCCGCTCTCGCTCGAGAGCACGGCATCGCCGCGATCGCCGGGATGGTCGAAGCTCATCCGAACGGCGAACGGCCCTTCAACACTCTCGTCGGATTCGACGCCGACGGGTCGCCCGTCGGCCGGTACCGCAAGATCAACCTCTATGACTCCTACGGGTTCCGCGAGTCGCAATGGATCTCCCGGCCCGACCCTGCCGAGCATGTCGTGATGAGACTTGCCGGTGTGTCGGTGGGGGTGATGACCTGCAGCGATCTGAGGCAGCCGTCGATGGCCGCCGCGCTCGCGTCAGCGGGAGCGGACATGCTCGCCATCTGCGCGTCGTGGGTGCCCGGCCCGCAGAAGGTCAACCACTGGCGCGTACTCGCCGCCGCCCGCGCCATCGAGAATGTGATCGTGACGGCCGCGGCATGCCAGGCGCCACCCGTGTCGATCGGAACGAGTCTTGTGATCGACCCGATGGGAACCGTGCTCGGCGAACTCGGACCGGCGCCGGGTGTGCTGTGCGTCGATGTCGATCCCGACGCCACCGCGCGTGAGCGCGCACGCGCGGCGACCTGATCGTCCCATCCGGTACCTCATTCTGAGCCCCGACGCAAGCCTCTTCACTCACGCGAACAGCGGGCGCATCCTGCAGTGAGCGAACTCGGAGGAATCAGAATGAACTTAGAAGACACGCGTCCCATACCCGTTTTGGACGCCGCCCTCGCAGCGCCGCAAGAGCCGCCGCGGACCGACCCGCCCTTTCCAGCGCCCCCTGCAGAACCCCGAGTCCCCGGACCGCCGCGGGAACCGGCGTCACCCGAACCCGGGGAGCCTCCCTTTCCGATTCCGCCTGACGACCCCACGACGCGCCCGGTACCGCCCGAACCGGAGGAGCCGCCCTTCCCCGCACCGGCCGAACCGACGGCGCCGACTCCTCCTGCAGAGCCGACGGATCCGGAGGAGCCGCCCTTCCCCGCACCCTCGAGGTGAGTTCGCGGCCGACACCGTCGATCGCGACCACATCTCCCTGCGCAACACGAACGAGAGCCCGGCCGATGGCCGGGCTCTCGTTCGTGGCTGTCGCCTATGACGCGACTCACCAGGTTGGTGGCAGGTGAGGGATTCGAACCCCCGAAGTCGAAGACGGCTGATTTACAGTCAGATCCCTTTGGCCGCTTGGGTAACCTGCCAAGTGCGCTCCGCCCGGCTTGTCCAGTCGATCGGAGGCGCGATTATCAATGTTACCTGGTCGCGACCGGTGCTGCGAACCACCCCTCGGGTCAGGTGCCCAGGCGATCCAGGTCCATCGCGTCGGCACCGGGTATGCGCAGCAGCGCCCCCTCGAACCGCACCGTGGCAGCCGCGACCTGCATCGCGCGCTCGAGGGCTGCCGACCAGGCCGCGGCATCCTGCGGATCATCCTGCACGAGCGAAGCGACGACCGACGCGAGCACCGCGTCGCCGGCGCCCATCGTGTCGACCACGCGCCCGGCAAGCGCCGCGATCGGGGCCGAGACGACGACGCCGTCGACCTCGAGCACCGCTCCCCCGGCGCCTGCGGTCGCCAGCACGGTCGTGGCGGCGGCCAACCGCTCGCGCAGCTCGTCGATCGATGTGCGGTACAGCAGCGATGCGTCGTCCGCACCCACCTTGACCAGCATGCAGCGCGGCACGAGCGACTCGAACCCCTGGATGAACGCGTCGCGATCAGTCAGCATCCCGGACCGTGGGTTGGGATCGATCACGAGGGGCTTGTCGCCCACGGCCTCGGCGAGCGCGGCGACCTGCGCGGCGTGATCGAAGGGAAAGCAGCTCACGACAACGAACGGAGCGGCGGCGATGGCGGCGCGCTCGACTGCGCCGTAGGTCACCGCGCGGGCCTGCGCGGCCTCGTTGAACTCGTAGACCGGCTCACCGCCGACACGGGTGGACACTGCCCGCGACGAACCGAGCGGCGCGGGCGAGGCGAGCAGACCGACCCCGTAGTCGTGCAGGTACGCCCGGATGTGATCGCCCGCCTCGTCGTCGCCGACCATCGCGATCAACATGGCGGGCACGCCGAGCCGGACGAGGCCGACGGCCACGTTGAGCGCCGCACCGCCCACGAGCTCGGTCACCGTCGTGCCGTCGCGCAGTTCGTCGATGAGGGCATCGCCGATCACGACGACGGGGGCCGCGGGTTCCATCTCGTCAGTCTAGGGATTCGGGATGCCGCTGCCTGGGCCGGCCCTTCGTCTCGTGCGCGCTTCGTGCGGCTTCGCTCGGGCCCCAGTGCTGACTCAATGCTCGGGCACCGCGCCCATGCCGCCCTGCGGCAGGGCGTGCGCGATCGCGGTGGGCGCCGGCGCGACCACGCCCGGCAGCGTCCAGGTGGCGAACACGGGACCGCCGGCCGACAGCAGCACCGCACCGTCGCTCGCGACCGCGAGCGTGGCCTCGCCGAACACGGCATCGGCCGACGACGCCCCGATCACGAGCGGCGCCGGGATCTCGACATCCACATCACCCCGCGATGCGAGAACGAGCACGCTGCCCGATGCCGCCTCGCGCACGAACACGATGGTCTGGTCATCGACGTGCAGCCAGCGCAGCCCGCCGGTCTGCAGGGCCTCGAACCGGCGGCGAAGGCCGATCAGGTCGCGGTACAGCGCGATGCAGTCGGCGATCTCAGGCTCGTCGACGCGGTCCCACGGAATCGGTGTGCGACTCATCTCGCCGTCCACCCCGGTCAGGCCGAACTCGTCGCCGGCGAAGACCACCGGCAGCCCGGGCAGCGTCATCGACAGCCCGACCGCCAGCGGCACCGTTCCGGGCGCGGCGAAGGTCGCGAAGCGCGCGGTGTCGTGCGTGTCCAGCGGCTGCATGCATCCCAGCCGCACCCGCCACGGGATCTGCGAGGTGAACCGCTGCAGCTGGTCGACGAACTCGTGCGCAGTGTAGGTCGGCATCCCGGTCGGAATCCCGAAGAACCACGCGTCGGGCGCCGGCTCCGACAGCCATGCCCACACGCCGCGGGTGAACGCCGGGTAGGTCATCGCCCCGTGCCAGGCGTCTCCCTGCAGGTCGCCGGCGGCGTCATTGGTCGACTCGGCCAGCAGCAGAGTGTCGGGGTTGACCTCTACCATCGTCTGGCGCAGGATGCCGCGGACCTCGGTATTGAGGTCCTGCGCCCCGAGCCGCCCGGTCATGTTGGCGACATCGATGCGCCACCCGTCGATGCGATACGGCGCGGCCAGCCATTTCGCGACGACCGAATCGGATCCTTCGATGAAACGGCGGCGCAGCTCGGTCGAGGTCCAGTTGAACTTCGGCAATGACGGCACACCCAGCCATGACTCGTACACGCTCTGCGCAGCGTCGCGGAAGTAGTAGAACGCGCTCTCGGGCGCGCCGGGGTGCTCGAAGGCAGCCTGGAACCATTCGTGCGCATCGCCGGAGTGGTTCGAGGTGAGATCCCCCATCACCTTCATGCCGCGCCCGTGCACAGCGCTGATCAGCCGCAGGTAGGCGTCATCCCCGCCCAGCAGCGGATCGACCACGTCGAACCGCGACGCGTCGTAGCGATGGTTCGAGCGGGCGGGGAAGATCGGCGTGTGGTAGACGATCGTGGCCCCCAGCGCGGCGATGTGGTCGAGCCTGTCGACGATGCCGTCGAGGTCGCCGCCGTAGAACTGGTGGCTGCGCCCGGGCGGCAGCGGGTCGACGGGCGTGTCCCACGCCGCCGGGATCGCCCAGTCCGGCGCCTCGCGGCCCGAGGCGGCGGCAGAACGCGCGAAGCGGTCGGGGAACACCTGGTACATCACGGCGCCGTCGAGCCAGGCCGGCGGCGGGTTGCCTGCCACCAGCGCGAAGTCCACGGCATCCAACGACTCGAGCCGGGTGTGCCCGCCCTGGCACAGCGTCGACGTGGAGCCGTCGTCGTGCACGAGCGCCCACCGGTAGCCGTGCCGGGGGTTGGCGACGGTGATCACCGCCGACCACCACTGCCAGCCGTCGGCTTCGCCGTCGAGGGATGCCGCGACCCACTGCGGCTCATGGTCGGGGTTCGATCGCACGAACGCGCGAGCGATCGGTGCGCTGCCGAACGGCACGCGCAGCCGCACGGTGACCTCGTCGCCCAGGGCGGGGTTCTGCGTGGAGACGTGCAGCGGTGAACCGTCGTGGTGAGGGGACAGGGCCATATCTCCCATCTTCGGCGATGTCTGCGACATCATTTGACGCTGCCGGCGGTGAGGCCGCCGACGATGTAGCGCTGCAGCGCCAGGAACAGCGCCATCGGCAGGATCGCGGCCAGCACGGCGCCAGCGGCGAACACGCTCCAGTTGCGCGCGGTCTCCTGCGACACGAACTGGTACAGGCCCACGGCGAGGGTCTGCTTGTCGGGGTCGACGAGCACGACCGACGCGATGACGAAGTCGCTCGTGGTGCCGATGAAGGCCAGCAGGCCGATCACGGCGAGGATCGGCGCGACCAGGCGCAGGATGATCGTGAAGAAGATGCGGGCATGCCCCGCGCCGTCGATCTTGGCGGCCTCGTCGATCGAGGCGGGCACCGTGTTGAAGAAGCCATACATCAGGTAGGTGTTCACCCCGAGCGCACCGCCCAGGTAGACCATGATCAGACCGATCTGCGAGTTCAGTCCCAGCGCCGGGAAGATGTCACCGATCGCCGACATGAGCAGGAAGATCGCGACGAACGCGAGCAGCTGCGGGAACATCTGCACCAGCAGCAGGGTCAGCAGGCCGAACCGGCGCCCGGTGAAGCGCATCCGCGAGAACGCGTAGGCGGCCAGGGCGCACAGGATGACGGTGCCCACCGATGCGCACAGGCCGATGACGATCGTGTTCACGAACCACGCGCCGTAGGGGCGGGTGGGGTCGCCGAACAGCGAGAAGTAGCTGCCCAGGTCGAAGTTCTGGAACAGGCCGTTGGCCGTCAGCAGCGTGCCGCCCGGGTTCAGCGACGCCGAGAGCACGTACACGAGCGGGAACGCCGCGAACACGAGCATGACGATGCCGACGATGTGGCGCCATCCCGTCTCGCGGAACCAGCGGCCGAACGGACGGCGCGGCACCGGCGCGGGGGCGATGTCGGTCATGATCGGAACGATGGCGGCTGCGGCATCCACTTCTGTCGTGCCGGTGAGTCCGGCCGAGTTCATTGCCATGTCAGTTCAGCTCCTCGAGGACCTTCGTCTGTCGGAAGCTCAGATACGAGATGAGCGCGACGAGCACGAAGATGATGATCGCGAAAGCGCTGGCCAGGCCGTAGTCACGGTTCGCGCCGACGAAGGCGACCTTGTAGACCATCGAGATCAGGATGTCGGTCTGCCCGACGTTGATGCTCGCGTCAGCGAAGCGGGGGCCACCGGCGGTGAGCATGTAGATCAGGTTGAAGTTGTTGAAGTTGAAGGCGAACGACGAGATGAGCAGAGGTGCGATCGCCACCAGCAGCAGGGGGAACTTGATGTGGCGGAAGATCTGCCACACGCTCGCCCCGTCGACCCTGCCGGCCTCTTGGATGTCTTCCGGGATCGACTGGATGGCCCCCGTGCACACCAGGAACATGTAGGGGAAGCCGAGCCAGAGATTGACGATGAGGATCGCCGCTTTCGCGAGCCAGGGATCCTGCAGCCACGGTATCGACGCCCCGCCGAACAGCACCTGGTTGATGAAGCCGAAGTCCTGGTTGAACATGCCCGCCCACACCAGCGCCGACAGGAACCCCGGGAACGCGTACGGCAGGATCATGATCACGCGATAGAACTTCTTGCTCTTCATGCGCGGGTCGTTGAAGACGATCGCCAGGAACAGGCCGAGGACGAACGTGGTGGCCACCGACAGGATCGCGAACACGAACGTCCAGATCAGCACGGCGAAGAACGGGCCGCGGATCGAGGCGTCGCTGAACGCGCGGACGAAGTTGTCGACGCCGACCCACACCTGCCAGCCGGGCAGCAGCTGAGTGCCGTCCTCTGAGGTGAACGCCCCCTGGCCGGTGTCGGTGTAGACGACGCCGGTCTTCGTGTCGGTCATCGTGTCGGCGGTCGGGTCCCAGGTCAGCGTCGAGGTGAACTGGTAGGCGTTCGAGCCGTCGGTCGTCTTCAGGTAGCCGTCGTTCGGGTCGCTGCTCAGCGGCACAGACAGCGCGCCGATGGCGGTCTGGTGCTGCAGGATCTGCGCGAAGTCGAGCGTCGTGAAACCGGGGGCGCCCGACGCGGTCGCGCCCGCCACCTGCTCCAGCGGCTGGTCGGCGCCGCCGACCTCGAACGCCCCGGTGGCCGGGTCGGTGGTCAGCAGGTAGAAGTCCCCGCCGCGCTCGAGCACTTTGACCGGAAAGGTCGGGGAGTTCTCCACGCGCGTCTGCGACTGCTGCATGAGCGCGGCCACCGCATCGTCCTTGGTGGAGATGTGGCCCGACCCGTAGTTGGTGAACGCGATGTAGATCGAGAAGAGGACGACGAAGACCTGGAAGACGAACAGGAAGATCAGTCCCGGCGTCAGGTACTTCGCCGGCAGCAGCCCGGGCACGAGGTACACGACGTTCACGAGTACGGCGACCACGGCGATGATCAGCGGCACGAGCCACTGCCCCTGGGCGATCAGCACGAGCATGGCGTAGATCGCGAGGGCATCGATGACGCCCAGCATCACGATCTTTGCCAGCCACACCTTCCACCCGGCCGACGCCGCCTCGGCCAGCGCGGCCGCACGTCTGCCGCGGCGCGAGGGCGCGACATCCGTCGTCTCACGCTCGTCCTGCAGAGCGGGACCTGTCATCGTCGACTCCTGTTCATCGTGCACCGCACGGTACCGCTGCGTACGGGGCACGCCACTGCTGTTCTCTGCCGGGCGCCTGCCGGCAGCCGGCGCGCACTCGGGGTGGGCCGACCGCGATCGGCGCCACCCCGCTGCGGGTGCTACTTGAGCTTGGCCTGGATGTTGGAGGCCATCTTGGTCCAGCTCGCGACCGGGTCGGCGCCCTTGATGATCGCGGCCTCGGTCTTGCCCCAGTCGTCCCAGACCGAACCCATCTGCGGGATCGAGGGCATCGGCACAGCGTTCTCGCCGACCTTGCCGAAGCCGGCGATGATCGGGTCGGACTGCGCTGCCTGGTAGGCGCTGGTCAGTGCCGGCGGACGCCCGCCTGCCTTGTAGAGCGCCGTCTGCACGGGCTCAGTGGCGACGTAGTTCACCAGAAAGTCGGTCGCGGCCAGCGTGTTCTTCGACTTCGCGCTCAGGAAGAACGTCTGCACGCCGGCGAAGGGCGCGGCCGTCTTGCCACCGGCCGACGGGATCGGGTCGACCGACAGGTCGATGCCCTTGGCCTGCGCGTCGGCGACGTTCCACGGGCCGGTCAGCAGGTACGGCGTCTCACCGGCCAGGAAGGCCTCCTTGGCGATGTCCTGCGACACGTTCAGGTTGATGACCTTCGTGCCCTTGACGCCCTGCGCGCCCAGCCACTTCGCGAAGCTCTGGCCGGCGGCGTCGCCGATGGTCAGCTTGGTCGGGTCGTACGAGCCGTCCGCGTTCTGGGCGAACACCGAGTTGCCGAACGAGGTCTCGAACGGGTACAGGTGGTACGGGTCGGCGCCCTGCGGGTCCAGGCCCACCAGGAACGGGTACTTCGTGCCCGCCTTCTTGCCCTCGGCGACCATCGCGTCGAACGTGGCGGGAGTATCCTGCGCGAGCTTCGTGTTGCGCAGGATCGCGATGTTCTCGATCGCGTACGGCAGACCGTAGGTCTTACCGTCGTAGGTGACCGCCTGCAGCGCGACCTTCTCGAACTGCGAGGCCTTGTCACCGAGCTCGATGGGGGCGATCACGCCGTCCTGCACGAAGCCGCCGGTCCAGTCGTGACCGCCGATGGTGAGGTCGGGACCTTTGCCGGTCGGCACCTGTGCGGTGAAGTCCTGCTGGATCTTGCCGTAGTCCTTGACGACCAGGTCGACCTTGACGCCCTTGTCCTTCTGGAATGCAGCGGCGACGTCCTTCAGCGCGCGGGCGCGGTCGGCGTCCACCCAGACGGTCAGCGTGCCGGCGTTCTCGGTCTGCTTCGGAGTGGCGGCCGTCCCGCCGGCGCAGCCGGCAAGCCCGAACATGCTGGCCACGATCAGCGCCGCGGCAGCAGCAGCGCCCTTCTTGTTCACCTTCATCGGTGTGTCATGCCTCTCTGAGTCCTCCAGGCCCGCACGACGGAATGTCGACGCGGGGCGTGCTGGAAATGCAAGCGCTTACATCATGACTGATGATGGTCGATCTGACAATCTCTGCGCGAGCCCGATACCATCTCGTGATGTTCGCGCACGCCGGGCCTCGGCATACTGGAAGCGTTTGCATGGATGCCGTGGCCTCGACGCGGCGGGCCGACTCGATAGACTCGCGGCATGGCTGACTCATCCTTCGACATCGTCTCCAAAGTCGACCACCAGGAGGCCGACAACGCCCTGAACCAGGCACGCAAAGAGGTCGAGCAGCGCTACGACTTCAAGGGCACCGGCGCCTCCATCGAGTGGAGCGGCGAGACGATCCTGATCAAGGCCTCGACCGAAGAGCGCGCGAAGGCGGTGCTGGACGTCTTCCAGTCCAAGCTCATCAAGCGCGGCATCTCGCTGAAGAGCCTCGAGACCGGCGAACCGGTGCAGGGCGGCAAAGAGGTGCGCATCACCTCGAGCGTGAAGGACGGCATCTCGCAGGAGAACGCGAAGAAGATCAGCAAGATCATCCGCGACGAGGCGCCGCGGTCGGTCAAGTCGCAGATCCAGGGCGACGAGCTGCGCGTGCAGTCCAAGAGCCGCGACGACCTGCAAGAGGTCATCCGACTGCTGAAGGCCGCCGACCTCGACGTCGACCTGCAGTTCATCAACTACCGGTAGCGAGGCCGGCCGACCAGGGGTTTTCCTGTTCCAGTCCGCACCGAGTCCGCAGGGGCCAGCACTGAGGCCATGAAGTCCGCCGCCGCGGCGCGGCGTCTCAGCGGGTTACCCGCGCCTGCACTTCTGACGGCTCACGGGCGCCCGCCCCCAAACGGGTCGAGATGCGAGTAGCCTTGCGATGGTCAATACCTTCGGCGCGTCAAGTCCCCAGCTTGATCAGCGCACGCTCCCCAGGCGTGCCGTGTCGGAGAGTAGCAAACCACTGTGGGTGTCGCTGCATAGCTCTCAACGCCTGTATGCGACACCCACGACCGTTAACCGTGACGTGCGCGCGATGAGGATTGGGGCACCCGCCCCGGCCTGACCCCAGTTGCTCGTCGGGTGCCGCGGATGCCCGCATCCATCACGCCCCCATAGCGTCCGGATCGATGTCAACCATACATGCTCTTGTCCCCCATATGGGGGACAAAGAGACATTTTTTCCTGAAGATTGGCTGAGCGGTTCTAGCGCCGCCTACGTCGGCGGCCGGCCGTAGCATCCCACCACTGCAGGACACGCGTGCCGAACAGTGTGAGCCAGCGCGATGGCTCGCCCTCGGGGACGTCGACGTCGAACCAGGTGCGACCGGGCAGCGGCGTCGTCTGCAGCCACCTGCCATCGGGCTGCCGCGCCGCGCGGACCATCTCGATCGCCTCGGCCATCCGGACATCGGGTCTGCCGTCGGCGAGGCCCGTTCCGTCGAACAGCGCCGCCTCGCGGAAGTAGTCGAGCGCGGCCAGGACGCTGTAGCGGTGCCGGTTGGGATAGACGAACCTGGTCACGAACGGGCCGACCAGTTCACCGCTGGTCGCGCGGAACGCGAGCCGGCGAGACAGCAGATACTCCTCACCGCTGCGGCGTGCCTCACGCAACGATGAGTCCCCTGTTTCGCGCTCATACGCCAGCATGCCGCGCAGCGCGTTCAGCGTCGAGTGGAACGACGAGCGCACCGAGTCGCCTTCTTCGGCCTCGCAGTTCCAGCCACCGTCGTCGAGCCGATGGGCCGGAAACCAGGCCGCCAGCGCCGACACGTCGACACCGAGCCACGCACCCGCGGCCAGCGTGAACGAATTGATGCACACGTCCACTTCGCCGCCCCAGTAGGGCAGGTCGTCGTAGTCCCAGCGGCAGTCGGCATCGAGCTTCTGCGCCGTGTCGCCCAGCGCCGCGGCATCCACACCCCACTCGCGCAGGTCTTTCAGTGCCCAGGTGGTGGCCACCCACGGCTGGCCCGGAGAGCCGGCTTCGGGACTTTCGAAGAAGCCGGCAGGGAAGAATGCACCCCCGGCCCAGGTGCCCTCAGGGTCCTGCCGCGCCAGCAGTGCGGCGCCGAACCCTTCGGTTGCGACACGAGAACGAGTGGCCTGCCAATCCACCGGCGCGGCATCGAGTACGTCGCGCTGCGCCTGCCAGCAGATCGCCGGATCGGCCTCGAGCAGCCAGGTCGCGACATCCTCATCGATATCCATGACGCCACCGTACGCACGGGATCCGACATCGTCCTACAGCCGATGGTCAAAGCTCAGGATTTGCTGAAGATCAGCTCTCTTGTCCCCCATATGGTGGACAAGGGGTGCCTGGTCGGATAACTTGAAATCACTCACGCAATGGGGGTGAGCACGCAGGGCGTCTGCACCACCGAGACAGAAGACTGGGGAGTCGAAGTGTCGGTGCTACGCCGCTTAACGGCGTGCCCACTTGCGAAAAGTGAGTGGGTACCGCGAGCAATCATCTTTGGGGATCACGGCTCACGGCACCCACGGTGGTTGTCGACGCGACGGTCCTGTCTGGGGAACAGGCGCAACACTGTGCTGGGGACACAGCGCGCCGCAATCAGCTGTCAACCACTACCCACCGTAATTGTATCTACGCCCGCTGTCGAGTCTTTGGGCAATCGGGGCGTGTCACCGGCTTTCGGTCGCGGTCATTCGAAGGCCGCGCGGCACCCAATCGGCGACGGCCGAGAAGGCCTCCGCCCGAGCAGGAGATGCCGACAGGAACACGTCATGCAGCGCGCCGTCGATGCGCGCGATCGTGACCCGACGGCCGAGCCTGGTGGCCGCTCGGGCGATGTCGTCGACCACCAGCACCGAGTCGCTCGAGGTCATCTGCGGCGACCAGGCCAGCGGTGAGGTCGACCTCGCCGACAGCAGGACCAGCGCCGGGCACCCGACGTCGATGCCGCGAGCGATCCGGCGATGCCCGTCCAGGACCGCCGCGAGCCACCGCGCCCGCACGCGAAAGCCACGCGCCGGGCGCCACGCCTCCCGATAGTCGGGGACCGGGAGTGCCCCGACCTCTCGCTGCGCCCGCGTGTAGAAGCCGAAGTCGACATCGGGATGGGTACCGTGCGGGTCGTACCGGGCACGGGCCTCGACCAGCGGCGTGAGCGCAGCACGTCCGGCCGCACCCAGCTGCAGTTCGAGCCATGGGCTGTTCAGGATCAGTGCGCCGGCACGCCCGGGATGCCGTCCCGCCCACAGTGCGAAGACGAGCCCGCCGGTGGAGTGTCCCTGCAGGACGAGTGCACGCCGGGATCGAGCACCCCTGCCGTGGCCCATCTGCGCCAGTGCCGCCTCGATGTCGTCGTCATAGTCATCCAGACGCGTGATGTCGCCCGGGGTCTGTCCCTCCCGCAGACTGCGCCCGTACTTGCGCAGATCGAGCGCGAAGAAGCGCGCGCCCCTCGAGGTCCAGAAGTGCGCCAGCCCGGTTTGAAAGAAGTAGTCCGACCAGCCGTGGACGCTGAGCACGTCGACGCCGGCGAACGAGCCGAACATGCGCGGCACCGGACGTGGCCGGCTGCGCACGAGCGTGGCCACCACCGCACCTTCGGCATCGGCGCCCAGCGGCAGTGTGCACTGCTCGAACCGCGGACCGAGGATGTCCGGCACCCACTCCATGCCCTCAGCGTAGGGCGTCACGTCGGCGGGCCGGGACGGGGGCGGGGTCCATCCGGTTGCCCATCATGACTCGCGCAGGCTGCGGGCCACGATCAGCCCGACCGCGGCGATCACCGCCCAGCCCAGCGAGATCAGCGCCATCGGCACCGCGGTGTGCTCGCCCCACAGTCCCACCAGCGGCGAGCTGAGCCCGCCGATCGCGAACTGGCCTGCTCCGAGCAGCGCCGCGCCCGACCCGCGGGCCGCATCGGCTCGCGCGAGAGCGAGCGCCGATCCGTTCGCCATCGTCAGGCCCGTGCCGCCGGTCAGCACGAACGCGCAAGCGATGAACGAGGCGATGCTCAGCGTGCCGGACAATGCCAGTGCGCTGAACGCCAGACCCGCGGCGATCATCATCACCGCGCCCAGCACCAGCATGCGTCCCGGGCCGACGCGCTCGGCGATGCGCGCGTTCGTCAGATTCGCCACGACCAGTGCGAGGGCGCCGGCGGCGAACCCCAGAGCGTACTCCAGGGCGGTCATGTGCAGCACCGCCTGGCCGACGAACGGCGAGGCGGAGATATAGGACATCATCGCGCCGAAGCCGGCCGCGAAGGCGATCGCCCGTCCGACGAACCGGCGATCGGCCAGCAGCATCCCGAACCTCGCCGCCAGTTGCCGCACTCCCCCACGATGACGCCGCCAGACCGGCAGCGACTCGGGGGCGACGACCACGGCGAGCACGAACATGCCGGTCGCGATCAGCGCGAGCACCGCCAGCACCACCCGCCATCCCCACAGCTGCGCAACCACGCCGCCCACCGGCGGACTGATCAGTGGACCCAGCGCACTGACCATCGCCATCACGCTCAGCGCCCGCACAGCCGTCTCGCCCTCGCTGAGGTCCACCGCGATCGCCCGCGAGACGACGATGCCGGCGGCGCCCGAGAAGCCCTGCACGACGCGCAGCCCGACGAACACCGACAGCGTCGGGGAGAACACCATCGCGATGCTGGCCGCGGCGAACACGGCGAGCGCGCCGACGAGCACCGGGCGTCTGCCGCGGCTGTCGGACGCCGGCCCCAGCAGCAGCTGACCCAGTCCCAGCCCCAGCAGGAACGCGGTCAGCGTCAGCTGCACGCTCGACGGGTCGCCGCCCAGGTCGCGGGCGATGTCGGTGAACGAGGCCAGATACAGGTCCGTGGCGAACGGACCCACCGCGGAGAGGAACCCGAGGACGACCAGCAGCCCGGGAGTGAGGCGCCGGGTCACCACGGCGGTTCGTCCACGGCAGCCCTGGCCGGTCCGCGCCTACTCGCCGCGCGAGATGCGCAGCATCTCTTCGCGCGGCACGACCTTGATTCGCTCGCGCTCGTGCGGCTCGCCGAGGGCGATCTCGTGCGCGTCGAGCCGATGCCAGCCGTCCAGATCCGTCCACTGCACCCCACGCTCGGCCAGCAGCGCCGGAATCGCCGTCTCTTCGGGGTGGCCGGGCCGCCACCACGACCCCTGGTCGTTGATGAGATTGCGCACGGTCTCCATGGCGTCGGACTTCGTGTGGCCGATCAGTCCCACCGGTCCGCGCTTTGCCCACCCGGTCGTGTAGACGCCGGGCACCGCGTCGTTCGAGTCCTTCGCCAGCGCGCGGCCCTCGCGGTTGGGGATCACGCCGTGCCGCTTGTCGAACGGCACTCCCGGCAACGCGGCGCCGAACCACCCGATGGCCCGGTACACCTGGCCGACGGCGATTTCGCGCAGCTCGCCGGTTCCCACGACGCCGCCCTGCCCGTCGGGCTTCGTGCGCTCGAACACGAGCGCGCTCGCGCGGCCCGCGGCATCCTTCTTCACCTCGACGGGGCGTGCGAAGAAATGCATATGCAGACGTCGGGACGCCTCTCCGCCGACGTTGTTCGCGCCGGGACGCGTGCGCCACGACTGGAGGATGCGGTCGATCACCATGACCTGCTTGTTCGTGGCGATCGCCGTCTTGGACGCCTCGTCGTAGTCGAAGTCCTCGTCGTAGACGACGGTGTCCACGTCGCGCAGTTCGCCGAGTTCGCGCAGCTCGAGCGGGGTGAAGCGCACCTGGGTGGGCCCGCGACGGCCGAACACGTGCACGTCGGTGATCTGCGACGCGGCCAGGCCCTCCTCGACGTTCGCCGGGATCTCGGTGGGGTGCAGGTCCTCGACGTGCTTGGCCAGCAGCCGCGCCACGTCCAGGGCGACGTTGCCGTTGCCGATGACGGCCACCGACGACGCGTCCAGCGGCCACTGACGCGGCACATCGGGGTGCCCGTCGTACCAGCTGACGAACTCCGCCGCGCCGTGCACGCCCTCCGCGTCGATGCCCTCGATCGGCAGCGGCGCGTCGTGCACGGCGCCGGTCGCGAAGATCACGGCGTTGTAGTGAGCCTTCAGATCGTCCATCGACAGGTCGCGGCCGTATTCGACGTTGCCGAAGATGCGGATGTCGCCGCGGTCGAGCACGTTGCGCAGCGCCGTGATGATGCCCTTGATGCGGGGATGGTCGGGGGCCACGCCGTAGCGCACGAGGCCGTACGGCGCGGGAAGCTTGTCGAACAGGTCAATCGACACGTCGAACTTGCGCTCGGTCTTCAGCAGATTGTCGGCGGCGTAGATGCCGGCGGGTCCTGCGCCGATGATGGCAAGTCTGAGCTTGGTCATGGGGTCCTTTCGAATGCGGCGGTAGGGCCGCGGCGGCGGGGTCATGCCGCGTCAGCTGCTGCGATCGGCCACGGCGACGGCGAAGCGCGTGAGCGCCTCACGCACCGGCCCATCCGGGAGGTGCCCGATCGCGTCGATGCCCTGCTGCGACCAGGTGCGCGCGAGACGTCGGGTCTCGTCTGTGGCGTCGTGGTCTCGCAGGGCCGTGAGTGCGGTGTCGAGGATCGACTGGTCGGCTCCGGCGGCGATCTCGGCGACACCCGCGTCGATCTGCTCGCGAAGGGCGACGGATGCCGCATCCTGCCGCTGGGTCAGCAGCAGGTACGGCATCGTGGGAACGCCCGCACGCAAGTCGGTGCCGGGCACCTTTCCGGTCTGATCGGGGTCGTCGCTCAGGTCGATCACATCGTCGAGCAGCTGGAAGGCGACACCGGCCTTCTCACCGAACGCCATGAGCGGCTGCTCGAAGGCGGGATCGGCGTTGCCGAAGATGATGCCGGCCTGTGCGGAAGCCGCGATCAGCGACCCGGTCTTGTCGGCGAGCACCTGCAGGTAGAACGCCACCGGGTCATCACCGGGTTGCGGCCCGATCGTCTCGTGCATCTGCCCGAGCACCAGCCGCTCGAACGTGTCGGCCTGCAGTCGGATCGCGCGTTCGCCCAGGCGCGCCATGATCTGGCTGGCGCGGGAGAACAGCAGGTCGCCGGTGAGGATGGCGATGTTGTTGCCCCACACCGAGTGCGCGGCCGGCACGCCGCGGCGCACGTCGGCGGAATCCATCACGTCGTCGTGGTACAGCGAACCGAGGTGGGTCAGCTCGAGGGCCATGGCCGCATCGACGACGGGGTCGGTGGCGCCGTCGCCGAGCTGGCAGGTCAGCAGCACCAGCATGGGGCGCACGCGCTTGCCGCCCGCCTCATACAGATACCGCGTGGGCGCATCCACCAGCGGATCCGCGATGCGCAGTTCGGCAGCGAGGCTGTGCTCGACGCGCTCCAAGCCGCCTTCGATGGTGCGCAACAGCTTTCGGGACTTCGCACCCGCGAAGACACGCTCGGTCAGACCGAGTCGGCTCGCACTGCGCGAGCCCGGCACAGAACGGCTCGGAGTCACGATTTCCAGCCTACCCGCACGCATTCGCGCGCTCGCACGCGTGGCGGGCGGATGCCGCGGCTCAGGCCTCTGCGTGCTTGTGCTGCTAGGCCATGGGCTTGTAGGCGCGGTGCAGCGCGACGATGCCGAAGGTGAGGTTCCGGTAGGCCACTTCGCGCCAGCCGGCCGCGCGGATCCAGCTGGCGAGGGTGCGCTGGTCCGGCCAGTCCCGGATCGACTCGTTCAGATAGTCGTATGCGTCGGCGTTGCTGCTGACCGCCTTGGCCGCCACCGGCAGGATGCGGTTGTTGTAGAAGCCGTACAGCCCCGCGAACGCGGCGGATCGCGGGTGCGAGAACTCGCAGATCACCAGACGTCCGCCGGGTTTGGCCACCCGCAGCATCTCGGCCAGCGCCACGCGCGGCGATGCCACATTGCGCAGCCCGAACGAGATCGTGACGGTGTCGAACGAATCGTCCTCGAAGGGCAGGGCCGTGGCATCCGCCTCATGGAAGGTGAGGTTCGGCAGATCGCCGTGCCGACGCCTCCCCTCGGCGATCATCCCCGGAGAGAAGTCGGCGGCCACCACGTCGGCGCCGCTGCGCGCGAGGGCTACCGAACTCGCGCCGGTGCCGGCGGCGAGGTCGAGGATGCGCTGGCCCGGTCGCGGCGCGACGGCGCGGGTGACGGCGACCCGCCACAGCTTGTCGTTGCCGAGGCTGAGCACCGTGTTGGTGCGGTCATAACCGGCGGCGACCTGGTCGAACATGCCGCTGACCCGTTTGGGGTCTTTGCCGAGGTCTGCGCGGTTGCTGGTCACCCGACGAGTCTAGGCCGACGCGTCCGGGAGCGACCTTCGTGCGGGCCCCGAGCAGGCCCCGAGCGGGCACCGAGCGGGCCCGTGCAGGCCTCGCCCAGCTTCCGGCCCAGCTTCCGGCTCAGGCCGCGGCTCAGGCCCCGGCATCCTGCGGCACCCGTGCCAGCCACGCGTCGATCGTCGCGTCGTCGAACGGAGGGGTGGCTGCCGTGACCCGGCGCTCGAGGTCCAGCGCGAGCGCTTCCAGCTGCGCGACGACCTCGGGCGGGTAGGCCATCGCGGCGCGGTGCTCGTCCCACTCGTCGCGGTCGTCGACCCAGATGCCGCGCTCATCGTCGGCGCGGACGACATCCAGATCCATGTCGATCGCGGTCGGCACGCACGCGCCGTCGATGATCTGCCAGCGCACGTCCCAGGCGAGGTCGATGTAGATGCGCACGTGCCGCGGGTGCATCGCGCCGTAGCAAGTGGCCGTCCACGTGCCGTCGGACGGGATGAGGGTCACGTTGGCCGACTCGGCGGTGAATTCGCGGCCGGGCCGGTGGCTCTGCCACCCGGCGGGCTGGCAGATCCAATCGCCCCACCGGTCTGCGCCGAGGTAGATGCCGTCGTGGCGCCAGTGCGGCGAGCCGTCCCATTTGCGCCAGCGAAACGCGAGGCAGGTGCCCGGCTCGGGGCGCGTCGGGTCGCTCACGGGCCGAGCCTACCCCGCCTCGGGGCGGCGAAATCATACGCAATCGACACGGGCACACGAGTTTGACGTGAATTCGATGTGTCGCCGTCGATGTCACATGATTTCGACGGTGGGCGGGATGCGGGCGGACGGGGCGGAAGGGGTCCGCGGGCGCCGTAGGCTGGTGGAATGACCGGTTCGCCCGCCCCGCGTCTGCACGTGCGCACGCGTGAGGTCGGTCTGCACGACCTTGCACACGATGACCTGCTGGCCCACACCTCACCGGCCGCGCCGCTGGCATGGCTGCGCCGCGGTGAGGGGATCGTCGGCGTCGCTCCCGTGGTCACCCGGCTGGACGTCGGCCCCGACTCCCCCGAGCCGCGCGCTCAGGCTCTGGCGCGAGCGTGGGCCGAGCTGGCAGCGCAGGCCGACATCGACGACCCGGTGGATGTGCCGGGCACCGGCCTGGTCGGCTTCGCGGCGCTGCCGTTCGATGAGCGCTCGGCCGCGGGCGCATCGATCGTCGTGCCGTCGCTGATCGTCGGCCGGCGCGGCGGTCGGGCCTGGCTCACGAGCATCCGACGGGACACCGAGGCCGACGCCGACACCGACACCGACGCGAAGACCCTTCCCGAGCCGATCGCCTACGAGCCCTATTGGTCGGCGACGCTCGGGCCCGGAGCCCTCGACCCCGACGGGTACCAGTCGGCCGTCCGCGGCGCGCTCGAGGCGATCGCGACCGGCGAGGCCGGCAAGATCGTCGTCGCGCGCGACCTCGTGGGCACGGTGCCCGAAGACGCCGACCTGCGCCGACTCATCCACGAGTTGAGCACGGGCTACCCCGACACCTGGACATATGCCGTCGACGGCATCATCGGTGCGAGCCCCGAGACCCTGGCCACCGTGCACGACGGCCGCGTCACCGCGCGGGTACTCGCCGGCACGCGTCCGCGCGGGGCCGATGCGACGCAGGATGCCGCGTCCCGCGCAGCCCTCACCGCAAGCGCGAAGGACCTCGACGAGCACGCGTACGCGGTGCACAGCGTCGTCGCGTCGCTGACCGGACACACCACCGGGCTGACCGTCGACGAGCATCCCTTCACGCTCGAACTGCCCAACGTGTGGCACCTGGCCACCGACGTGGCCGGCACGCTGTCGGACGGGGCGACCTCGCTGGATCTGATCCAGGCGCTGCACCCCACCGCTGCCGTCGCCGGCACCCCGACCGCTGCGGCGGTCGAGGCGATCCGCCGGCTCGAGCCGTTCGACCGGCGCCGGTATGCGGGGCCGGTCGGGTGGATCGACCAGCACGGCGACGGCGAGTGGGCGATAGCGCTGCGCTGCGCGCAGTTCGACGCGCCCGTCGGCGGCGTCATGCCGGTGGTCGCACATGCCGGAGCGGGCATCGTGGCCGGCAGCGACCCCGAGTCCGAGCTGCTGGAAACCCGCGTGAAGTTCCGCCCGATCGTCGACGCCCTGGCCTGACGCTCCGCCCTGCCGGCTCTCGGCGCAGCGTCGCTGCCCCGCCTCGCCCCACCCGACCGTGCTCGCCCACCCGACAGCGTCGCCGATTCGGTGAGCGCCACATGCAACTCTGCAAGAGTTCTTGTGCAATGAACGTTGTGGGTTTAAGGTCGAGGCATGGACGAATCCACGCACCGCCGCACGGTCACGGTCGCCGACCCCTCCGCGCTGCGTGCGCTGGCGCACCCGCTGCGCCTGCAGATCATCGGCGCGCTGCGCGAGGACGGGCCGCAGACGGTCGGCTCCCTCAGCGACCGGCTCGACGCGGCGCCCGGGTCGATCAGCTATCACCTCGGCACGCTCGAGCGACACGGCATGGTCGAGCAGGCGCCCGAACTCGCCCGCGACGGCCGCGAGAGCTGGTGGCGTGCGAGCGCCGAGCTGACCACGTTCGATCCCGTCCGGCTGCGCCGCGACCCCGCGCAGCGCACGGCCGCCCGCGCGATGCGACAGGCGTTCGTGCAGGGGTACACCGCAGATCAGCTCTCCTACCTCGAGCACGAAGACGAGCTCGACGAGGAATGGGTCGCTGCCGCCACCATCAGCGACGACCTGGCATGGCTCACCGCCCAGCAGCTGCACGAGCTCACCGCGGAGCTTGACGAGGTCGTCGCCCGCTGGCACGAGCGCGGTGATCGCGAGCGCGCCGGCGCCGCTCCCGTGCGCATCATCTACTCGGCGTACCGGCGGCCATGAGCGCGGCATCCGCCATCACCACACGTCGCCGCACCCCCATCGTGGCGCTGCTGGCGGCCGGCGGCATCTCGCGTGCCGGCAACGCGATCACCGTGGTCGCCGTACCCCTGATCGCCCTGCAGATCTCGAACACCCCGCTCGCCATCGCCGCGGCCGGGATCGCCGCGACGCTGCCGCTGGTGATCGGCGGCGTCGTCGGCGGCGCCGTGGTCGATCGACTCGGTTTTCGCCGGGCGAGCATCATCGCCGACGCGGCCAGCGGCGCCACCGTGCTCGCCGTTCCGCTGCTGGCGGCAGCCGATGCGCTGAGCTTCGGCGCGCTGCTCGCGCTGGTGTTCCTCTCGAACCTGCTCGACGCACCCGGCGAAGCCGCGCGCTCGAGTCAGATTCCCGAACTGTCGGCCCTGGCCCGCATGCCGCTTGATCGCGTCGCCGCGATGCAGGCCACCGTCGAGCGCAGCGCGACGATGGCGGGCGCGGCGCTCGCGGGGCTGCTGGTGGCCCTCACCGGTCCCGCTCCCACGATGCTTGTCGACGGCGCGACATTCGCGGTCGCCATCGTCCTCACCGTCGCGTTCGTACCGCGGGTCGCACTCGACGACGCCGAGACGGACCGCGGTCTGGGGTGGCGGGCGATGACCGCCGGCATCCGCTTCATCCTCCGGACCCCTCTGATGCGCGCCGTGGTCGCGATGGTGGTGGTCACGAACGCCATCGACACGGCGGGGCTCACGGTGCTGCAGCCCCTGTATGCCAAGGGCCTCGGTCACAACGGCGCGGAGCTCGGGATCATGATCGCCTGCTTCTCGGGCGGAGCGCTGGCGGGCGCCGGGTTGTACGGCATCATCGGCGACCGGGTCCCTCGTCATGGCCTGCTGATCGTCCTGTTCCTGCTCGCCGGTCCCCCGCCGTATCTCGCGTTAATGCTCGAGCCGCCGTTCGCCGTTGTGGCCGTGGTGCTCGCCGTGACCGGCCTTGCCGCCGGTCCCTTGAACCCGATGCTGGACGCCGCGCTGTATCGCATCGTGCCGGCGGGCATCCGGGCGCGCGTGCTCGGAGCGCTGACCGCCGGCGTCACCGCCGCGATGCCGTTGGGAAGCCTTCTGGCCGGCATCGGCGTCGACGCACTGGGTCTGACCGCGGCCCTGGGCCTGGCGGCCCTGCTGTATGCCACGACGATCCTGTGCACCGGGTTCGGCCGCCGCTGGCGCGGCTTCTGACGGCCCCGCATCCCGGCCGCCTGGCCGCGGCATCCCACCCTCGGCCCCGGCATCTCCGGTGAGGGTTCTGCGGGCGGGCGGGCGGTCGGGCGTGTGTGCGGGCGTGTGGGGGCGAACGTCAGATCGAGCGCTGGTAGGCGCGCAGCGACCGCACCGCCCAGGTGAATGCGAGCGCCGCCAGCAGCACGAGCCCGCCGAGCTGCCACCACGCCGCGTCCGGATAGACGCCCGTCAGGCCGCCGCGGCCGAGCTCGACGGCCCAGGTCATCGGGTTCCCGCGCGAGACCGACTGCACCCAGTCGGGCATGAGCGCCGCCGGCATCATCGTGGTCGACAGGAACGTGGCCGGCAGCACGATCAATTGCGACAGGCTGATCAGCGCGATCTGGTTGCGCGAGATCAGCGCGACGCCGGTGGACGCACAGCAGAAGATCGCCGCCAGCACCGTCGCCACGGCCAGCGCCACCAGCATCCCGCCCGCGCCCCCCGGGTAGCGTGCTCCGGCCAGCGCGCCGATCCCGAGCACGACCAGCGACTGGGCCACGCCCACGATCAGCTGTTGCACGAGCTGACCCGTGATGATCGCCGAGCGCGAGATGGGTGAGGTGAGGTACTGGTCCATGACGCCTGAATTGATGTCGTCGATGTACCCGGTGCCCGCCCAGGCGCCGGAGTACAGCACCGTCATCATGAGGATGCCCGGCACCAGATAGTCGATGTAGCCTGCCCCGCCGAACTGCGGCAGGGCGCCCAGTGCGTGGAAGACCTGCCCAAACAGCACGATCCAGATCACCGGCTGGATGAGGCTCATCGCCGGACCCCACACCTGCCGGATCGAGACGATCAGCCACCGGCGCAGCACCTGGCCGGTCTGGGTGAACCAGCCCGCGCGGCGCACCGCGAGGGCCGGAGCGATCGTGGTCATGCTGCGACTCCTTCCGGGACGGCGGGCGTGTGCTCGCCGAAGGTGTGTCCGACGAAGTGCAGGTACACGTCATCGAGGGTGGGGTGGGATGCTGCGACCTGGCCGTAGCGGATGCCCGCAGCATCCAGAGCCGAGATCACGGCACCGACGGCGGCTGAGGCGTCGTCGGTGCGGGCGGCGAGCACGCCGTCGACCCCGGATGCCTCGACCATGACGTCGCGCAGCCCGGGCACCCGCGCGATCGCCGCACGGACGTGCGCAGGGTCCGGCTCAACGAGGGTGACGCGCACGGAGTCGCCGTGCAGGGCCGCCTTCAGCTCGTCGGGGCTGCCCTGCACGACGGCCCGTCCGCGGTTGACGATCAGCAGTTCGTCGGCCAGACGGTCGGCCTCTTCCATGTAGTGCGTGGTGAGGATCACCGTGAGCGCGTCCTCGCCCGACAATCGCCGGATCTCGGCCCACATGGCAGCTCTCGCCTCAGGGTCCAGGCCCGTGGTCGGCTCGTCGAGGAACAGCACGCTCGGCCGGTGCACGAGAGCTGCAGCCACGTCGAGCCGGCGGCGCATGCCTCCTGAGAACGTGTGGACGGGGCGGCCGGATGCCTCGATCAGCCCGAATTCGTCGAGCAGATGCGCCGCACGGGCACGGGACTCTGCGGCCGAGACGCCTCGCATGCGCGCGGCGATCTCGAGGTTCTCGGTCGCGGTGAGGAACGGATCTGTTCCGGCGCCCTGGGAGACGTAGCCGATCGCCGTGCGCACGGCCTCGGGCTCGCGCAGGATGTCGTGGCCGGCCACGCAGGCCGAGCCCGAGGTCGCACGAGAGAGCGTCGTGAGGATCTTGGTGGTGGTCGACTTGCCCGCCCCGTTGGGGCCGAGCAGGCCGAACACCCGCCCGGCGGGGACAATGAGCCCCAGGCCGTCCAGGGCACGGACGGCGGGTCTGCGGCCGCGGCCGGGGTACACCTTGACGAGGTCGCGCGCCTCGATGGCGGCGCGGGGTGAACCGTTTTCAGGCATGGCGAAGCATCCCTTCCTTCTTCGGGTGATCGAACGAGGATCGAAGCGACGAGTCGAAACGCGCCGGGCTGATCAGCTCTGGGTCTTGTCGGTCAGTCCTGCGTCTTGCGCGGACCGAACATCATGCGCGCCAGGACCAGCATCATGACGCCCAGGCCGCCCAGGAAGGCCACGGGGGCCCACCACCAGCCGACGGTGAAGCCGAGTACCGCGATGACGGCGAACGTCAGGATCCAGATCGCCGCGACATAGACGCCGAAGCGCGCGGCGGTCTCGGGCTCCTGCTCGAACCGATTGGGCGGCATCTGGGCGTGCGCTCGTCGGGTCCAGGCCTTGTGCCGGTTGGTCTGGGTCGCCCCGAGGAACGCGTAGAGGATGATGGCCGCGATCACGCCGAGCGCGGCGAACACGACGCACCACACCGGCAGTGCCTGCAGCCCGACATAACCGGCGAAGCCGAGGCCGTAGAGCATCAGGAAGCTGGCCGCCGCATAGCCACCGGCACGGTTGTGCGGCATCGGGTGATTCGTCGTCGTCTCCTGCGCGAGCGAATCTCCGACGAGCAGGCCGAGCCCGGTCGAGGCCAGGCCGAGCAGGGCGATCAGCGGGCCCGCCACGAGCGGCAGCACCCCGGTCGCCCCCAGCGTGCCGAGCGTGACGCCGACGACGATCATGGCCGACCAGACGACGACACGGACGACGAAGCCGGGCTTGGGCCGCACCCTGTTGCGCAGCGCAAGCGCGGTGTAGCCGTTCAGAGTGGAATCTGACGCCGGCGCGGGCGCGCCGCCGGCCTCGCCCAGCAGTTCGTGCACGTCGCCGAGCTCGGCGACGGCCTGGAGCGCGGCATCCGTCGGAGCGGTTCCGGATGCCTCGAGCTCGGCGACGCGCGAGACCAGGTTCGCCCGGATCTCCTCTTTCAGGTCCTGCGCATCGGGGGTCATCTCGACGGCGGTGAAGGCCTCGTCGAGCAGGCGGTGGATGTCGGTGTTCATCGGTGTGTGCCCTTCGGGGAGGTGTCGGAGACGTCCAGCAGGGCGTCGATCACATGCCGGGTGGCGACCCACGCGGCGACGTTGGAGGTGTAGACGGCGCGGCCGGCGTCGGTGATGCGGTAGTACTTGCGCCGCCCGCCCTGGGTCTCGTCCCCCCAGTACGATTCGACGAGCCCGTCGCGCTCGAGCCGGCGATACGTGGCGTAGAGCGTGGCCTCTTTGATCTCGTGCTCGCCGCCGGTGGCCTCGCGGATCGCCTTGTAGATCTCAAAGCCGTAGCGGTCGCCGCCCCGCAGCACGCCGAGCACGATCGTGTCGGTGTGGCCGCGGATGAGGTCCGCTGCGAATGCACTGTCTTTCGTCACGTCAATTACTGTATCACATCAAGTACTTGACGACACCAACACTTCGCTCGACGGCAGGGCGGGCCGGCGGAGGGTGGGCGCGCAGGTCAGGTCGCGCGCAGACGCTCACGCTCGGCGGCGACGTCGAAGGATGCCGCGGGCCACCGCGGATCGATCTCCAGAAGCGCGTTCAGCAACAGCGATTGCACCGCGAGCCGCGCGTACCACTTGTGGTTGGCCGGCACGACATACCAGGGGGCGTTCGCGGTGGACGTGCGCTCGAACACCGACTGATACGCCTTCATGTAGTCGGGCCACAGCTTGCGCTCGTCCACGTCATCGGGATTGTATTTCCAGTGCTTGTCGGGACGGTCGAGCCGGTCCATCAGCCGGTCGCGCTGCTCGTGGGCGGAGATGTGCAGCATGACCTTGACGATGTGGGTGCCGGCGTCGGTGAGCTCCTTCTCGAAGTCGACGATCGCCCCGTACCGCCGCTCGATCTCCTCCTCGGGCGCGAGTGAGCGCACCTTGCCGATCAGCACGTCCTCGTAGTGCGACCGGTCGAACACGCCGATCATGCCGGGGGCGGGCGCCTGCGGCCGGACCCGCCACAGAAAGTCGTGCGCGAGCTCTTCGGGCGTGGGCTTCTTGAAGGCCGTCAGCTGCACCCCCTGCGGGTCGACAGAGCCCACGACGTGGCGCACGATCCCCCCTTTGCCCGCGGTGTCCATCGCCTGCAGGATCAGCAGCACCGATGCCTCAGATGTCCCGCCGCGGGCGGACGCGTACAGCCGTTCCTGCAGCTCGCTGAGCTCATCGGCCCCCGCGACCAGATCGGCGACGGCGTCGCGCTTGCGGCGCCCATAGCCGGGGCTGGCGTCGGCATCGACGCGGTCCAGTCGAAAGCCGCCGGTCGCCCGCAGCAGGGTCGATGCGTCGCCGTTCCAGTGCTTCTGGCTCTTCGGGGTCATGCGTCTCATCATGGCCGTCCGAGCACCGCCGGTCCAGCACCGCCTCACCGCGGTCCACGCGGCGCCGCGGCCCGCCCCCAGCGCCGCGCGCGCATCGCTGCGCCCTCAGCGCTCCAGCGGCACCTCGATGATGCGCCGGCCGCCGCGGCCCGCCGTGAGCTCCTGATCCAGCGCCGTGCGCGTGGTCACCCGCTCGTAATCCCAGCCGTAGGCCGTGGCCAGGGCCGCGACATCCACCGCCTGCGGCGTGTACATGACGCGGCGCATCGGAGCGTCAGCGGCGGTGGATGCCACCTCCAGCCCGTCGAAGATCGTGCCGCCGCCGTCGTTGCCGACGATGATCTGGATGCGCGGGTCGACTTCACCGTCCGGCAGCAGCAGCGCTCCCACGTCATGCAGCAGGGCGAGATCGCCCAGCAGCACGCGCGTGACGCCGAGCTCTCCGTTGCGCTGGCTCGCCAGCGCCACGCCGAGCGCGGTGGAGACCGTGCCGTCGATGCCGGCGAGTCCCCGGTTGGCGTGGACGGGGACCTTCTTTCCGGGCAGGATGCCGTCGGCCACTCGCACCAGGCGCGACGAGCCGAACACCAGTCGGTCGTGCGGCCAGGTGGCCCGCCACACGGCGTCGACCAGCAGCTCCCGCGTCACCGCGGTGCGCGCGATCGCGACCTCGGCGGCCAGCGCGCGCAGCCGTTCGCTGGGCACCGCCGAGGCAAGTCCCGTCGCGTCCGGCGCCGCCGGGGCGAGATCGACTTCGGCAGCACGCGAGGCGCGCATCCAGGTGCCGAGCCAGTCCCGGTCAGCGGCCCCTCGTGCCACCGTGGCCGCCGTGACATGCGCGGTCGCGCCGTTGAGGTTCAGCGGTTCGCCGCCGCCGGTCACAGCGATCACCTCGAGGTCGCCGCGCGAGAGCAGCGCCGTCACCTCTCGTGACAAGGTCGGGTGGCCGTAGACGACGACGCGCTCGATGCGCCCGCCCAGCTCGGCATCGCGCAGCGCTGCACGGTAGCCGTGCACGATCTGCCGGCCGAAACGCGCGCCGCTGACGATCTCGGCGATCAGCGGCCAGCCGCCCTCATATGCAAGCTGCTCGGCCGCCGGTCCTCCGTCGGCTCCGGCGACCACGACCGTGCGGGGACCGCGCGGCAGCTCGACGGGACCGGCATCCTGACCCGAGGCACCATCGAGATCGCGCGAACTGCGACGACCAGGTCCGTCGGCGCGCAGTTCGCGCAGTCTCGACGCATCGGTGGCGGCGGCGGCCCTCGCAGCGAACCATGCGGGGAACGCACCCGACAGCGGCGCACGGTAGGGGAGGTTCAGGTGCGCGGGTCCGGGGCGACCCGAAACGCCCAGTGCGGCATCCATCGCCTCGTCGGCTGCCGCCCGCACCGCCGCCGTCGCCGGTGACGTGCCGTCTGCGTCGGTCGCCTCGGGCACGGGCAGGTCGTCTTCCCACCGCACGTGCGCGCCGTAGATCCCGACTTGGCGCGTGGTCTGGTTGGCACCCACGCCGCGCAGCTCGGGCGGACGATCGGCTGTCAGCAGCAGCAGAGGGACGCCCGCATGGTCCGCCTCGAGCACGGCCGGCAGCAGGTTCGCCGTTGCGGTGCCCGATGTGCAGATCACGGCCGCCGGGATCCCGGTCTCGCGCCCGACACCCAGGGCGGTGAACCCGGCGACGCGCTCATCGATGCGCACGTGCAGCGCGATCGCTCCACGCTCCTCGAACTCGGCGGCCACCAGCGCCAGCGCCTGGGATCGCGATCCGGGACTGAGCACCACGTGCTGCACTCCCCGTTCGACCAGCCGCGCCAGCAGGGCGGCAGCAGCATCGGTCGCCGGCGAGGGCCGCCCGCCGGCAGAAGCCGGGCCGACCGGATCAGGGCCGACCGGATCAGGGCCGACCGGATCAGACTCGGCGCTCACGGACGCGGGCCGACGGTGGGATCGTCGTCGTCGTGGTCGAGCCGCGCGAGGTCCTGTTCGAGCTGACGGATGCGTTCATCCTGCTCGGCGCGCGAGCGGTGATCGGCCGACGAGGAGGTGTGTGGGGCCGGACCGAGCCCGCGCAGGAACTCGGGATCGTCGTCGGGAGCACGCACACCGCGCGCCATAGCGGGCGCACGACCGATCGCGAACCACAGCACGCCGCCAAGCACAGGGAAGACGACCACGATCGCGACCCACATCGACTTGCCGACACCGCGGTGCCGAATGGCAGGCTGCACGGCAGCATCCACGATGCTGAACACCCAGAAGATCACCGCCACGAGGGCGAGGATCAGAAGCAGGCGAGCCATGCCCTCATCCTAAGCCGCACACACCCGCCCGGACTGTGCTGATGCCCCACGTAGACTGGGAAGAGTGAAGACCCGCTCCGCAATCGTGTATTCCGTGCTGCGCCTGCTGGCGTTCCTCGTGCCCTTGGGGATCATGATGCTGTTCCCGATCTTCCGTGCGATGTACTGGATCGCCATCATCTTCGCCGCGCTGATCGGCATCTCGCTGTCGATCATCTTCCTGCGCCGTCCGCTGAACGAGGTCTCGGCAGGGCTGGCGGAGCGGCGCGAGCGGCGCATGGCCCGCGAGGACGGGCAGCACCGCACGGCGGGGCAGCAGGATGCCGATATCGAGGATGCCGCGAACGACGCGGTTCAGCCGCACCCGACGGGCTCGGCCGACTCGGGCAACGACGCCGGCTGATCAGCCGAGATAGGCCCACATCAGCAGGGCGCCGTACGCGAGCGAGGTGAACGAGGTGACCGCCAGGGCGGTGACCAGTTCGCGCGGCGTGCGATACATCCACACGATCATCAGCGCGGGAATGGCGCCGAGCAGCGCCATCATCACCAGCCACGCGACGGGGTAGAACACGGCCACCAGCGCTGCGATGCCGAACGCCAGCACGATACAGACCGTGAACAGGATCTGCGAGCCGCGCCGACCGATCACGACCGACAGTGTCTTCTTGCCGGCGGTGCGGTCCTGGTCGACGTCGCGCAGGTTGTTGGCCACCAGCACCGCGACGGCCAGAAGCCCCGCCGCCACACCGCCGAGCCAGGCTTCCTGAGGGGCGGCCTGCACCTGGATCCAGGTCGTGCCGACCGTGGCGACCAGCCCGAAGAAGACGAACACGAACAGCTCACCCAGTGCGTGGTAACCGTACGGCCTCTTGCCGCCGGTGTAGAACCACGCCGCCACGATGCACGCGGCGCCGACCACCAGCATCCACCACTGCTGCGTGCGGATCACCAGCGCCAGGCCCACCAGAGCAGCCAGGGCGAAGAAGGACAGCGCCACGATCAGCACCGTGCGGGCCTGGACCTTGCGCGAGGCGGTCAGTCGCGCCGGTCCGTGGCGGTGGTCGTCGGTGCCCCGAACGCCGTCGGAGTGGTCATTGGCGAAGTTCACGCCGATCTGCAGCAGCACCGCGACGGCCAGGCACCCGAGCGCGAGCACCCAGTGGAACCGGATGTCGATCACGTGCGCCGCTCCGGTGCCGATGAGCACCGGCGTCACCGCGAGCGGCAGCGTGCGCAACCGGGCCGCCCCGACCCAGTCCCCGGCGGTGGGCCGGGGGATGTGCCGGACCGGGGCCTTGGCCGGATTGCCGCCGGACGGCGTTCGCTTCTTGCGGGACGTGCGGGAAGAGGATGCCACGGCACTGATTCTATTCGGCGCGCTGTGGGTCTCTTCGGCGCGCTGTGGGTCTCGTCGGCGCGCTGTGGGTCTCGTCGGCGCCCCTACCGCCGCCCGCGCCGGGTCAGCCAGCTGTTCAGGAACATCACGAGGAGCCCGACGACGAAGATGAGCGTGCCGAAGCACAGCACCTGCGGCGGCAGTCCGACCTTCGCGGCTCCGTAGACGAACAGCGGGAAGGTGACAGCGGGGCCTGCGACGAAGCTCGTGATGACGTAATCGTCGATCGACATCGCCAGGGCCAGGGCACCGGCGGCGATCATGCCGGGCACCAGCAGCGGCAGTGTCACCTTGACGAATCCGACGAACGGCGCAGCGCCGAGGTCTGCGGCCGCCTGCTCGAGCACCATGCCGGTGCCCGAGAGGCGGGCGCGCACGACGACCACCACATAGGCCAGACAGAACGTCACGTGCACCAGCAGCACGGTCCAGAATCCGAGCGGGATGCTCGACGACAGGAAGAACGACAGGGATGCCGCGCCGACGACGATCGACGGTGCCGCGATGTCAGCGAACACGGTCGCCGAGATCGCACTCTTGCCGAAGAATCGATAGCGCTCCAGCGCCATCGCCAGCGGCACACCGATGAGGATCGCGATGACCGCGGCGAGCACAGCGATCACGACAGACAGCAGGAACGCCTCGCCCAGCCCCTGCACCTGCGTGAGGTTCTGATACCAGTACAGCGTGAACCCGTGCCATCTGAAGGTGATGCGGCTGGTCGGGGTGTTGTTGAAGCTGTAGACGACCATCGTGATGATCGGCAGCAGCGTGATCACCAGGAACACCCAGAAGAAGATCGGCAGGAACGGGCCGCGCCGCTTCTTGGGCAGGTTGACGACGTTGCCGGCGGGGTCGGGCAGGCCACGGGTGGCGGGCGCGACATCGGTGGCGATGCTCATACCAGGTCCTCGATGTTGTCAGTGCCCGCGATGCGGGCATACGCGAACAGGATCACACCGAGCACGATCATCAGGACCGTGGACAGCGCTGCGGCGACGTTGTACTGCTGGTTGGTCAGGTAGGCGTCTTGGATGGCTTGGCCGATGGTGTAGGTGTGAGTTCCACCCAGCAGGGACGGACTGACCGGGTCACCGGCCGAGTCGATGAACACGAGCAGCACGCCCGCGAAGATCCCCGACCGGGTCAGCGGCAGCACGGTATGGAAGAATGTGGCGCTCTTCTTTCCGTACAGATCGGCGGATGCCTCGATCAGGCGCGGATCGATCCGTTCGAGGGCGACGTAGATCGGCAGCACCATGAACGCCAGGTCGTTGTAGGCGAGCCCGCCGATCACGGCGGCACCGGTGCCCAGGACGTGGATGTCGGTGCCGATCAGATGCATCGCGCGAAGGACCGAGAGCACCGGCCCCTGGTCGCTGAGCAGGAACGCCCACATGTCTGTGCGGATGATGAACGAGACCAGGAAGCTGAGCATCACCAGCAGCAGCAGGAAGTTCTTCCACTGCGGGCGCACCCGGAACGCGATGAAGTACGCCATCGGATAGCCGACGAGGATCGTGACGACCGTGGCCACCGCGCCGTAGAACACACCACGTCCGAGGAACAGCCAATAGGGGGTCGTCGCCTCCGGGCCGAACAGCTTTGCGTAGACGCCGACGTTCCACGTGAACGTGTAGCCGTCTTCGGGGTTGCCGCTCATGAGCGAGACCGCAAGGCCCGAGATCAGCGGAATGACGAACAGCACCAGCAGCCATGCGATGCCGGCCAGCGCCAGCAGGTACGGCGCGGGGTTGCGTCGGATGCGGGCGCGCAACGGCGGCTTGGGGCCGGTGGCGGGAGCGGCGAGAGCGGTGACGGCGGTCATGACTGGATCACCTGGTTGAAGGTCTCGTTCCACTGCTCATACTCGTCGTAGTTGCGGAACACGTAGAAGTCGTTGCTCTTGCGCTCCATCTCGGGAGTCGGGAACACCAATGGGCTGTTGGCGACATCCGGATCCTCCAATTCTTCGAGGATGTACTGCTTGGCCGCCGGCACCGGGCACACGTAGTTCACCCAGTCCTCGACGATGCCCGCGATCTCGGGCGTGTAGTAGAAGTTCATCCACTCCAGGGCGTCGGCGGGATGCTGCGCCTGCATCGGGATCAGCATGTTGTCGTGCCAGACCATCTGGCCCTCGTCTGGGGTGACGAACTCGAGGTCGGCCGCCCCGTTCGCCTGCGCCTGGAAGACGTCGCCTGACCAGGCCTGCGACACCCACGTGTCACCGTTCTGGAGCTTGTCGATGTAGCTCTGGTCGTAATATCCGGTGACGTTCACGCGCTGCTTCTTCAGCCAGTCAGCCGCACGCCTCCAGTCCGCCGGCGTCGAGTCCACGGGTTTCACGCCGGTCGCCAGCAACCCTGCGCTGCCGAGCTCGGTGTTGTCGTTCATCATCCCGATCCGGCCCTTCAGCGCCGGATCGAGCAGATCCTGGAACGACGTGATCTTCTTCGGGGAGAGCTTCTTGTTGTAGGCGAGCCCGGTGAAACCGGTCTGCCACACGACCGAGTGCGCGTTGCCGGGGTCGTACGGCGGGTTCTTGACGCTGTCGGCCGCGTATTTCGCGAAGTTCGGCAGTCGGGAGTGGTCGAGCTGCATGAGGAATCCGTTGCGGATCATCTCGGTCAGCTCCCACCCGTTGGTCATCACCACGATGTCGTAGCCGAGCGCCTGGTGCGCACGCAGCTGCGGCGCGATCGTCGCATAGAACGGGGCGTTGCCCTGGATGACCGGCATGTAGTCGACCTTGATGCCGGTCGCCTTCGTGAACATCTCCAGCGACGGGATCTTGCCTTTGTCCTGGTCGATGTACAGCGGCCAGTTCGCGAAGTCGAGCATGCCCGTCTTCTTCTGCTTGGCCCAGAAGGCCGGCCAGTCGATCTGCTGCTGCGCCTGCCCGGCCGGCGAGCCCGGGATGCCGCAGCCGGCAAGCGTCGCCGACATGGCGACCGCGCCCAGGCCCGTGAGTGCTCCACGCAGCAGAGTGCGCCGGGACAGACGCTGCTGGGTCAGGCCTCGGATCAGCGCGGGATCGTTCGGCGTCATCGGGTCGCCGTCCGGATCGTGTCGGTGACCGGCGCCGCCTGCGGCGCACTGTCGGCGGCCGACGGCAGCAGGAAGGCGTGGTCGGGGTCCCACCCGATCGTGACCTGCTCGCCGGCGGCGGCGCGCTGGGAGGGGTCGAGGTTCTGCGCGAACGAGCGCAGCACATCGCCCCATGTGGTCACGACCTCGTATTCCGTGCTCGCGCCCAGGTAGGTGGCGGTGCGCACGATCCCGCGCACCCGATTCACCCCGGCGGCGCTCGCGCCGTCACGGGTGACCACGAGCTTCTCGGGACGCAGGCCGATCCGAGCGTCCTGCGTCGCGATCGCCTTCAGGTCCTCAGCGCCGACCTGCACAGCAGTGCCGTCGGGCAGACGCAGTCCGTCGTCGCCGAGCTGTGCCGGCAGGATGTTGCACGAGCCGAGGAACTCCGCCACGAACTGCGTCGCCGGCCGGTCGTAGACCCGCTGCGGCTCGCCGATGTCTTCGATGCGGCCGCCGTTCATCACTGCGAGCCGGTCTGCCATCGACATGGCCTCGTTCTGGTCGTGCGTGACGTAGAGGAATGTGATGCCGACCTCTCGCTGAATGCGCTTGAGCTCGATCTGCATGGACTTGCGGATCTTGGCGTCCAGAGCCCCCATCGGCTCGTCCAGCAGCAGCACCTTCGGCTCGTTGACCAGGGCCCGCGCCAGCGCCACACGCTGCTGCTGGCCGCCGGAGAGCTGGTGCGGCCGGCGCGTGCCGAAGCCTTCGAGCCCGACCAGCTCGAGCATGTCGTTCGCGCGACGGCGGGCGTCACCGCCCGAGACGCCCTTGCGGCGCAGGCCGAAGGCCACGTTGTCGGCCACCGTCATGTGCGGGAACAGCGCGTACGACTGGAACACCGTGTTCACGTCGCGCTTGTACGGGGGCAGGGCCGTCACATCCGCGCCCTCCAGCAGGATGCGGCCCTCGGTGGGCAGCTCGAAGCCGCCGACCATGCGAAGAGTGGTCGTCTTGCCACAGCCCGACGGGCCGAGCAGCGCGAAGAATTCGCCCTGCGCAAGCTGCAGGTCGATGTCTTGCACCGCGTGGGTCTGGTCGAACGCCTTGGTGACGTGCTGCAAGACGACGGCGGGAACGGATGCCGCAGGCGGACGCTCGTCGGTCACGGTATCTCCTCTCGGGTGAGGTGTCATCCGCGATGCGCAGCCGGGGCAGCGTCGCGCCGGGATGTGCACTCATTCTGCCCCGGACCCACGTGTCGGCGCGACGACAATGTGCCCTGGAGCGCACCCGTTCCGGTCATTCCGTCCGGATGGCGGGGCTGTCGCTCACGCGTCGGCGACGGCGCGGCGGATCGCCTCGCGGTCGGGCTTGCCGCTGGGCAGAGTTGCGAGCCGGTCGACGAGCACGAGTCGCGCGGGGCGGGCGGCGGCGCCCAGCTGGTCGGCGACGGCCTGCCGTGCCGCATCGAGCTGTGCACTGTCGCTGCGGCGCAGTGCCTGCCCCCGGGGGACGACGATGACGGATGCCTCGCCCCAGTGCTGGTCTGGCACGCCGACCACGACCGCACCGGCCAGGCCCGCGACATCCCTCACGACGCGTTCGACCCGATCGAGCGAGACGTTCACACCGCCCGAGACGATGACGTTGTCGATGCGGCCGTGGATGCGCAGCACCCCGTCGTCGATCACGCCCGCATCCCCCGTGCGGTACCAGCGGCGGCCGTCGTCGTCGGTCACGAACACCGCGTCGGTCAGCTGCGGATCGCCGAGGTACCCGTCGGCGAGCATCGGACCGCTCAGCCGCACCTCGCCGTCGACGATCGCAGCCCGCACGTCCTGCAGCGGCACACCGTCGTACACGCAGCCGCCGCAGGTCTCGGTCGACCCGTACGTGCGCACGATGCGGGCCCCGGCATCCTGCGCGCGCTCCCTCGTGGCCAGCGGCAGCGCCTGGCCTCCGACGAGGATCGCGGCGAAAGTGCGCAGCGCCTCGGCGACGAGGTCATCGGCCTCGGCCGCATCGAGCAGGCGCTGCAGCTGCGCGGGTACGAGCGATGTGTACGAGCCGGGGGGCATCGCCAGGGCAGCCTCGGCGAACGCCACGGGGTCGAAGCGACCCTCCAGCAGGATCGGGTCGCAGCCGGCGCGCAGCGAACGGATCATCACCTGGAGTCCCGCGATGTATCCCGGCGGCAGGGCCAGCAGCCAGGCGCCCTGGCCGATGCGGGCGGCGGTGGCATCGGTGCCGGCCAGCAGCGCGGCGCGGCTGAGCACGACGCTCTTGGGCACGCCGGTCGAGCCCGATGTGGTGATGACTGCCGCTGTGCCCTCGGGCACCTCGACCGCTGTGCCGTCGGGCACGTCGGTCGGCATGCCACCGGTCATGCCCAGCGCCAGCGCAGGACCGGTGCCCTCGAGCATGCGCCGGGCCGCCGCGAGCACTGCGGTTGCGTCACCCGCGAGTGGTTCGAGCCTCATGCGCGGCCTCAGAACTGCCAGGGGTACGGCGACCAGTCGGGATCGCGCTTCTGCAAGAAGGCGTCGCGCCCCTCGACAGCCTCATCGGTGCCGTACGCGAGCCGGGTCGCCTCGCCGGCGAACACCTGCTGACCGACCATCCCGTCGTCGACGGCGTTGAAGGCGAACTTCAGCATGCGGATCGCCGTGGGCGACTTCGTCAATACCGTGCGCGCCATCGCCACCGCCTCACGCTCGAGGTCGGCGTGCGGCACGACCCGGTTGACGGCGCCCATCTCATACGCGCGCTGTGCGGAGTACTCCTCGGCGAGGAAGAACACCTCGCGCGCGAATTTCTGCCCGATCTGCCGGGCGAAGTATGCCGAGCCGTATCCCGCGTCGAACGAGCCGACGTCGGCGTCGGTCTGCTTGAACCGGCCGTGCTCGGCGCTGGCGATCGTCAGGTCGCACACCACGTGCAGCGAGTGCCCGCCGCCGGCTGCCCACCCGGGCACGACGGCGATCACGGGCTTGGGCATGAATCGGATCAGCCGCTGCACTTCGAGGATGTGCAGGCGCCCGGCACGTGCCGTGTCGCCGCTTTTCGACTCGCCTTCGGCTCGCTCGACGACCGAGTCCTCGGAGTCGGAGTACTTGTAGCCGTCGCGCCCGCGGATGCGCTGGTCGCCGCCTGAGCAGAACGCCCAGCCGCCGTCCTTGGGGCTCGGCCCGTTGCCGGTGAGCAGCACCACGCCGATGCGCGGGTCGCACCGCGCGATGTCCAGCGCGGTGTACAGCTCGTCGACGGTGTGCGGGCGGAACGCGTTGCGCACCTCGGGCCGGTCGAACGCGATGCGCGCGATGCGCCCGTCGCGCGAGACATGCGCCGTGATGTCGGTGTACGCCGCCGCAGCGCCGTCAGGGCCGGGTGCCGGCATCCATTCATCGGGGTCGAAAAGCTCCGAAACGCTCACCCGACCAGATTACGCGGGCCGGAGCGCGGCCAGAAGGAGACCCGGCGCGTGCAAGACTGGAAAGCGCGCGTCCGCCCGAACGGAAGCGCGGAGAGGTCCGCATGAAGATCACGAAGACGGCCGATTGGCGCGAGGCCCTTCCATTCGAAGCACCGATCATCGCCGAGACCGTGATGCCGGGCGAACCGGCGCGCTGCGTGACGTGCGGCATCGCATCCGACCCGCTGCCGCGCACCGCGCTGTGGGCGGTCAAGCACCGTCACCCTCACGACCCCGCCGGCAGTGTGCGGCTGTACTGCGCCGATCACGCCCCTCGCGTGGCGGCGCCGACACCTCTCGCGAGCCCTTCACGCACGGTCGGGGCGACCCGTCCGGCCGGCACTGCACGCCCGCCGCGTGCGAAGGCCGCCGCGCGTGCGCCCCGCACTGCCGCAACGCCCAAGCCGATCGAGAAGCCGGAAGCGGTGTGCCCGGACTGCTTCATGGTGGTGCCGCCCAGCGGCATCTGCGGGGTGTGCGGCAAACAGGTCGCCTGACCGACTCTCCTCTCCCCTTCGCCCGAGGGCCGCTCAGCGGTTGCGGGCGTCGCGCCAGCGCAGCCAGCGATCGACGAGCTCGTAGTCCCAGTCGGGGCCCTGTAGGGCGAGCGTGAACAGGCGCACGCCGGCGTCGTGAAGAGCCGTGGCATCCTGCTCATCACGCCGGTGCAGCTCGTTCGACACGATCAGGCCCGACACGTCGCGCTGCTCACGCTCCGCCCACCGCTGAATGACCTCGATCTTGTGCGCGATGCCGTCGGCGGGCACGAAGCTGTGCCAGATGTCGGCGTGGCGGGCCACCAGGCGCAGCGTCTTCTGCTCGCCCTTGCCGCCGATCATGACGGGGATGCGGCGAGTCGGAGCCGGATTCAGCTTCGCCCAGCGCGACTCGATGCGGCGCAGTCCCTCGGCGAGCGCATTCAGTCGCGTGCTGGGCGTGCCGAACTCGTAGCCGTATTCGTCGTAGTCGCGCTCGAACCATCCCGCCCCGGTGCCGAAGATGAACCGGCCGCCCGAGATGTGGTCGAGAGTGCGGGCCATGTCCGCCTGCAGATCGGGATTGCGATACCCGTTGCAGTTGACCAGCGTGCCGAACTCGACCCGTTCGGTCTGCTCGGCCCACGCGCCGAGCATGGTCCACGCTTCGAAGTGGGTGCCCTCGGGGTCGCCGTAGAGCGGAAAGAAGTGGTCCCAGTTGAAGAGGATGTCGACGCCGGCGTCTTCGAGGCGCCGCACCGCGTCGCGCATGTCGGAGTACTGGATCTGTTCGGGCCGCAGCTGCACGCCGAGCCGCACGGGGGTGTCGAGGAGCACGATGCCCAGCCTAGGGCGCATGGCGGTGCGCGCCGGCGCGTGAGGTGCGCCGGCGCGCAGGCTCACGCGCGCGACCGCCGGGCCTTGGCGAACGCGTCGATGACCGCGAGCATTGCGGCCACCGCCATGATCACGAACAGGATCATGATCGCGATCGGCCACAGCGCCGGATTCACCAGCGACACGCGGTGACCGGGCACGAATCCGAGCCACAGGTCCCACAGCACGGCACCGGCCAGCGCGCCCATCAGGATGATGCTCGCGAGCATGTCGCCGAACGTCGCTCCACTCTGCCTCGGTTCGGGCAGCTTGTCGGGCGTCCATGCCTCGCTCGTCATGGTCTCGTGCCCGGTGCGCTCGAGCACTACCGGTCAGTCAGGGGTACGGCATCCATCTCACTTCTCCTCGGGGAGTGCCGCGATGGCATCGGCGATCGCGCGGAAGTCGGTCATGAGCGTGGCGGCCAGCGCCGTGCCCGCACTGCTGGCGCGATAGAACTTGCGCGGCCGGGCCTCGTCGGTGTTCCACTCGCTGGTCAGGTACCCCTGCTTCTCGAGCCTGCGCAGCAGCGGGTACAGGGTGTTCGCGTCGGTCGCGAATCCGCGCCGATCGAGCTCTTCGAGCAGGCCGTACCCATAGCCGGGTTCGACCAGCAGCCGCAGACACGCCAGCACGACGGTGCCGCGGCGCAGTTCCTGCAGATGCGTCTCGAGGATCTCTTTCTCACTCACATCTCACACTGTACTGTGTGGCACACACTACTGTCTAGCAACCATTGATGTCGGACATTTCGCCCGGATCAGATACATGTGAGAACGACATTCACCTTCCGGTTCACACAGCGGGCCACCAGGCGCCGCGCCGACGAACGCGCACTGTGTGAACGCGAGGTTCAACGCGGAAGACGACCGTACCTGTCTTTCGTGGACACGCCGGGCGGCGACACTCAGCCGCAGCGACGCGACGGGCCGCGGTCCAAGATGGGAGGGTGAGGATACCTGAACTGCCCGATCTGCACGACCTGCTCGCAGAGGCACGGGTGGTCGCCCTGCCCATGGCCACGCGGTTCCGCGGGGTCACCGTGCGCGAGGCGATGCTGCTGCACGGCCCGGAGGGGTGGACGGAGTTCTCGCCGTTCGTCGAGTACGACGACGCCGAGGCCTCGGCGTGGCTGGCCGCAGCCATCGACTTCGGCTGGGCGCCGCAGCCCGCACCGGTGCGCACCCAGATCCCCGTGAACGCGACGGTGCCGGCTGTGGCCGCGAACGCTGTGCCCGGCGTGCTGGCCCGCTTCGACGGCTGCCGCACGGCGAAGGTCAAGGTCGCCGAACCCGGTCAGAGCCTGGCCGACGACATCGCACGCGTGCGCGCCGTGCGCCAGGAGATGGGTCCGGAAGGCCGCGTGCGCATCGACGCGAACGGCGGCTGGAACGTCGACGAAGCCGAGCGCGCGATCCACGCCCTGGCCGACGCGGACCTCGAATACCTCGAGCAGCCCTGCGCGACGATCGACGAGCTGGCCGAACTGCGTCGGCGCATCGTGCGGTGGGACATCCCGATCGCCGCCGACGAGAGCGTGCGCAAGGCCGCCGACCCGATCGCCGTGGCCCGCGCGGGCGCCGCCGACCTCGTGATCGTCAAAGCCCAGCCGCTCGGCGGCGTGCGCCGCGCGCTCGAGATCGTCGCCGAGGCAGGGCTGCCCGCCGTGGTCTCCAGTGCTCTGGACACCTCGGTCGGCCTTGCGATGGGCGCGACCCTGGCCGCGGCCCTGCCCGCGCTGGACTACGACTGCGGGCTGGGCACGGCATCCCTGTTCATGCAGGATGTCGCGAACCCTCCGCTGCGGCCGTCCGCCGGAGTGCTGCCGGTGGGCCGCGTGACGCCGGATGCCGAACTGCTCGACGCTGTCACGGCCGGCGCCGATCGCGTGGCATGGTGGACCGCCCGCCTCACCCGCTGCCACGCGCTTCTCGCCGGCTGACCGGCCGGCGGCCTGAACGCGTGCTCAGGCGTCGAAGCCCTCGACCACGGCCGCGGCGAACACCTGCGTGCGGGTGCTGATCACGTCACGGGTGGCCGCGTCATCCAGGCCCGCGATGACGGCACTGACCGAGGTCGCCTCCCACAGCTCCAGCATCGTCTGCGCGAACGCGAGCGAAGGCATGCGCAGCCGCAGGCCGTAGCTGGAGACCAGCTCCTCGACGAGGTCGGCGACCCGGTGGGTCATGTCATCGCCCCACTCGCGGTACGCGGCGGCCATGCGCGCATCGCGCATCGCGCGGATGCGGATCTCGCTCATCAGCAGCACGCCCTGGCGCGTGTCCATCGACGCGTCCACCAGCCCCTGCACGACCTCGGCCGGAGTGCCCGGCTCGGCGTGCCCGCCGGCGATCGCCTTCACGCGGTCGGTGATCACCGAGAGCTTGCGGTCCGACACCGTCGTCATCAGCTCGAGGAACAGCTCGTCCTTCGACTCGAAGTTCGAGTAGAAGGCTCCGCGGGTGAATCCCGCCCGCTCGCACACGGCTTCGACCGATGCCGCGTCCAGCCCGACGTCGGCGAACACGTCGAAGGCGGCATCCAGCAGCCGCGCGCGCGTGTTCTCGCGGCTCCGCGTACCCGTCCCGACGTCAGCCACGGCATCCCTCTCGTCCACAACCTGCAGTTCACAGCCACTGTCATTCACAAGCACCGTCCAGTTTGGACCTTGGTGATGCGATTACGATACACGAATGTATCCGATACACTCCTGTATTGGATACAGCGGCGTATCGAACTGTTCCGCATCTCGATCCGGAGGACACGTGTCCACACTTCTGGCAGCGCTCGGACGCTGGTCGTATCGTCACCCCTGGCGCGTGCTGGTGGCATGGCTGCTGCTGCTGGGGCTGGCCGGCGGCGGCGTCGCGGCCTTCGCGCAGGGCACCGACAACACGTTCTCGATCCCCGGCACCGAGTCGCAGGCGGGCCTCGAACAGCTCAGCCTCACGTTCCCCCAGGTCTCCGGCACGAGCGCGCAGGCGATCGTCGTCGCCCCCGAGGGGCAGAAGGTGGATGCCGCTGCCTTCACGACCGACATCCACGCAACGATCGACCGGATCGAGAAGCTGCCCGGGGTGCTGGCGGTCAGCGACCCGTTCTCGAAGCAGGTCGACGGGCTCGTCTCGGACGACAAGACCGCAGCGATCATCCAGATGCAGTTCAAGGGCCAGGTCACCGATGTCAAGGCCAGCACCAAGGCCGATCTCGAACACGTGACCGACGACCTGCGCGCCGCACTGCCGGCCGGATCGCAGGTAGCTCTGGGCGGAGACCTGTTCGCCACGACGCTGCCCACCATCACACTCACCGAGGCGGTCGGGCTGCTGATCGCCCTGCTGGTGCTGATCGTGACGTTCCGCTCGTTCGTCGTGGCCGGGCTGCCGCTGCTGACCGCGATTCTGGGAGTCGGGCTGTCGATGGCCCTGATCTTCGTGGCGACCGCCTTCGCGACCATCTCGGCGACCACGCCGCTGCTGGCCCTCATGCTCGGCCTCGCCGTCGGCATCGACTACGCGCTGTTCATCATCTCCCGACATCAGGACCAGGTGCGAGGCGGCATCGAACCCGAAGAGTCCACCGCCCGGGCCACCGGCACCGCCGGGTCGGCCGTCGTGTTCGCCGGCGTCACCGTGCTGATCGCCCTGATCGGTCTGTCTTTCGCGCAGATCCCGTTCCTGACCACGATGGGCATCGCCGCCGCGGTCGCCGTCGCGATCGCCGTGGCCGTGGCCGTGACGCTGACGCCGGCCTTCCTCGGGTTCACGAAAGGCCGCATCATCGGCTGGAAGCGGCGACGGCCCACGCCCGTTGAGGGTGGGACTGCGACGGCCGCGGCGAATCGCGACGACGACACTGCCGACGACGCTCCGGCTCGCCCCGCTCGCGGGGCGAGCGGGCAGAAGAAGGGCTTCGCCACGCGATGGGTCGGTCTGGTCACGCGGCATCCCGTCGTCACGACTGTGGCCGTCGTCGCCGCCCTCGGCGCACTCGCGATCCCCGCGTCGAGCCTGGCCCTGGCCCTGCCCAACGCCGGCATGCTGCCGCAGAACTCGCAGGCGCGCCAGTCGTACGACCTGATCAGCGAGCATTTCGGCCCCGGCTTCAACGGTCCGCTGATCATGACCGGCACGATCGTGACCAGCAACGATCCGCTCACGCTCATGCACGACATCGGCGACGACGTCGCCACGCTCCCGGGCGTGAAGACCGTTGCCCTGGCCACCCCCAACGCGACCGCCGACACCGGCATCGTGCAGATCATCCCGACCACCGCCCCCGACGACCCGGCCACCGCCGACCTCGTGCGCGAACTGCGCGCGCAGCACGACCACATCCTCGACACGTACGGCGTCGACATGAAGGTCACCGGCTTCACGGCCGTGGCGATCGACATCTCCGACCGACTCGGCGCGGCCCTCGTGCCGTTCGCGATCTTCGTGGTCGGCCTCTCGCTCGTGCTGCTGACGATCGTGTTCCGCTCGATCTGGGTGCCGCTGAAGGCGACCGCAGGCTACCTGCTGTCGGTCGCCGCCGCGTTCGGCGTCGTCTCGCTCGTGTTCATCCACGGGTTCGGCGCCGACCTGCTGCACGTGACCAAGGTGGGCCCGATCATCAGCTTCATGCCGATCGTGCTCATGGGCGTGCTGTTCGGCCTGGCGATGGACTACGAGGTGTTCCTGGTCTCGCGCATGCGCGAGGACTACGTGCACGGCAGACGCAAACGCGACGGGCGCAGCGACCGGCAGATCGCCCTGGACGCCGTCCGCAGCGGATACACCGGCTCGGCCCGCGTGGTCACCGCCGCCGCGATCATCATGTTCGCCGTGTTCGCCGCATTCGTGCCCGAAGGTGACACGAGCCTCAAACCCATCGCCCTGGGACTTGCCACCGGCATCGCGATCGACGCGTTCCTGGTGCGCATGACGCTGGTGCCGGCGGTGATGGCCCTGCTGGGCGCGAAAGCCTGGTGGATGCCGCGCTGGCTTCAGCGGGTGCTCCCCCACTTCGACATCGAAGGCGAGGCCGTCGAGCGTGAGATCTCGCTCGCCCGCTGGCCAGAACCGCACACGACCGCCGTGGCCGTGGCCGAAGACCTCGAGCTGTCAGACCCCGACGGCACGACGCTGTATCGCGGCGTGACCCTCCGGGTCGAACCTGGCGGCACGCTTGTGCTGAACAGTGGAGACCGCCGCTCGGCGCGCGCGGTCGCGCTGACCCTCGCCGGCCGCGTGGCGCCCACCGGTGGTCGCGTCAAGGTCAACGGGCACCTGCTGCCCGAGCGCGCCGTGTGGGTGCGCGCACACGCAGGCGTGGCACTGCTGGTCGGCACGACCGATCCGGCCGCGGACGTGCGTCGGGCGCTCAAACGCCGCACGAGGCTGCTCGTGATCGACGGACTGGATGCCGTCACCGCGCCGGCCGCGCGTGACCAGGTGTCCGCAGCCCTGCGGGATGCGGCATCCCTCACCCCCACCCTGACGGTGATCGCCACCGCGACCGATGCCGCCGCGGCCCGCACACTGCTGGCGGATGCCGGGCGTCCCGGCGCCGCCGTCCTCGACGTGGCAGCCCCTGTGCACCGGCACGTCGTAACCGAACCCGCACGTCCGACAAGTCAGTCGACCCCCGAGTCGACCCCCGAGGTGACAGCATGACCCTGAACATCGAACGCGCCCGCTCGCGCCGGCCGATCACATGGCTGACGCTGATCGGCGTGCTGCTGCTGCCGGTGCTGATCGGCGGCATCCTTGTCACCGCGCTCTACAACCCGACCGAGCGCCTGGACTCGATGAACGCGGCCATCGTCAACAACGACAAGGCCGTCACGGTCAACGACCAGCTCGTACCGCTGGGCCGTCAGCTCACGGCGGGCCTGGTCAAGGGGTCGGACGAGGCGCCCAGCAACCTCACGTGGACGATCTCGAACACGAAGGATGCCGAGAAGGGCCTGACCGACGGCCGCTACCAGGCCGTCATCACGATCCCCGAGGATTTCTCGGCTGCGGCCGTCTCCAGCGGTCAGGAGCTGGCCGGCAAAGACCACACGGCGCGGCAGGCGACGATCAAGGTCGAGACCGCGCCCGAGGGGCGCGTGATGGATGACGCCATCACCGCACAGCTCGCCCAGACCGCCACCAGCGTCATGGGCGAACAGCTCTCGAGCACCACGATGCAGAACGTCTTCGTCAGCTTCACGACGCTCGGCGATCAGCTGGGCAAGGCCGCCGACGGTGCGACGACCTGGGCGCAGGGCGCACGCACGGCCGCCGACGGCGCCGGGAGCCTCGCCGAGGGCACTCAGCAGCTCGCCGGCGGCGCGACGAAACTCGCCTCGGGCGCGACACAGCTGGCCTCGGGCGCCGACGGCATCGCCGGTGGCGTCTCGAAGCTGTCGGACGGGGCTTCGCAATGGGCCGGCGGTGCGCGCTCTGCCGCCGACGGCCTGAAGACCTGGGCCGGCGGCGCGACGCAGCTGGCCGGCAGCACCCGTCAGCTCTCGACCAACCTCGCAAAGATCGCCGGCGGCCTGTCGCAGGCCCCGCAGATCCCGCAGCAGGTCGTCGACACCGCGCACCAGCTGGCCGCCAACAGCGATCAGATCAAGACGAAGGTGTCGGACACCGTCGCCCAGCTCGACGCGCTCGTGGCGCAGTGCGAGGCCGACGGTGCGTCCGCCCAGCTGTGCGCAGCGCTGCAGCAGGCGGCAGACACCGCCAACGCCGCGCTGCCGCAGATCAACGGCGTCATCGACCAGTCCGATGCGATCGCTTCCGGCGTCGACGGGCTGAGCCAGCTGCCGCAGGTCGCAGCAGGCCTGTCGCAGGTCTCCGGGGGCATGACGCAGGTGGCCGGCGGCATGGACGGTCTGGCGTCGGGGGCTGCGGATGCCGCGGCCGGCGTCTCGACGCTCGCGTCGGGCGCCGATGGACTCGCGTCGGGTGCGTCGCAGGCATCGGGCGGTGCTGCGCAGTGGGCATCGGGCGCGCGGACGTGGGCGTCGGGCACCCAGACGTGGGCCGACGGGGCCAGCAAGGGCGCCGACGGTGCGCACAGCCTCGCCGGCGGGGTCGACAAGCTCGCCGGCGGCGCCGACACGATCGCCGCGGGCCTGCACAAAGCATCCGACGCCCTGCCGTCGTTCACCGATCAGCAGGCCAAGAGCCTGGCGACCGTGGTCGCCGACCCGGTCAGCGCGAAGGGCGTGGGCGAGAACATGTTCGGCGCGTCGGCGATTCCGCTGCTGGCGATGCTCGCGCTGTGGTTCGGAGGCCTCGGATCGTTCGTGGCCCTGCAGGCGGTGTCGCGGCGGGCACTGACCTCACGTCGCGCATCGGCGATGCTCGCCCTGCGCAACCTGGCCCCGGCGGCCGTGATCGGCGCCGCGCAGGGGCTGCTCGTGGCCGGAATCGTGCAGATCGCCGCGTCGTACGACTGGGGAACCTGGTCGATCTTCGCCGCCGTCTGCGTCGTGGCCGGCATCGCCTTCGCCGCGGTCAACCAGGCACTGGTGGCCGTGTTCCGCGGGGCCGGTCGCTGGATCGCGGCGCTGATCGGCGTGCTGGCGGTGGCCACCGGCGTGGTCTCGACCGTGCCGGGCGTGCTCGTGGCGATCGCGAGCGTGCTGCCGACCTCGCCGGCGCTCTCGGCGGGCCTGGCCGCGCTGACCGGCTCCGCCGGTGTGGGCGCCGGCATCGCCGGGCTGCTGATCTGGGCCCTGATCTCGTTCGGGGCGACAGTGGTCGTGGTGATGCGCCGCCGCACGACGAGCGTGAAGGCCCTGGTGCAGGAGCTGCCGCTGGCCGCGTGACCGCCGCCCCGCGGTGAGCCGCCGCGGGGCCCGGCCTGCGCGCTGGCCGCCACGCCATGCGCGCTCCCGCTCGGCGATGCCCGCTCCCGCTAGGCGATGCGCGCTCCCGCTAAGCGATGCCCGCTCCCGCTAGGCGATGCGCGCTCCCGGCCATCGGCGGCGCGCTCGCCCCCGCGCGCCGGGCCGGCCGCAGCGCACCTCGCGCACACTCACGTCTTGATGCTCCACACGCATCAAGACGTGAGCGTGCACGCGGCGCGGCATCCGCGGCGCCGCATCCGCGGTTCAGTCGGCGCGTTTTACGCGTCAGACCGGCCGGAACGGTAATTCACGCCGACCGAACGCTGGTTATGTGGCCGCGCCGGGGCGTGCAGCAGTCGCTGCCTCCCAGGCCGCCACGATCGCGTCCATGCGGGCCAGGCGCTCCGCACCGCGGTCGGAGACGTGCACGGTGATGCGGCGCCGATCGACGACGCCGGTGTGGCGGAAGACGCTGGCGGCATCTTCGAGGGCATCCACGATGCGCGACAGCGTCGGGCGCGGAATCTGGGTCGAGGCAGCGAGCTCGCCCATCGTCATCGCCTCGGGTCCAGCCGCGCACAGCGCAGACAGCACGCGCCACTGATCGACGGTCGCGCTTTCGTCGGCGAGCGCCGTGTCCAGCACATCGATCAGCGACTGCTGTGCACGAATCGAAGCAAGCAGCGTCAGCGCGAGCGAACCGGCGCTCTCGGACCTCGCCGTCTGCATCGCCACCGTCCTCTGCTCTCGCCTGCCGCTCTCGCCCGCCGCTCTCGCCCGACGAACCGGTCAGATCGCGTGCGGCGTGTCACGCGCCCATACTGGGACCATGACCTCAGCGGTCAGCATAACCTCTCCGATCGAAGCGATGCTGGGCGGGCCGCGCCCCGACGCCATCACGCTGGGTGTCGTCGCGTCGCTGAGCGGCGTGATGGGCGTCGCCGGGCCCGGGATCGTCAACGCCGCACAGCTTGCCGCGGAAGAAGAGGCGGCCGTGCTGGACCGGCCGGTGCGCTTGGTCGTGATCGATGCCGGACAAGGCCCCGCACAGACAGCACGCGATGTGGATGCCGTGATGGGTGGCGCAGGACTCGACGGGCTCGTGGGTGCGCACACGTCGGACGTGCGCGTGGCGATCGAGCGCACCATCGTCGGACGACTTCCCTACGTGTTCACGCCGCCGCACGAACTCCTCCACCCATCGGGCCGTACGGTGTTCATCGGGGACGGTCCCCTGGCTCAGCTGCGAGAGCCCGTGCGCAAGCTCATGGGCGACGGCCGCGCACGCCGGTGGGCACTCATCGGCAACGACTACGTCTGGCCCCGCGCCATGCACACGGCCGCGCGTGCCGTGATCGGCGACCTCGGCGGGCAGGTGGTGTACGACCGGCTCGTCCCGGTGGGAGTGACGAATCCCGACGAACTCGTCGATCACGTGTCGCGCTCGCGCCCCGACGCCGTCTTGGTCTCGCTCATCGGACGCGACGGCATCCTGTTCCATCGGGCTTTCGGTGCATCCGCCGTGTCGGGCTCGTGCCTGCGACTGTGCACCGCGCTCGACGAGAACTGCCTGCTGGCCGCCGGCGGGGACGAGACTGGCAACCTGTTCTCGGCGATGCCGTTCTTCGACGTCGACGACGGTGGATTCGACAGCATCCACTCTGCGTACGCGAGCCGCTACGGCGCCCTCGCACCGACGCCGGGGGCGTACGCCGTCGGCTGCTACGACGGTGTCAGGCTTCTCGCCGAGGTGGTGGGCCGTCGAGCCGACCTCACACAGATGAGGGCGAGGTCCTATGCCGGATTGCGGACGCGCGGTTCCGTGAGCTTGGCCCGTGCGGCGGGAACGTGGCTGGAACCAGTGGCGGCCGGCGATCGTCCGTAGTAGCGTGGCAAACAATTTCCACGTGAAAATATCGCTTCGCAGGCGAAGCGGATAGGACCGCTCATGACCCCCACCCCCGACGCAGACCCTAACCCGAGTGCTGCGGGCATCGCAGACCACGCCGACGCGATCGAACAGTTCGGCTACAAGCAGGAGCTCAAGCGCACGCTGACGTTCTCAGACCTGCTGATCTACGGATTGATCTTCATGGTGCCGATCGCACCGTTCGCAATCTTCGGCAGCGTGTTCCAGCAGTCCGGCGGCATGGTCGCGCTGGCGTACATCATCGCCATGGTCGGCATGATGTTCTCAGCGAACTCGTATGCGCAGATGGCACAGGCGTTCCCGATGACCGGCTCTGTGTTCACGTACGTCGGTCGCGGCACCCACCGCGGTGCCGGGTTCGTGGCCGGATGGATGATCCTGCTGGACTACATCCTGGTGCCTGCGCTGCTGTATCTCGCGGCCGCGCTGGCGATGGCGAGCTTCGTGCCCGACGTACCCGTGTGGGCCTGGGTGATCGTGTTCGTCGTGCTGAACACCGTGATCAATTACTTCGGCATCACTCTCACCGCGCGCGTGAACAAGTACATGCTCGTGGCCGAGCTCATCGTCCTGGCGATCTTCCTCGCGGTCGGCATCTGGGCCGTCGCATCCGGCCGCGGCCACTTCAGCTTCGAGGCGTTCTTCAATCCGCACACCTTCACGTTCGCGGTGGTTTTCGGCGCGGCATCCATCGCCGTTCTGTCGTTCCTCGGATTCGACGCTATCTCGACCCTCGCCGAAGAGAACGCGGGCACCAGCAAGCAGCTCGGCCGCTCGATGGTGTTCTCGCTGCTGATCGTCGGCGCGCTGTTCGTGGTGCAGACGTGGGTGGCCGCGATGCTCGTCGAAGACCCTTCGACCCTCATCGCGAAGGGGGATGTCGCCGGCACCGCGTTCTACGATGCGGCGGCATTCGCGGGCGGACCGTGGCTGGGCGTGCTCACCGCGGTCGCGACGGCGATCGCGTGGGGCTTCGCCGACGCCATGGTCGCCCAGGCGGCCACGAGCCGCCTGCTGTTCGCGATGGCCCGCGATCGTCAGCTGCCGAAGTTCCTGCGGCAGGTGAACCGCAAGCACAAGGTGCCCACCAACGCGACGTTCCTCGTGGCGGCGATCTCGCTGGCGATCGGCATCCCGCTGGCGTCGCTGCCCGACGGGCTCACCGTGATCTCGTCGCTGGTCAACTTCGGCGCCCTGACCGCATTTCTGATGCTGAACGTCGCCGTCGTGTGGTGGTTCGTCGTCAAGCACCGTTCGCGGCGCTGGTTCCTGCACCTGGTCTTCCCGGTGCTGGGCTTCCTCGTGCTCATCGCCGTCGTGTGGAACGCACAGGTGGCCGCGCAGACGCTCGGCTTCATCTGGCTGGCGCTGGGCATCGTGCTCGCCATCATCCTCGGTCTGAGGGGACGGCTGCGCGACCCGCTGTCGATGCAGGCGGCTGAGTCCGCAGAGGCCGAAGACGACGCGCACGACGCCGAGAAGTGATCGAGGAGAAGGTCCCCATGAGCATCCATGAACTGAGGCCGGCGGCGACCGACTACGCGTATGTGTTCGGAGGCACCGAGCCGAAACTGCAGATCCGGTCCGGTGACATCGTGGAGGTCAGCACCGAGGACTGTTTCGGCGGGCGGGTCCGCTCGGCACAGGACCGGCCCAGCGAGGTCTGCGACTTCGAGAAGCTGAACCCTGTGAGCGGGCCGATCGCCGTGGAGGGCGCCGAACCCGGCGACATGCTGGCGGTGCACTTCATCGACATCCGGCCGTCGCGGCCGAGCGCGGTGTCGGTGACGTTCCCCTATTTCGGGGCACTGACCTCAAGCCACGAGACTCCTACTCTGCAACAACCGCTCGAAGAGCGCGTATGGTTCTACGACCTCGATCTGGACCGCTGGACCGCGCACTTCCGTGCGCACACATCGGAGTACGAGCTGGAACTCCCGCTGGACCCGATGCACGGCGTCGTGGGCGTGGCGCCGTCCGGCGGCGAGGTGCGACTCGTGGTCACTCCGTCATCACACGGGGGAAACATGGACTCCCCCGAGGTGCGCCGCGGCACGACGCTGTATCTGCCGGTCAACGTCGCCGGCGCCATGCTCGCCCTCGGCGACGGACATGCGCGTCAGGGCGAAGGCGAGGTCATCGGCACTGGTCTGGAATGCGCCATGAATTCGGTCATCGCGGTCGAGCTCGTAAAGGCCGCAGCGCCTGCCTGGCCACGCTACGAGAACGACGACTTCGTCATGAGCACGGGATCTGTGCGCCCGCTGGAAGACGCGTTCCGGCTGAGCCAGAAAGACCTCGTCGAGTGGACGGCGTCGCTGACCGGCATGGATCTGCTGGACGCATACCAGCTTGTCAGCCAGCTCGGTCTGGCGCCTGCCGCGAACGTCTGCGACCCCAATTACACGATGGTCGCGAAGCTGCCGAAGTGGGCGCTGAGGGATGCTGAGGCCTACGGCGGTGCCCACCGAAGGCTGCGTGCGGCCGCGGACGCATACCGAACAGACCACGGCACCAGCTGACACGGCGCCGAGCTGGGTCGAACTCAGACCGACTCCGTACCCGAGGCGCAATGCACCGTTGCGCGCACTCAAATCTTGATGCTCCACGCGCATCAAGACGTGAGCGTGCGCGGCGTGTCATCCGCGGTTCGCGTCATCCGTCATTCAGTCGGCACGTTTCACGGTCTTGACCCGCTGGCGGCGGTGAATCGCGTCGACCGAACGAGCCACCCGAAATTCAGTCGGCACGATTTACGGGTTCGACCGGAACGGTAAATAGCGCCGACTCAACCCCGCACGGGATGCCCGCAGCCAGCCGCCGTGAGGCAGAGCACGGCGCGCCGTCAGGCGGCGTACCGCCCCGACGCGATCGCCCGGGCGCGCTTCTTCTCGGCCTCCTCTTCGCGATTCTTCGGCGGGGTGGTGGCCACGAGCGCGTCGAGCAGGTGCTGTGTCGCGTGGGCGATCTCGGCGACGGCATGATCGAACGCGTCTTGGTTCGCCTTCGAGGGCTTGGTCGTCCCGGCGATCTTGCGCACATACTGCAGTGCGGCCGCCTGCACCTCGTCGGAAGTGGCTGCCGGTTCGAAGTTGTGCAGCGTGTGGATGTTTCGGCACATGCCGCACACGCTACGCGAAGCGGCATCCATCTTCCAGTGGCCGGCCCGTCGCTCCTGCAGGGTTCACGAATCCACGACGATTAGAGTCAGGATGCCGCAGCCGCACGCACACGAAGAGGAGCGTCATGCCACGCAGACTGATCGCGGGAATCGTCCTTGCCGCTTTGTGGCTCGCCTCCGGCTGGTTGCCCTACGGCCTGACGACGATCGGCGGTTCGGCCTCGACGCTGGCGCGGCTGGTCCCCTCGCCGATGCGCGGCGGATTCTTCTCAGCCCCGTTGGGATGGGCGGTCGTGCTGTACGTGACCGCGATGCTGCTGATCGTGGTCGCGTACGCCGCGATCTCGTCCTGGTTCGCGCGCGGCGGACGGGTGCCGTTCGCCCCCGGATGGCTGGCGGCGATCCTCACCGGATTCGTGCTGGGCGCGGTGCTCGACCTCGGCAACCTCATCGCGTGGACGGCACGGATGGGCATCGGCGGCGCGATCGGAACGATGGGAACGGCAGCCCTCACGGTCTTCTGGGCGCTGGTCGTGGGGTGGATCCCCGCCCTCGTCGTCGCGCTCGGCGTCCGCCGCCGTGCGGAGTCCGCGGTGACGACACCGAATGCTGCGGCATTCGACGAGTCCCTACCGGCGGCAGGCGCCCTCGAGACCTCGGGGATCGCCGGCCCGGACCGCACGCCGACAGCCGCCGCACCCGCGAGCACGTCCGCGCGCACCACGAGCGTCCTCATCGTGAGCGCGCTGGCCGTGGTCGCCGCCGTCGCCCTTCCGCTCGTCGACCAGGGCGCGCACGCCGCGACCCAGGCGCAACTGCGCCAGCAGCAGGCGACGTCGCAGGCCGAGGCATCCGCCAACGCCGACCCCGGGGGCGCGGCGCCTCGCGATCCGAACGCCGTCGGAGACCCGGTGCCCACTGTCGCGACCTCGACCACTCCCCTGCCCGCCGACGCGTGCACGCCCGAGAATTCCACGCTGCTCGCGCCGGGGTCGGATGCCGCGACCGGCCACCGCCTGCAGACTTTGCAGCTGGTGAACAACACCGACAGCGCCTGCACGGTGACGGGGTATCCCGATGTGGCGTTTGCAGATCAGAACGGCCACCTGCTGCCGGTGACCGTCGAGCATGGCAGCTCGTTCATGGCCACCGACCCGGGTCCTTCGACCATCACCGTCAAGCCCGGTGAGTCGGTGCATGCAGGGATCGGGTGGGACGCGAACTCCATGCAGGGTCAGCTCGCCGCGCGCACCCTCTGGGCGGCGCCCCAGCCCGGCGCCACGCGCGTGTCGTGGCCGGTCGTGCTCGACATCGTCGCGGGCACGACCGTGCACGTGACGGCCTGGGAGACGCGGGCGCCCGCCGCCGGCTGAGGCGGTGCGGCACCGACCCGGCAGTTGAGGCGGGATGCCGTCACCTCGGCACGGCCTGCGGGCGGTGGTGCGCGACACGGCCGGATGCGGCGACGATCGACTGTCGCGGCGCCGACCCCGCGGATGAGTCCTCCGGCGGACCGTACTCGGCGACGCGGGTCTCGTTCGTGGGCACCGCCCGATATCCATCGCGGCGCAGTTCGATGACAGTGGCGACCAGGCCCCAGATCGCGAGGCCCGCCAGGACGACGATGATGAACATGGCAGAAAGACTATGCTCGACAAAATCCCGCCACGAGTGGCAGAATAGTCAATGTTCGTCACAATCCTGCCATCATGAGGAGTGCACACATGAAGACCGTGGCCTGCATCATCGACGAGGGTTTCGCTCCGTTCGAATTCGGCGTGGCCTGCGAGGCGTTCGGACTCGATCGCAGCGACGACGGCGTGCCCAACTTCGACTTCCGCGTCGTGGCGCCGCATCCGGGTGCCGTGCACTCGAAGCTCGGCTTCTCGGTGAACGTCGAGCACGACCTCTCGTTCGCCTATGAAGCCGATCTCGTCATCTTCTGCCCGATGCCCCGCGAGAGGTGGGGGAACGTCGATGCGCGGCTGATCGCCGTGGCGCAGGATGCCGTGGCCCGCGGCGCGTGGACCATGAGCGTGTGCAGCGGCGCTTTCGCCCTTGCCGCGGCCGGTGTGCTCGACGGGCGCCGGGCGACCACGCATTGGATGTATTCCGGCGTGCTTGCCGCCATGTATCCGCAGATCGACGTCGACCCCGATGTGCTGTTCGTCCAGGACGGACGGATCATCACCAGCGCGGGCACGGCCGCGGGGATCGACGCATGTCTGCACCTGCTGCGGATCGAGCTGGGCGCAGAGATGGCCAACCGCATCGCGAAGCGCATGGTCGTGCCGCCGCAGCGCGACGGCGGTCAGGCGCAGTACATCGATCGCCCGCTGCCGGCTGTCGCCGGCGACTCGCTGTCGGACATCTCTGCCTGGGCGGTGCAGAATCTTCGCGACGAGTTGTCGGTTGACGAGCTCGCGCGCCGCGCCCACATGTCGTCACGCACGTTCGCACGCCGGTTCCGCTCCGAGTTCGGCATGCCGCCGGCGACGTGGCTCACCCGCCAGCGCATCGTCGAGGCGCAGCGGATGCTCGAACGCACGGACCTCGGCCTTGAGCAGATCGCCGCCGAGACAGGCTTCGGCTCGGCCGCCGTCCTGCGCCAGAACTTCACGCGCGTGCTCGATACGACCCCGAGCGCATATCGTGCACGGTTCTCGTGCACCGCGGCGATGGCCGGATGAGTCCGCCGCACCCGGGCGCGCAGCGCACGAGCCGACGCAGATAGTCGACGCCACGAATCTTGGCCAGCCAGGGGATTCCTGCGCGAGTGAGGGGAAGCTCGGTGAGACCTGAGACGTCGCCCTGGGTCTCACCAAGAATCCCATGGCTGAACGAAGGAGCATCGCGTCCGGGTGCCACCTGGCGCTCGGCGACCGTCTCGCTGCGCTCCCTCGAACGAACGAACTCAGTTCGTCAGGCCGCTGTAGGCGTGCAGGCCCTTGAAGAAGACGTTGACGATGGCGAAGTTGAAGATCACCGCGGCGAAGCCGATGACCGACAGCCAGGCCGACCGAGTGCCGCGCCAGCCGCGCGTCGCACGGGCATGGATGTACCCGGCGTAGAGCACCCAGATGACGAACGTCCAGACTTCCTTCGTGTCGAAGCCCCAGAACCTGCCCCACGCGTCATTGGCCCAGATGGACCCGGCGATGAGGGTGAACGTCCAGAAGATGAAGCCGACGATTGCGAAGCGGTAGGCCAGCGACTCCAGTGCCTCCGACGATGGCAGCGTCTTGAGGAACCCCCACGTGCGCACCGGCTTGCCGTCGGCGACGATCAGCTTGTGCTCGCGACGCGTCTGCATGAGCTGCAGCAGCGACAACCCGAACGTCAGGGTGAAGAACGCCGTAGCCAGCGACGCGACGAAGACGTGGATGACCAGCCACGGCGACTTCAGCGGGTCGACCAGCGGCGCCACGACGACGTAGAACGCCAGCACCGATCCGCCCAGAAGCAGCACCACAAGGCCCGTCACGAGCGCGCCCAAGAAGCGCAGGTCGTACCGGAACAGCACTGCCAGGTAGACCGCGACGACCAGCAGCATGCCGGTGAGGGCGAATTCGTACATGTTGGCCCACGGCACACGGCCTGCGGCGACACCGCGCAGGACATCGGCGCCGAGGTGGAAGAGGAAGCCCAGCCACACCAGCGACGTGCCGATGCGCGCGAACAGCGGCCGCACCCGCTCGGCGGGAGCGATCGCGAACGGCGAAGGCGACGAATCGATCGATCGGTTCACGGCGCCGGCGGGGCGTTTCGTCTCGCCGCGCGCGCTCGAGGACCGAGCCGAGGCCGCTGCACCGGCAGCAGCGCCCACGAGCTGGCGCTCACGGGTGAGGGCGGCGGCATCCTTCGCATCGAGCGCCTGCGCCGAGCGGCTGGCCAGGTCGATCGTGTAGGCGACGAATGCGAGGGCATAGATGGCCACGGCCGTCCACACGAGCAGCACGGAGATCTCATCGAGCGAGGGCATGGCGATCAGTCTACGCTCGGGTTCTTCGGGCTCGGCTCGTCGGTCGACGCGTTCTCGTCACGATCTCCCAGCCCGTCCGAACCGCCGCGGGCAGCGGCATCCCGCCCCGCCGGCGACCCGGCGTCGAACGCCTCGCCGTGCCTGCGCGCGAGCGCGTCGACGGCTCCCCCGAGAGTCGGGTCCTCGCCACGGGCGAGACCTGCGTATTCGAGCGTGAGCACCGAGCCCTTCGGTGTCGCCTTCACCCACATGCGCCGGCGCGGCATGAACAGCGCGAGCAAGAGGCTCAGCACCGCCAGCACGGCGAAGCCGAGCACCCACGGGCCCGACACGTCGCGATGGATCGACAGCGACACGAAGCGCTTGACCGACTGCGACGAGTCGGTCGCACCCAGCGGCGACTCGTCGTCGAAGGTGATCGAGCCCAGTCCGTCCGGCAGCTTCTGCGTCTGCCCCGGTGCCAGCTCGATCGGCTTCACGTCGGTGGAGCCTCCGGTCAGCTGCGTCATGCCCGTGGTGTCCAGCGCATAGACCGACTTCGGCACGCCGTTGTTGATGCCCAGGTCACCTTCATACACGTTCATGGTCAGCAGCGGGCTCAGCAGCGCCGGATAGGCCGATGAGAACGTTCCGTCCTTGTGCTCCAGCTGCGTGGGGTAGAAGAACGAGACCATGCCGATCTGCTTCTTCAGCCCGTCGGGCACCTTGATGATGCCGAGCGAGGTCAGGTTGTTGTCCTGCGGCAGGAACGCGATGCTGTCGTGGAAGACGACCTCACCGGCGGGGTTTCGCACCGTGACGGTGGGCGCATAGCCGTTGCCCATCAGATACACCCGCTCGCCCGCGATGCCCAGCGGGTGGTTGACGAGGATGGTGTCGTCCACGGACTTCTGCCCCGGCAGCGTGGTGGTCATGTGTGCGACGAAGTTGCCGGCCTGACCGCCGTTGGCGGTGCCGAACGGCACATAGGTGACGTCGAACTTGTCCAGGCGCATCGTGTACGGCGTGAGGTCGTCGGGATTGACGAACCTGCCCGGGTTGAACGACGAGTAGTCGGTGCCCACCGAGTTGACGAACGTCGTGCCCTGCACGATCACGCGCTGTCCGGTGTAGGTGAAGCCGCCGCCGAAGCCGACAGCGATGATCACACCCAGAATCGCGATGTGGAACAGCAGATTCCCGGACTCGCGCAGGTAGCCGCGTTCGGCCGAGACCGACACGGAGCCCCGGGACTCGTAGCGTTGCACACGGTATCCGCCGGCTTTGAGCTGCGATGCGGCCAGGTCGATGGCGCGGGATGCCTCGCCCTCGGCGTAGGCTGCGGGCTCGGCGTCGCCGGGGGCGAGTTCGACGAGCGTCTCGCTGTGGTGGGCAAGCCGCGCCAGGCGCGCCGGCGTGCGCGGCGGACGGGTGCGCAGAGCCTTCAGGTGGTGCTTGAGTCGCGGGATGACGCAGCCGATCAGCGAGATGAACAGCAGGATGTAGATCGCCGAGAACCACACCGACGAATACACGTCGAACAGCTGCAGCTTGTCGAGCACCGGCGCGAGCGTCGGGTTGTCCTGGAAGTACTGGGTCACACCGTTCGGGTCGGCCGTGCGCTGCGGCACGATCGATCCGGGCACTGCTGCGATCGCCAGCAGCAGCAGCAGCACGAGCGCGGTGCGCATGCTGGCCAGCTGGCGCCACCCCCACCGCAGCCAGCCGAAGAAGCCGAGCTGCGGCGAGACGATATCGGGTCCGTCGTCGGTGTGGTCGACGTGGTCGGCGGGCCGCAGCGGGTCGGCCGCGGCATCCGCCATCGGATCAGAGCGCGGGTGTGACACTGAAAAACACTCCCGTCAGTTGTGACATGAGAACTCCCCACACCCCGGTGACCATCAGGACGCCGAGGACGATGAGCACCGCGCCACCGATCAGGTTGACGGTGCGGATATGGCGGCGCAGGAACGTCACCGAGCGAGTGGCCCAGCCGAAGCCGAGCGCGATGAGCAGGAACGGAATGCCGAGGCCCAGCGAATACGCGAGCCCCAGGACGGCGCCTCGGCCGGCCGAGGCCGAATCCAGCGACATGTTCAGGATCACGGCGAGCGTCGGGCCGATGCACGGCGCCCACCCCACCCCGAGGGCAAGTCCCAGCAGCGGTGCGCCGACGAGTCCGAGGTTGCCGCGCACCTGCGGCTTGAACGTGCGCTGGGCGAACCCGAACAGGCCGATGAACACGAGACCCAGCAGGATGACGATCACGCCCACGACCCGGGTGATGACGTCTTTGTACTGCAGGAAGAACAGGCCCACGGTGCCGCTGAAGATGTTCACGGCCATGAACACGACGGTGAACCCGGCGATGAACAGCAGCACACCGCCCACCAGCCGGCCGCGGGCAGGGGCGGCCACCGACGTCTCGACGGCGACGGCGGCCGCCCGGCCCGCAGAAGCCGGGGCGGATGCCGCAGGCCGCTGGCGCGGGGTCACCGCTCCCCCGATGAACCCGAGGTAGCCGGGCACCAGCGGCAGCACGCACGGCGACAGGAACGAGACGAGACCTGCCAGGATCGCGATCGGGATCGCGACCCACAGGGCACCGCCCGCGATCAGTGCGATCACGACTTCTCGTCCAACGCGGTCGTGATCAGCGCGTTCAGGATCGACGGATCGGGCACCGGGCCGATGATGCGCGCGGTCGGCCGACCGTCCTTGCCGAGGATCACCGTCGACGGAGTGGCACTGAGCGGCACGATGTCGGCGAACGCCGCGGTGACCGACTTGGTGTCGACGTCGATGACGCTCGGATAGGTGATGCCGAACTCCTTCGCGAAGCTCTGCGAGGTGGCGGCCTGGTCGTACGTGTTCACGCCGAGAAAGGCGACATCCTGCCCGGCGAAGTGCTGCGCGGACTCTTCGAGGATCGGAGCTTCGGTGCGGCAGGGTGCACAGTTGGCCCACCAGAAGTTCACGACCGTGACCTTGCCCGCATACGTCTTGTTCGACACGTCCTCGCCGTCATCCAGCGTGCCCGAGTAGGCGATCGCCTTCGGCTGATCACCGGGCTTGTACTCGTGCACGGTACCGTCCGCGGAGATGAAGCCCTTACTGTCGCCGGCGCGGTACTGCTGGGCGAGGTCGCCCCCCGCCCCGCTGCAGGCGGTCAATCCCGCCACGAGCATCACAGCGGCGGCGATGGATGCCACGCCCCGGACCTTCTTCGAGATGTGCATCACACGGCTCCCACATCGACAGCGCCCGCCGCGGCGGCGGGCTCGGCGTATCCGACCTCGACCCAGACATCTCCCGTGCGCTCGAAGCTCGTCACGCTCGAGAGCGCACAACGGCGCCTGCGCGGGTCGTGACGGGCCGGCAGCCCTGCGATGTGCAGGTGGGTGATCCAGATGGGCAGCTGGTGCGAGACGATCACAGCGTCTCCGGACGGCGTGCGGGTCCAGGCATCCTGCATCGCGGCCTCCATGCGCGCGATCACCTGGGCGTACGGTTCGCCCCAACTCGGAATCTCGGGTCGGCGCAGATACCGCCAGTTGAGAGGATTGAGCAGGGCCCGCGACATGCGCTTGCCCTCGAAGACGTTGGTGGGCTCGATGACGCGACCGTCGACGAACGGCGGAATGCCGAACAGCTCGGCGAACGGCTCGGCGGACTCCTGCGTGCGCTGCAGCGGCGAGCACACGAGCGACTCGATCGGACGCCCCAGCCCGTGCAGATAGCGGGCGGCCTCGCGCGCCATGGTGCGCCCGGCCGTGCTCAGCCGATAGTTCGGGAGTCGCCCGTAGAGCACGCCACGGGGGTTGTGAACCTCCCCATGGCGCACCAGATGCAGGCGATCGGCGGGCACCGCCCCAGTCTACGTGCGCTGCGGTTCAGAGGCCGCTGAGAGCGTGAGCCCGGCCACGTAGACTGGACGCTTGTGACTGAACGTATTCTCGTAGGCCAGCTCGCCGCCCGCGCCGACGGTCCCGTGTCCGTCTCGGGATGGGTGGAGACCGTCCGCGATCAGAAGAAGGTGCAGTTCGTCATCCTGCGCGACGAGACCGGTGCCGTGCAGCTGGTCAACCCCGCGACGCGTCCCGACCCAGAGAAGACAGACCAGGATGCCGCGGCCCTCGCACTGACCGACGCCATCTCGAACCTCGCCCACGGGTCGTTCCTGACGATCACCGGTGACCTCAAGCACGACGAGCGCGTCAAGCTCGGCGGCATCGAGATCAAGCTGCGAACCCTCGAGGTCGCCTCTGCGGCCCTGCCCGAGACGCCGATCGCGGCGGACTCCAGCACGGACAAGCGCATGGACTGGCGCTTCCTCGACCTGCGTCAGCGGCGCAACAACCTGATCTTCCGCGTCTCGACGACGCTCGAGCACGCCATGCGGCAGTACTGGGTCGACCGCGACTACGTCGAGATCCACACGCCGAAGCTGATGTCGAGCCCGTCGGAGTCGAATGCCGAGCTGTTCAGCCTGCCGTACTTCGAAGACAAGACGGCCTACCTCGCCCAGAGCCCGCAGCACTTCAAGCAGATGGCGCAGGCCGCCGGCTTCGGCAAGGTGTTCGAGATCGGCGACGTGTTCCGCGCCGACCCGAGCTTCACCAGCCGCCACGCGACCGAGTTCACGAGTGTGGATGCCGAGATCAGCTGGATCGAGTCGCACGAGGATGTCGCGGCCATGCAGGAAGAGCTGCTGGCCACCGCAATCCAGGCCGTGAAAGCCAAGCATGGCGACGAGATCAAGGAGCTCTTCGACATCGACGTCGTGGTGCCGACGCTGCCGTTCCCGCGCATCCCGCTGGCCGAGGCGCACCGGATCGTGGCCGAGCGCGGCTACGAGATCCCACGCACCGACGGCGACCTCGACCCCGAGGGCGAGCGTCAGATCTCGGCGCACGTCGCCGAGGGGCTCGGGCACGAGTTCGTGTTCATCACCGACTACCACCCCGAGATCCGGCCCTTTTACCACATGATCGACCCGGCGACCGGGCTCACCAAGAGCTACGACCTGCTGTTCAAGGGCGTCGAGATCACCACCGGCGCCCAGCGCGAGCACCGCATCGAGGTGCTCGAGCAGCAGGCGCTGGCCAAGGGCCTGAAGCTCGAGGGTCTGGAGCACTATCTGGACTTCTTCCGCTACGGCGTCCCGCCGCACGGCGGATTCGGCATGGGCCTTGCCCGCGTGCTGATGCTGCTTCTGGGCGAGGCATCCATCCGCGAAGTGACGTTCCTGTTCCGAGGGCCCACACGCCTGGCACCGTGAGCACATGGAGGGCGCATCGCTGCTGCTGCTCGTCCTCGACCTGACGGGGACGTTCGTCTTCGCCCTGAACGGGGGCCTGACGGCCATGCGCGCAGCACGGCTGGACATCGTGGGCGTGATCACCCTGGGCATGATCACCGCCCTGGGCGGCGGGATCATCCGTGACACGCTGATCGATGACCTTCCCCCGGCGACGTTCCAGGATTGGCGGTATCTGGCGGTGGCCGCCGGCGGCGCTCTGATCGCGTTCGCCTTCTCTCAGCATCTGACCCGGCTGGCCGTGCCGATCGAGTTGCTGGACGCAGTCGGACTGAGCGTGTTCGCCGTCACCGGCGCCGGCAAGGCGATGACGTTCGGGCTCGGTCCGGTGCAGGCCATCATCCTGGGTGCGATCACCGCGGTGGGCGGTGGCACGCTGCGCGACGTCATGATCGGCCGGGTGCCCTCGGTCATGCGCGAAGGACTGTACGCGATCCCCGCGATCGTGGGTGCCGGGATCACCGTCGGCTGCATTCTGCTCGGCTTCCACGGCCTGGCTGCGGCGTTCGCCGCGGCTGCCGCCTGCTTCCTCATCCGGCTGCTGGGCGTGTACTTCAAGCTCAACGCCCCGCGTCCGCGGGCAACGACCGGACCGTCCGACCCCGTCTGAGCGCCCGCGCCGCCCCGGTCATCCGAGCCAGGCGAGCGCCGCCACGACCGCGGCGGCCGTGCCGGTGCGCAGCGTCGGCTCGATGACGGGCGCGAAGGATGGCGAGTGGTTGGCGGGGATGTCGGTGACCACGGTTCCGGATGCCTCGGCCTTCGCGTACTGGGCCGGGTCGATACCGCCCACCCCCCAGTACGCGTACGGAACGCGCAGCGCGTCAGGGATCTCGCTGAAGTCCTCGCTGGCAGACTGGCGATCGATCGCGAACGCGCTGTCGCCGAAATGGTCGGCGAACGCCGCGGCGAGAGTGGCTGCGACATCCGGATCGTTGTCGGTGACCGGATAGTGGTCGTAGGTCTCGTAGGTGGACGGCTTGGGCGACCCGGCGGCTGCGCACTCGCCCTCCACGATGCGGTGGATCGCCGCGACGATGGCGGCACGGGTCGACTCGCTGAAGGTGCGGAAGTTCAGTTCGAGAACCGCATGGTCGGAGATGATGTTGCTCTTGGAACCGGCCTCGACGCGCCCGACGGTGAGCACGGCGAACTCCCCCGGCGCGACCTCGCGCGAGACGACCGTCTGCAACCGCATGACGATCGAGGAGGCGAGCACCACCGGATCGACTGACAGCTGCGGCATCGAACCATGGCTGCCGCGGCCCCACACCGTCACGCGCATGCTGTCGCCGCTGGAGAGGAACGGACCCGGCCGCACTCCCAGCCGTCCGGCTGGGAAGGGCAGCACATGCTGGGCCAGCGCGACGTCCGGCTTCGGAATCAGATCGGCAAGGCCCGCATCGAGCATCACCTCGGCTCCGTCGGCGAGCTCTTCGGCGGGCTGGAACAGGGCGATGTACGTGCCCTTCCAGGCATCCGGCGTCTCGGCGAGCAGGCTGGCAGCCCCGAGCAGGCACGCCACGTGCACATCGTGCCCGCAGGCGTGCATGACCGGAACCACGACGCCGTCCCGATCGGTCGCGTGATCCGTGCTGGCATACGGCAGCCCTGTCACTTCCTCCACGGGCAGGGCATCCATGTCGGCGCGCGTGAGCACGACCGGCCCGTCTCCGTTGCGCAGGACGCCGACGACACCGGTCGAGCCGATCTTCTCGTGCACGTCGTAGCCGAACCCGCGCAGTGCGTCGGCGACCAGGGCCGCGGTCTCGACCTCCTGGTGGCCGAGCTCGGGATGCTGGTGGACCGTCTTGTAGAGGTGCTCCTGCCAGGTTCTGATCGTCTCCTGCCCCGCGAGAACGGACGTCGCATCTCTGTGCTGGATCATCGTTGGTCCCTCCACACGCACCGCTGCCATTCAACGCTTCTCACGCCGAGATGCACAAGCGCCGGGTGCACCGGTCCGCCCTCTACCGCCACAGCCGTGCGACCGCTACCGTGATGCTCGGCGGGTGCGAGACCCGTCCTTGAGAGCGAGGGAGATCCCATGGCAGGCAAGTTCGAGTTGTGGACCGACAAGGGCGGCGACTGGCGGTTCAACCTGAAGGCGTCCAACGGCCAGGTCGTGGCGACCAGCCAAGGGTATTCGTCGAAGGCGAGCGCCCTGAACGGCATCGAGTCCGTCAAGACGAACGCACCGGACGCACCGGTGGTCGAAGTCGACAATTAGCAGGCGAACCGCGTGGGTCGGTCGACGCGGGGGTTGATCGGCGCGGGCGGCGTCAGAACTCGAAGTCGACCGCGGCGCGTTCCGCAACGACACTGCGGATGTAGGTGAGCACCTTCTGATGCGCCGGGTGCGCGGCATAGGACGCCAGCGCATCGCGACCGGCGACGTCGACGATCAGGGCGGCATGCCAATCGCCCTCGGCCATGCCCGGGCCCGCGCTGATCGCGACGATCTCGGGCACGACGCCTTGCAGCGCATTCAGTCGATCGGCGATCTGCTGCGCCTGCGCCACGCGCTCGGTCGGATCGGAGGCGGCGAGCTTCCACATCACGACGTGCCGCAGCATCAGCGCAGCGCCTTGGCCGGGGCTGCGGCATCCATCAGCGCCGCGTGCAGCCGGTCGGCCCCGACGCGCCAATGCGCGTGCAGGTGGTCGTCGATGAGGACGACCGGGATCTTCTCCCACCACTGCGCGTACAACTCAGGATCGGTCTGGATGGACTTCTCGACCACCTCGACACGATCGGCCACGCCGGCGGGAAGCTCAGCGAGGACATGGTCGATGACGCCGTGCGCGACATCGCAGAGGTGACAGCCGGGTTTGCCGATGAGGGTGATCGTGGTCACGCTCTCATCATAGAGGCGGGCTCGGACACGCCGGCCCGCGGGCGTCTCAGCGCTCGACGTCGAAGCCGCGCGCGATCCACTCCCCGGTGCCGCCCTCGACGTTGGTGACGTCGTAGCCCTGCTGCTCGAGCGACTTCGTCACCCGCGCCGAACGCCCGCCCACCTGGCAGATCACGTTGAAAGGGCCTTCGGGCAGATCTTCCATGCGATCGCGGATCGTCGACATCGGCAGATTGATCGCACCGGGCACGTGGCCTGCGGCGTATTCGTCGGGCTCGCGGACGTCGACGAGGGGGACATCGTGCTGATCATGCAGGTCGTGGACGGTGATCGACTTCATGTGTGATTCCTTCGCGGTGGCACAACGCGGATAACACGAAGCGCCCGTCCACCCGGACAGGCGCTTGGTGCACGTGCCGCTTACTTCTTGTTGCGGCGCTGGTGGCGAGTCTTGCGAAGCAGCTTGCGGTGCTTCTTCTTCGCCATGCGCTTGCGGCGCTTCTTGATGACAGAACCCACGGAAAACCTCACTATGTCGGGGTCTGGGCGCAGGGTCTCCCGCACCCGGGATCGGGCAAAAAAACGAAAAATGCCTCGGGTCAGTCTAGCCGACGTCGGCGATGGGCCGCTGCATGACCTCTGCCACGGCCGATTCGGGCACACGGTAGCTGCGTCCGAAGCGCACCGCGGGCAGTTCGCCGGCGTGCACGAGGCGATAGACCGTCATCTTCGACACGCGCATCAGCTCGGCCACCTCTGCGACGGTCAGGAACTGCACATCGGGCAGTTCAGCCATGTCGGTCCACCTCTCCCCAGATCAGCGCCTTGCCAGAACACTGAGCACACTCTATGGGGTCGGCGGGACACCTGTAAACCCATGGTGCGCGCGTGACCTGTGCGATCGACTCACGGATGTGCCTTTGCGGGACGCTCGCGGGACGCTCGCGCGCCCGATCGGCGGGCCGCTAGGCGCGCCGGTTCGCCGACACGCCGTCGATCGCAGCACGCAGATCGGCGGCGTGCGCGGCGGGCCGGCGCGCCCGGGCATACGCCAGCGCCGCGGCCGCGGCATCGGTCAGCGCGCCCCTGTCGGCGACCAGGCCGGTGAGCGTGTCGGCCAGGCCCGCAGCATCCGGCGTCACGGTGCCGATGGCCGCGGCGCCGAACTCGGCTGCCAACGCGGGGTCGGACACGATCACGGGCCGTGCGCGCGTGAAGCCCTCCAGTGCGATCATCGGCTGGTTGTCGAATCCGAACGAGGTGATCAGCACGGCGTCGGATCGCGTCATCAGCTCCGCGACGCGTGTGGCCGGCACCCGCCCGTGGAACGTGACGTCGGTCTGGGCGCGATGCCGGCCGCCGGCCACATGCAGGTGCACGCGCCCCGGCCCGAGCCGCGCCGTCACGAGCCGCACGGCATCCAATGCCACCTGCAGCCGCTTCTCGGGAGCGAACCGCGCCGCCCACACGAGCGTCAACGGCCCGCACCGGCGCAGGGGCGCGGGCTGCAGCGGCTCGGACACGTTCGAGAACGCACGGGCTGAAGCCACCCCGGCCGCCCGCAGTGCCCGCGCCTGATGCTCCGAGGGAGAGAGCACCCCGTCCGCGCGCAGCGCGACGCGCAACGTCATGCCGCGCAGCGCATTGTCGACGGGAGTGCCGCCGTGGCATCGGTCGACGGAGGGGATGCCGGTCAGCCGGCGGTGGAACCACCGGATCCCCGGCGCGAACGGCGACAGAATGATCGGCGCGTGCCAGAAGAACGTGTGCACCGTGTGCAGGACTGGGATGCCGAGCTCGGCGCCGACCCCGAGCGCCACGGCGGCGAGGGTGAACTCGGAGTGCACGACCAGGGCGCGCACCCGGTGGCGACGCGCCATGACGGCGACATCGGCCTGCAGCCGGGACCGGTCGCCGAGGATCGGCAGGTCCAGCACCGGAAAGGTGCGCCGCACGACGGGGGATGCGATCAGGATGCCGGGCGTGCCCGCCAGCACGTCGGAGTCCGGGGCGACCACGACGACCTTCCAGCCCTCGGCGGCGAGGCTGCGCGCCTGGCGCATGAAAGCGGTCTGCGCGCCGCCCAGGTAGTGCAGCGAGTAGTCGCACAGCAGCATGACCGCGGGCGCACCGGAGCGGGAGTCGTCGGACATCACGGTGTGTAGGCGAGCGCTCAGCGGCCCGGGAGCTTCTTCAGCGCGCTCTCCCACGCATGCTTGGCCGATGCCGCGGCGCGCCCCACCACTTCGGCGGCATGGGCGGCCGGCTCGGGCAGCGCGACGGGCTCGACCGGGTCGGCGTGCTCGAGGAACGGGACGATCCAGGCGTCCACGGCATCCAACGGCGCCGTCTCGATCCGATAGAAGCGGTGCTGCCCCTCTTCGCGCACAGCTACCAGGTCTGCCTCGCGCAGCACCTTGAGGTGCTTGGAGACGGTGGGTTGGCTCACCCCCAGCTCCGCGACGATCTGCGACACGCTGGTGCCCTCGTGGCCCGCGGCGGCGCGGTCCAGCAGCAACCGTAGGATTTCGCGACGGGTCCCGTCCGCGATCACGTCGAAGATGTCCGCCATGCCCTTAGGTTAGCCGGGCGTCCGGCTGAGTACCATGACACAGATGTCCTCACATACGGATCCGCGTATACGCAGGTCGCTTCTGCGACGCCTGCGGCATGCCGCCGCCGAAGCCTGGGACACTCTGCGCGATTTCACCACGGCATCCCCGGCCCGCTTCGCGGTGGGCGTGTACATCATCCTGATCGCCATCTTCACGATGCTGCTGAGTCTGCCGGCCGCATCTGCCAACGGCGTGCGCACTCCGTTCGCCGACGCGCTGTTCACTGCGATCTCGACGATCTGTGTCACCGGGCTGTCGACGGTCGACATGGCCACGCATTGGTCGGCGTTCGGCAACATCATCGTCTACATCGGCGTGAACGTGGGAGCCCTGGGCGTTCTCACGCTCGCATCGATCCTCGGTCTGGTGATCTCGAAGCGGCTGGGCCTGCGCGCCAAGCTCATCGCGGCAAGCGATTCGAATCCGCTGCGCGCCCACGGCGGACCCGTCAACGAAGGACAGACGGTGCGCCTGGGAGATGTGGGCTCGCTGCTGGCCACCGTGGCCCTGTCCACCCTCGTCATCGAGGCGGGGCTGGCCGTGCTCATGTTGCCCTCGCTCATCCTGGGCGGGATCGATCCGCTGCGCGCCTTGTGGGAAGCCCCCTACTACGCGGCGATGTCGTTCACGAACACCGGATTCGCGCCGAACCCGGACGGGCTCGAGCTCTTCCAGCACGACTACTTCTTCCTCACCGTCATGATGGGCGGCGTCTTCCTCGGCTCGATCGGCTTCCCGGTCATCTACACGCTGCTGCGTGAGCGCTGGCACGTCCGGCGCTGGTCGCTGCACGCGAAGCTGACGATCATCACGACCGTGCTGCTGTTCGTCGCCGGCGCGCTCGTGTTCCTGCTGCTGGAATACAACAACCCGAAGACGTTCGGCGACCGCGGCGTGTGGGACACCGTCTACCAGTCGTTCTTCCTGTCGGCGATGACCCGTTCCGGCGGATTCTCCACGGTGGACATCAGCAGTCTGCACGGCTCGTCGCTCATCGTCGGCTCCATGCTCATGTTCGTCGGCGGGGGCTCTGCCTCCACTGCGGGTGGCATCAAGGTCACGACCCTGGCCGTGCTGGCGCTGGCCGTCTGGTCCGAGGCGAAGGGCCGCCCGTCCGTGCAGGCGTTCGGCCGCCGCATCCCGAGCGACGTGCAGCGCGTGGCCCTGTCGGTCGTGGCGTGGGGCGCGACCCTCGTGGCGGTCTCGACGGTGACGATCGCGCAGTTCACAAAGGCACCCGTGGCCGACGTGCTCTTCGACGTCATCTCGGCGTTCGCCACGGTCGGGCTGTCGTCGGGGCTGACGGAGACCCTGCAGGATCCCGGAAAATACGTGCTGGCGGCCACCATGCTGTTCGGCCGCGTTGGTACAGTGACTCTCGCCGCGGCCGTGGCCGCGACCAGCAGCAAGCAGCTGTATTCGCTCCCCGTGGAAAGGCCGATCGTTGGTTGAGCAGATCCGAGGCGATGCCCCTGTCCTGGTCATCGGCCTGGGCCGGTTCGGGGCCGCGTGCGCAGGCGAGCTGGACCGGCTCGATCGCGATGTCCTGGCCATCGACGAGAACATCGAGCTCGTGCAGAAGTGGTCCGAGCGCGTCACCCACGCGGTGCAGGCCGATGGCCGCAACCTCGACGCCCTCAAGCAGATCGGGGCGCAGGACTTCCAGGTGGCCGTCGTCGCCACCGGCTCGTCGATCGAGTCGTCGGTGCTGATCACGGCGAACCTCGTCGATCTGAAGGTGCCGCAGATCTGGGCGAAGGCGGTGTCGCAGTCGCACGGCAAGATCCTCGCGCGCGTGGGCGCGAATCACGTCATCTACCCCGAGCGCGAAGCCGGTGAGCGCGTGGCGCACCTGGTCAGCGGCCGCATGCTGGATTTCATCCGGTTCGACGACGACTTCGTGCTGGCCAAGATGTACCCGCCCAAGTACATCCGCGGCATCGGACTGAACCAGTCCGGGGTACGCACCAAGTTCAATGTCACCGTGGTCGGGGTCAAGAGCCCCGGCAGGCCGTTCCGCTATGCCGAGGCGGACACCGTGGTCACCGACCACGACCTCATCATCGTCTCGGGCACCAACTCCGATATCGAGCGGTTCGCTTCGCTCGAGCGCTGAGCTGTGCCGCTCACGCCCCCGCACTGGGGTACGACAGTGGCGCCTGGTGCCTTCATGAGAGGCAGGACGGCGTCGAAATCATATGCTCTCGACCAGGACACACCGAATTGACGTCAAATCGATGTGTCGACGTCGAAGTCACATGACTTCGACCACACGGATTTCGACCACACGGATTTCGACGACGGAGGGCCGGAGCGCGACGCCGGGCGGAGCGGGTCAGGCGACGGCGGCCAGTTCTCGGGCGCGGGCCAGGGCCGCGTCGGTCGCGGCGGCGAACACGTCGTCCAGGCCCGCGTCCTGCAGCACCGCGATGGCCCGTTCGGTCGTGCCGGCAGGGCTCGTCACGCGCCGACGCAGCTCGGCCGGGTCCTCGCCGCTCGACGCGAGCAGCGCCGCGGCGCCGATGAACGTGCCCTCGGCCATCGCCCGGGCCTCGTCGCTCGAGAAGCCCTTGCGGACGGCGGCGGCCGTGAGCTTCTCGATGAGCAGGAACACGTACGCCGGCCCCGACCCAGAGATCGTCGACAGGGCATCGATCTGCGACTCGGGGACCTCGATGACCGCGCCGACCGTCGAGAACAATTCCCGCACGACGGCGAGGTCCGCGTCGCCCACGGCGCTTCCGGCCGAAAGCCCCGTCACACCCTTGCCGACGAGGGCGGGGGTGTTCGGCATCGAGCGCAGCACGGGCGTTCCCGTCGGAAGGATCTGCTCGTACGTCGCGATGGTCACCCCTGCGGCCAGGCTCACCACGACCGTGCCCGGCTGCAGCACCGGCGCGATTTCACCCAGCAGATCGGGCACCATGTGGGGCTTGACCCCGACGATGACGATGGATGCCGCCGCTGCGGCATCCACGTTCCCCGTCGGGGACTCGTCCAGGGCCACGCTGCGCACCCCGGGTGCCGCGGCGAGCTTCGCCGCCTTCGCGCGGGTGCGATTGGTGACGGTCAGGCCCGTGGCACGGCCGGAGCCGACGAGTCCGTGCAGAATGGCGCCGCCCATGGAGCCTGCGCCGAGGATCGCGATCGGTGGGAGCATGCCGCCATCCTATGGCTGCACGGTCCTCGGCGACGGGCCCCGGTTATAGTCGGAAGGGAACGCTGAGGAGGCCGATCCATGACCCTGTTCGACGGCATCGTTGCACGCATGGTGAAGACGCCGCGTCTGGCGGTGAACATCCTCGAGCGCAGCGGCGACGACCCCGCGACACCCGAGGAGCGCACGGTCGTGTTCGTGCACGGGAATGTGTCGTCGTCGCTGTTCTGGCAGGAGATCATGGAGGACCTGCCCGGAGACCTACGCGCGATCGCCGTGGACCTGCGCGGCTTCGGCGACAGCGAGACCGCGCCGGTCGACGCGACACGCGGTCTGCGCGACTTCGCCGACGACCTGCGCGCCACTCTGACGGCGCTGCACCTGAACTCGGTGCATCTGGTGGGCTGGTCGATGGGAGGCGGGGTCGTGATGCAGTACGCGCTCGAACATCCCGTGCGCAGCCTCACGCTGCAGGCCCCGGTCTCGCCCTACGGATTCGGCGGCACACGCCGCGACGGATCGCGGCTGACCTCCGACGACGCCGGCACCGGCGCCGGCGGCGCGAACGCGGACTTCGTCGCCCGGCTCGCCGCCGGTGACACATCGGCGGATGCCGCGACCTCGCCGCGCTCGGTCCTGCGCTCGTCGTACGTCTCGCCCGAGTACGCGACAGCGCAGGAGGACGTGTGGGTCGCCTCGATGCTGAGCACGAAGACCGGTGAGGACAACTACCCGGGCGACAGCGTCACCAGCACCTCCTGGCCCGGGTTCGCCCCCGGTGGCCGCGGCGTGCTGAACACGATGGCGCCGAAGTACTTCAACGTGTCGAGCATCGTCGACATCGTCGTCAAGCCTCCGATCCTATGGGTGCACGGCACGGCAGACGCGATCGTGTCGGATGCGTCGTCGTTCGACCTCAACCAGCTGGGCAAGATGGGCATCATCCCGGGCTGGCCCGGCGACGACGTCGCACCGCCGCAGCCGATGGTCAGCCAGACCCGCGACGTGCTCGAGGCGTACCGCGCCGCCGGCGGCGGCGTCATCGAACTCCAGATCGAGGGGGCCGGACACGCGCCGCACCTCGAGCGGCCCGGAGTGTTCCGGCGCGCCCTGCTGCAGGCGATCGGCTACATCAAGCCCGCCAACGAGGCGGCACCGCCGACCGAGGCGATCATCCTCAAGTCCGAGGACTGAGGCCCCGCGCCGCCTTTTCTCTAGACTCGTCGCATGAGCTCTTCTGGCGGCGGCAAGGCGATCATCGCGGCGTTCCTGGCGAATCTGGGCATCGCGGTCGCGAAGTTCATCGCATGGCTGTTCTCGGGGTCCGCCTCGATGCTGGCCGAAGCGATCCACTCCGTCGCCGACAGCGGCAACCAGCTGCTGCTGCTGTGGGGCGGCCGGCAGGCCAAGCGTCGCGCCGACATGGAGCACCCGTTCGGGTACGGCCGCGAGCGCTACGTGTACGCATTCGTCGTGGCGATCATCCTGTTCTCGGTCGGTGGTCTGTTCTCCATCTACGAGGGAGTGGACAAGCTCACCCATCCGCACGAGCTGGCCAACGTCTGGGTGCCGATCCTCGTCCTGGTCATCGCGATCTGCCTGGAGTCGTTCTCGCTGCGCACCGCCGTGCGCGAGTCTGCACCGCACCGCGCGCGCGGTGAGTCGTGGCCGGCGTTCATCCGGCACGCGAAGGCGCCGGAGCTGCCGGTCGTGCTGCTCGAGGACGTCGCAGCCCTGACCGGTCTGGTCTTCGCGCTGCTGGGCGTCGGGCTGTCGTGGCTCACGCACAACCCGGTGTTCGACGCGATCGGCACACTCATGATCGGCACGCTGCTGATCCTGGTGGCCATCACTCTGGGGATCGAGACCAAGAGCCTGCTGGTCGGCGAAGGCGCCAACAAGCGCGACCACGACGCGATCGTGGACGCGATCGAATCCGGCCCCGGGATCGAGAAGGTCATCCACCTGAAGACGCTGTACCTCGGCCCCGACGAGCTGCTCGTGGCCGCCAAGCTCGGCTTCGCCGGCGACAGGACGCTGCGGGCCGTGGCCGGCGACATCGACGCGGTCGAGCAGCGGGTGCGCGCGGCGGTGCCCGCCGCGCGGGTGATCTACGTCGAACCGGATGTCTACCGGCCCGGCGACGATGCCGCTCCCCCGACCGAGGCATTCATCCTGAAATCGGAGGACTGATGGAGTTCTGTGTCTTCACCGAGCCGCAGCAGGGGTTCAGCTACGCCGAGCAACGCGCATTCGCGCAGGCGTCCGAACGTCTGGGCTTCGACGGGTACTTCCGCAGCGACCACTACATGCGCATGGGCGCGGGTTCGCCGCTGCCCGGACCCACCGACGCATGGACGACGCTGGCCGGCCTGGCGGTGGAGACCTCGCACATCAGGCTGGGCACGCTCGTGTCTTCTGCCACCCACCGCCAGCCCGCGATCCTTGCGATCCAGGCCGCGCAGGTGGACGCGATGAGCGGCGGCCGCGTCGAGCTCGGACTGGGCACCGGCTGGTTCGAAGCCGAGCACCGCGCCTACGGCATCCCGTTCCCGGCGAAGCGATTCGGGATGCTGGAGGAACAGCTCGAGATCATCACCGGCCTGTGGGCCGCCGAAGGCGGGTATTCCTTCTCCGGACGGCACTACACGCTGGCCGACGCGCCTGCCCTGCCCAAACCCGTGCAGTCGCATGTCCCGGTGATCGTGGGCGGTGGCGGGCCGACGCGCACGCCGGCGATCGCCGCACGCTTCGCGAGCGAGTTCAACATCGGGTTCCAGCCCGAGGACGTCATCGCCGAGAAGTTCGCCGGCGTGCGCGCGGCGTGCGAGGCGGCCGCACGCGACCCCGAGACCCTGAAGCTGTCTGTCGCGCTGCCGACCATCGTCGGCGACGACGAAGCAGCACTCTCGCGTCGCGCCGAGGCGATCGGGCGCGACGGCGGTGCGGTGCGCGCGGACGACGTGATCGCGGGGCTGCCCGGCGAGGTCGTCGAGAAGGTCGCGCGCCTGCAGGCCCTGGGTGCTGAGCGCGTGTATTTCCAGCTGATGGATCTGCGCGACCTCGCACACCTCGAACTGCTGGGCGCCGAAGTGCTGCCGCACCTGCGCGACCTGTGACCACCGCCCGTTGAGCGAGGCCGCGCGCAGCGCGACCGAGTCGAGACGCGCCGGCTGGACCACCCGGTCAGCGGCGCCGGTCGAAGAAGTCGCGCAGCACAGCGGTGGCGGCGTCCTCGCGCACGCCTCCGATGACCTCCGCGCGGTACGGCAGGCGCCGATCCCGCAGCACGTCGTACAGGGAGCCGGCCGCGCCGGCCTTCTCATCCCACGCACCGAACACCACGCGCCCGACGCGCGCCTGCAGGATCGCACCGGCGCACATCAGACACGGTTCCAGTGTGACCACCAGCGTGCAGCCTTCGAGGTTCCACGAACCCGAGGATGCCGCAGCCGCACGCAGCGCGACGACCTCCGCGTGCGCGGTGGGATCTCCCGTGGCCTCGCGCTCGTTCCGGCCCTGCGCGATCAGCCGGCCCGCAGCATCCAACACGACTGCCCCGACCGGCACGTCGCCCGACGCGCCCGCCTGCTGGGCCAGAGCGAGGGCGTGCAGCATCGCGTCGTCGAAGTCTCCGCCGGTGTCCACGTCTCGAGCGTAGGGCGCCGGCCGGTAATCTGTATCCATGCGCGTGCACATCGCCGACCATCCGCTGATCACCCACAAGCTGACCGTGCTGCGTGACCAGCGCACTCCGTCACCGGTGTTCCGCCAGCTGACCGAAGAGCTCGTCACCCTGCTCGCCTACGAGGCGACGCGCGGCGTGCGGGTGGCGCCGGTGCAGATCGAGACGCCCGTGGCCACCACGATGGGAGTGCGCATCGACGAGCCGCGGCCGCTCGTGGTGCCGATCCTGCGCGCGGGGCTCGGGATGCTCGAGGGCATGGTCAAGCTGCTGCCGACCGCCGAGGTCGGATTCCTGGGCATGGTGCGCGACGAGCAGACCCTGCAGCCCACGACGTACGCCGAACGGCTGCCCGCCGACCTCAGTGACCGGCAGTGCTTCGTGCTGGATCCGATGCTGGCCACCGGCGGGTCGCTGGGGGCGGCGATCGACTTCCTCTTCCAGCGCGGCGCGCAGGACATCACCGCCATCTGCCTGCTGGGCACGCCCGAGGGCATCGCCAAGATCGATGAGCAGGTCGGTGACCGCGACGTGACGCTCGTGCTCGGTGCGCGCGACGAGCGCCTCAACGAACGCGGCTACATCGTGCCGGGCCTGGGCGACGCGGGCGATCGCCTCTACGGCACGGTCTGACCGGCGTTTCGCGAACCGGGCGCCGGCAGCCGACCGTCAGGACGGAGAGCGCTTGCCGGTCTCTTGCTCCCAGAACTCCAGCTGCTGCGTGAGCGCCTTGGCCAGCTCGAACACCTGCTCCGGTGGGATCCGGATGCGGCTGACCACCCGTGCCGGCACGATGGCGATGCGCTCGCCCGTGTCGGCGTTCGTGTCTTCGCGCGGCGGCTGGGCCAGCGTCACGAAGTCCATGACGAACACCGTCGGGGTGTGCCAGACGTTCGCGAAGTCTGCATAGTTGCCCGGGATGATCTCGGGAGGCAGATCGATCTCGAACTGCTGGGGCAGGTCGTCGCTCATGGGCCGAGTCTACGTGTCAGGCGCGCCTCGCCGATGCCCGATGTCCCGCGCCGGTCAGCGGATGCCGACCAGGCGCGCGAACGCGCTCAGACGCACGACGCCGTCGGGGGTGTGGGGCAGGTCGTCGAGAAGCCCCGGCGCATACACGAGGTAGGCGGCGACCTTTGCGCGCGAGATCGCGACGTTCAGCCGGTTCTGCAGCAGCAGGAATTCCAGCCCGCGCGGCGCGTCCCTGCCGCTGGATGCGGCCAGCGACACGATCGAGACGGCGGCCTCCTGCCCCTGGAACTTGTCGACGGTCCCCACCGGAACCTCGCCGAACCCGGCATCGGCCAGCGCCCGTTCGACGACGACCTGCTGCGCGTTGTAGGGGGTGACGACGATGATGTCCGACTGCGTCAGCGCGCGGGCCGCGGCATCCTGCCCGTCCAGCGTCGGCGACGCCGACAGCTCGCGGCCGAGCAGGTCGCGCACGACGCGCACGACCTCGGCGGCCTCTTCATCGGATGACGTGGCATTGCCGTGATGGCGCACGGCGACCGGATGCACCCCCGGTTCGACGCCCGCGATCGCGCGCTCATCGGTGCCCGGCTGCGACGCGAGCTCGCCGGCATAGGACAGCTGCGAGACGGAGGCCGCCACCGCGGGGTGCATGCGCCAGGACCGGTCGAGGAAGAAGCCGTACGCGGGCGGGATGACGGATGCCTCGTCCATGACCCAGCCGAGCGCCGAGGCGTCCACCGGTTCGGGGTGGATGCCCTGGCTCACCTGGGGCAGCTGCTGCGGATCGCCCAGCAGCAGCAGCCGCTGCGCGGCCGCGGCGACCGCCACCGTCGAGGCGAGCGAGAACTGGCCCGCCTCGTCGACCACGAGCAGATCGAGCGAGCCGCGCACGACCCGCCCCGGGTGGCTGAAGTCCCACGCGGTGCCGCCGGCGACGAAGCCGGTCTCGGCGTGGTCCTCGGCGAAGCGGGCCAGTCCGTTCTTGGGGATCGCCGTGAACGATACCTCTGCGTCATCACCGCTCTTGCGGGCCTTGGCGACGAGCTCTGCCGGCACGCCCGCGGCCACGACCTGATCGAGCATGTGCTCGACCACGGCGTGCGACTGCGCGACCACGCCGATCTTCCACCGCTGCTCGCGCACCAGTCGGGCGATGACATGCGACCCGACGAACGTCTTGCCGGTGCCCGGGGGCCCCTGCACAGCCACGTAGCTGCGATCCACGTCCCGCAGCGCCTCGGTGATCCCCGCGACGCGGTCTGCTGTGCGCGCGCTCGTGTCGAGTCCGGTGGCGCCCCCGCGCAGCCGCGGCGGGCGGCGGCGCAGGATGTCGGTAGCCGCATCGGCGGGGAAGTCGGGTGAGGCCGCAGCCACGGCATCGGCCCACTGCTCGATCGCGGTCTGCTGATTGCCCGCGCGCGGCGGCGCCGACGGGGCCAGGGCGACGGGAAGCTCGCTCCAGGTCTGTCCGTCCACCGCGGTCTCGGCCACGATCGCGCCGTCGTCGAGCACCTCGAGCACCTCGACCTCGCGCGCCACATGCACCCAGCGCGGCATGACCGCCGCGGGGAACGGCGACGGCGTCGCATACACGGCATACGGGCGTGAGCCTTCGCTGAGCCTGGTGCCCGGGGCCAGTTCGCCGCGCAGCCGCACCACGCGCCGGATGGACCGCGGTCCAGGATGCCACTGCTCGGTCACCGCGCTGCGGTCGGCGTCGATCACGACCACGTCGCGCGTGGTCTCCCACACCGAGACCGGTTCACGCAGGCGCAGGAAGTGCGCGAACCAGAACGACTTCGCCTCACGCGGGTAGTAGTCGATCGCCGCCGCACCCAGTCGCAGCGCGCGGACGTCGGTTTCGGGCACCCCAGCGGCTTCGGCCGCCACGGCCAGCACCCTCAACGCATCGGCCTGCGGCGCGGGCTCGTACGCCACCTCGACCGGCTCCACATCGCGGGAGGGGACCAGCCCCACCTCGCGGGCGCGATCGACGAGCCAGTCCCGCAGGCGGCGGGTCGACACGCAGTCGTAGCGGTTGTAGTCGGCAAGGTCGTCGAGCACCTCCTGTGCCTGGGCATCCTGCCCCGCGTCGCCGAGTGCCCGCGCCTGCACGTACTTGACGATCGAGTCGTCACCGCGCTGCACGTCGCTGGTGCGCACCTCTTCCCCCATGTACAGCGGCTCGAGCTTCTTGATGGAGTACGAGCGCGACCCGACCTTCAGCGCCCGCCGCACGATCGGATACAGGTCCACGAACACCCCTTCGCGCAGCAGCGTGTCGACCTCGGCCTCGCACACTCCGTGTCGCGCGGCCATCGCGAGCAGATGCGCGGTCTCATACGGCGCGTAGTGGTAGATGTGCATGCCCGGGTGCGCGCGGCGCAGCGTCGCCACGATCTCGACGAAGCGCTCGAGCGCGGCCTTCTCGTCGGCGAACGTGTGCGCCCACAGCGCCGAGTACTCCTCGCGCAGGTCGACCCAGCCGAACAGGTAGTCGATGCCCCAGTCGCGGGCCGGGCCCTCGGTGTAGAGCGGGTCGCCCTCGAAGTCGAAGAAGATGTCACCCTGATCGGGACGCGGCAGTGCCCCCAGCGCCTTGGGGAAGACGACCTCGTAGGTGGGGATCGCGGGAGCCGCCGTCCCGGCGACGGCGACGGGAGTGCCGGCCGGACTCTGAAGCTGCAGCCGGGCCTGCGTGCGCAGGTTCGCGAACGTCTCTGCGCTCATGCGTTCGGGCGGGGTGGATGCCGCCGCCAGCGCATCGATCGTGTCGATGCCGGCACCGCGCAGCCGCTCGCGCTGGACCGGACGCATCCCGGCCACCAGCAGCAGGTCACGGTGCGCCATGACCTCGAGGTCGCACGTGGCGCAGCGACCGCACGCCACGACGCCGAGCTCGCCACGGGCATCACCCCACGCGATCGGCGGCTCGTCGGGCCGCTCCAGCCGGCGGTCCGCCACCAGCGCGCGCAGGCGCTCGCGCCGCAGTCGGAAGACCGGCATGAGGTCGTCGACCTGGTGCACGCTGGTCGTGCCATCGCCCAGCAGCAGCTCGACGCGTGCGGCACGCGGCACGCCCAGCAGATCGAGCTGGTCGGCATATGCCGCCAACTGCATGAGCGCGGTCACCCGTGCGTGGCGTGCGAGCTTGGAGTCCTGCACGATCCAGCTGCCGTCGTCATCGCGCACGAGGAAGTCGGCGAAGCCGACGAACTCATCGGTCGCGAACGTCGCCTGGTAGACGACCTGGACCGTCGGATCGTCCAGTGCCGCACGTGTGCGGGCCACGGCATCCTGCATCTGCTCGGCGTCGCTGGATCTGGTCTCGGGGATCTCGACGACGGCGGCGGCATACTGCGCGCGGTACGCCGCGAGCACCCGCCGCTCGTGCTCGGTGCCGAGCAGGCCGGCCCGGGCGAGAGTGGCATCTTCGGGGTCGTCCACCGCCGCGATGCGGCCGGCCTTCGCGTCGATCGCGCGCAGCCACGCGAACTCGCACTCGGCGGCGGCCTTCACGTCGCTCGCGCTCCAGACGATGCGGGCTTCACCCTCGATGTATCGCATGCCTCCCCTTTCGCTCCGACCCTAGCCGCGGCATCCGACATCCCTGCGCCCCGTGCCTGCGCACGCGGCCTGCGCACCCTGCCTGCGCACCCTGCCTGCGCACCCAGCCCATGCCTACCGGCACGGGTTCACGCGCGTCGCCGCGATGGGGCACAGCCCGACCGCTCCGTACTGCCCAGCGCCGCCCAGCGCCGCCCAGCCCGGCCCAGCGCTGCCGCACTCCTGCCCACTGCCGCCGCGCCGGCCCGAGGCGGCACGGACCAACCCCGACCAGTCGGGACAGACCGCCGCGGTCAGACCCGTGCGACGGCGGGCTCGCCGATGGCGAGAGTGACGATGAACCCCTGGTTCGACAGGTCGAACAGCCGATAGGCGTCTTTGCCGTCCTGCGTCCACGCCTTCGCGAACGGCGGATCCAGCCGGACGTGCTCGGGCCGGTTCTCGACCCCGCGGGGGTCGGCCTGGCGCACTGCCTGCACGCGCGACCAGTGCAGCAGCAGGCTCTCGTCGCTCGCGGTCTCCCACATGCTGTCGCCCCACAGATGCGAGTGGGCGCGGATCTCGTGCAGCAGCGCCTCGTTGTGCGTGCGGCTGCGGATGTCCAAGCCCACGAGGCGGTCGGGTTCGGTGACGGCGACGACCGACCCGATGCGGCCGCTGGCCGTGCGCACGACCACCGGCAGCTCGCGTGAGCCGATGAACGGCAGCAGCGTCGTATTGTGACCGAACCGCGATACCGCCACGCGATCGACATTGATGTTGTCGCGGTCCACGTCGAGTCGATCGGCGAGCGCGTCCTTCGCAAGGCTCCGGATGCGCTCCGTCGGCGACGAGCCCGGCGCCCAGCCCATCCGCGCGGTGATGCCGCTGGGCGCCGCAAGTTCCTTCGTCTCCATGGCAACCTCCCCGGGTCGATCCTGTGATCCCATCATGGCGCGTTCTGCGGCGAACGTGCGGCGAACATGCGTCGAGCGGCTATCAACGCGCTGTGAGTGTGCTCTGGCGACGGCCGCCATCGGTGCGAGACTGGGCGCATGGCACGACGCGCGACGATCGTCGGCAGCGGGCCGAACGGCCTGGCCGCCGCCGTCAGCCTTGCCCGCGCCGGGTACGAGGTGCGGGTGGTCGAGGCATCCGACATCCCCGGCGGCGGCGTGCGCACGCTGGCGCTGACCGAGCCGGGGTTCCGCCACGACGTGTGCTCTGCCGTGCACCCGGCGGCGCTGAGCTCACCGTTCTTCCGCGCATTCGGACTGGACCGCATCGACTGGATCGTGCCGGACGCCTCGTTCGCCCACCCCCTCGACGACGGTCGTGCGGCGATCGCCTGGCGGGACCTGGACCGCACAGTGGAGGGGCTCGGACCGGACGGCCGCGCCTGGCGCGCCGCCGTGCGCCCGCTGAACCGCCATCTCGACGAGGTGGCCGAGTTCACCGGGGGGCAGCTGCTGCGGGTGCCTCGGCATCCTCTCGTGGCCACCCGCTTGGCCGCACGCATGCTGCAGCTGGGCACGCGCGCAGGCCGGTCGCTGTTCCCCTCCTTCACCACCGATCGGGCCGCGGCACTGTTCACCGGCGTTGTGGCGCATGCGAACACCGCGCTGCCGTCGCTGGCGGCCACGGCCTCGGCGCTGTACCTGCTCGCGCACGCGCACTCGACGGGATGGGCGTATCCGCGCGGGGGCTCGGACGCGATCGCGGCCGCGCTGCTGGCCGATCTGCACGCGCACGGCGGAACCGTCGACGCCGGCCACCGGGTGCGGGACCTGTCGATGCTCGACTGGGGCGACCCCGCCGGCGGCGACCTGCTGCTGCTGGACACCGCCCCGCGCCTGGCGCTCACCCTGCCCGACGTGCCGCGCCGCTATGCCAGCGCCGTGCGCCGGTACCGCTACGGGGCGGCGGCGGCCAAGGTCGATCTTGCGCTGAGCGGGCCGGTGCCGTGGACGAATCCGGATGTCGCGGCCTCACCGACCGTGCACCTGGGCGGCACGCAGGCCGAGATCGAGGCGAGCGAGAACGCCGTCGCGTCGGGTCGTGCCTCGGATCGCCCCTACGTCCTGGTCGTGCAGCCCAGCGTCCTCGACGACACGCGCGCGCCGAAGGGCGCTCACACGCTGTGGGCGTACATCCACGTGCCGGCAGGCTCGACGCTGGATCCCACCGCGCCGGTGCTCGACCAGCTGGAACGGTTCGCGCCCGGCGTGCGCGACCGGGTCATCGCCACCCACGTCATGACCGCGGCCGCACGCGAATCGTTCAATCCCGCCGACGTCGGCGGCGACATCCTGGGCGGCGCGTTCACGATGGCCCAGGCGTTCCGTCGTCCGGTGACCTCCCCCACGCCGTGGCGCACACCGATGCGCGGGGTGTACCTCGCCTCGGCGGCGACCCCGCCCGGACCGGGCGTGCACGGGATGCCCGGATGGCATGCCGCCCACCTGGCGCTGCGCGATGCGGGGACCCCGGCCGAGCTGGCGGATCTGTTCGGGTGAGACCGTGGACGGGTTCGCGGCGGTCGATTTCGGGTTCGCCCGCGAGGTGCTGCAGCGCGGCATCGCGGCGCTGTATGTGATCGCGTTCGTCTCCAGCCTGAACCAGTTCCCGGCGTTGCTGGGCGAGCACGGCCTGCTGCCGGTGCCGCGGCTGCTGGCCTGGGCACGCTCGTCCTCGCGCGCGGCCGGGATGCTGCGTCCGACACTGTTCCGATGGACGGGCTACACCGACCGACGTCTGCGGGTGCTGTGCATCGCCGGGATCGTCGTGGCCGCATCCCTCGTGCTGGGTCTGCCCCAGCTCGGTCCGCCGTGGGTGCCGGCGCTGTGCTTTCTCGCCGTGTGGGTCGGCTACATGTCGATCGTCTCGGTCGGTCAGACCTTCTACGGCTTCGGGTGGGAGATGCTGCTGCTGGAGTCCGGGTTCTTGGCGGCCTTCCTCGGGTCGAATGACCAGCCGCCGACGACCGTGGTGATCGTGCTGTTCTGGTGGCTCGTGTTCCGGCTGGAGTTCGGTGCCGGCATGATCAAGATCCGCGGCGGACGCGAATGGCGCGACCTGACCGCGCTGACCTTCCACCATGAGACGCAGCCGATGCCGGGGCCGCTCAGTCGGCAGGCGCATCTGCTCCCCCGCTGGTTCCACAAGGGCGAAGTGCTCGGCAACCATGTCGCCCAGCTCATCGTTCCGTGGTTCCTGTTCGCCCCGGTCGTCGGCCTCTGGGTGCCGGGTCCTGTGCCGGCGGTCATCGGGGCGGTCGCGGCATCCATCGTCATCGCCACCCAACTGTGGCTCGTGATCACCGGAAACTTCGCGTGGCTGAACTGGGCGACCATCGTGCTCGCGTTCGCAGGCTACGGCATCCGGGCCGACAGCGGCAGGTCTGCCGGGGTGCCCGGGTATTGGATCGTCGTCACCTCGGTCGTGTTCGTGCTCTATGTCGTGCTCAGCTGGTGGCCGGCGCGCAATCTGGTGGCGCACCGTCAGCTGATGAACGCGAGCTTCAACCGGTGGCAGCTTGCCAACGCGTACGGAGCGTTCGGAACGGTGACCCGCGTGCGCACGGAGTACGTCATCGAGGGCACGCTGGAGAAGAATCCGGATGCCGCGGCCTGGACCGAGTACGTCTTCACAGGCAAGCCGGGGCCGCCGGCGCGCGTGCCCGGACAGTTCGCGCCGTACCATCTGCGTCTGGACTGGCTGATGTGGTTTCTTCCGCTGGGGCGGGCGCTGGATGACTGGTTCCGTGTGCTGCTGCTGCGGCTGCTCGAGGCCGACCGGCCGACGCTGCGGCTGCTGGCGTCCGACCCGTTCGACGGGCAGCGCCCGCAGTGGGTGCGCGTGGTCGCATACCGCTACCGGTTCTCGACCCGTGCCGAGCACCGAGCGGGGGCGGGCGTCTGGGTGCGCGAGCGACGGCGCATGCTCGTCGAGCCGGTCTCGCGTGACGCGTTGACGTCGTGACGCGTTGACGTCGTGATGAACTGACGTGGAGCAGGTGCGCAGGTGACGGCCAGTAGTATCGCGGGGTGATCTCACCCCACCCCGATCTCGAGCCGCTCGTGCCACCGGTTCCGCCCGCGCGGCCGCGCGCGCTGGCCGTGCTCGGGCTGGTGGCCGCGGTGCTGGGCCTGGTCGCGGCGTTCGGCGGGTTCGTGCCCGGACTGGGATTGCCGGCGGTGATCGTGGCCGGCGTGCTGCTGCTGGTCGGGCTCGTGCTCTGCCTCATCGCGCTGATCAGTCGCCGCCAGGGCGGCACGGGGCTGAGCGTGACCGGGGTCATCGTCGCGGTGCTGGGCGGGATCGTGTTCGTCGTGGCCCTCGTGGTGGCAACGTGGACCGGACTGAGCGCACAGTCGGCTGCGGTGGCGCCCGCCCCTGATGCGCAGGTGAGCGACACCTCCGAGCAGCAGGCGGCTGCCGAAGCCGCCGCCCAGGCCGCCGGCGAGAAGGCCTTCCTGGCCGATGCCCGCCCGCAGATCCGCGACATCGTCAAGCAGATCCGTCTGGATGCCACTGACGCCCAGATCGACGGCGCCTACAGCGACGACATCCTGAAACTGATCGGCTACAGCGTGCTGGAGGCGTATCGCTCGGGCGGCGACGCCGCCGTCGCCGACCAGGTCGACCAGCTGAGGGCGCTGAAGCCCGGGGCGTTCACGAAGCCACAGGCCACGCGCCTGGTCGATGTCGTGCTGAAGGCCGCGGAAGACCACCTCAGGCCCTGACGGAGTGCAGATCGCGCAGATCGCCGGGTGCTACGCCGGGTCGAGGGCCCCTTGACGGATCGTGCTGGGCCCATGCGCTCCGGCTTCGACGATCAATTGGGCGGGCAGCTGCTCCTTCATCGCCTCGACGTGGCTGATCACGCCGACCGTGCGCCCGCCCTGACGCAGTTCGTCCAGGGTGCGCATCGCCAGGTCGAGAGTCTCGGGGTCCAACGATCCGAAGCCTTCATCGATGAATAGCGTGTCGAGCCGGATGCCGCCCGCCCGATCGGTCACCACCTGGGCCAGTCCGAGCGCGAGGGCGAGTGAGGCCAGGAACGTCTCGCCGCCGGAGAGCGACTGCGCGGGGCGCGCCTGGCCGGTGAAGGCGTCGACCACCTCGAGTCCGAGCCCGCTGGCGGCGTTGCGCGCAGCCAGCGCATCGGTGTGACGCAGCCGATAGCGGCCCGATGACATGTCTTCCAGCCGCAGGTTCGCCGCCGCGACGATCTGCTCGAGTTCGGCGGCCAGCACGAACGTCTCGAGGTCCATCTTGCGATCGTTGCGTCCTGCCACCGCGTTGGCGACACCGGCGATGAGGCGGCGACGCTGCTCCAGCTCGGCGATGGCGTCGTGCGCCCGACCTGCGCGGCCGGCGGCTTCGTCCAGCGACGTCACGGCGAGGGCGGCACCGGCGGCGGCGGCGGTCGCCGCGTCGGCGGCCGCGCGCGCCGCGGCCACGCCGGCCTCGCTTTCGGCCAGGCCGGGCAGTGGCTCAGGTGCGCCGGCCAGTTCGATCTCGAGCTGCATCAGCCGTGCGCGCTGCACTTCGACGGCGTTGCCGTGCTCGGTGATCGTCTTCTCCAGCTCGTCGCGCACGGCCTCGTCACGCAGCGCCGAGCGCGCCGCGGCTGCGTCAGCGAAAGCGGATGCCGCAACGCGTGCGTCGAGGTCTTCACGCGAGGCGCGCGCGGCGGCGCGGGCCGTGGCGGCCGCATCGATGGCCGCGCGCAGGTCGATGGCGGACTGCCGCCGCCGCTCGCCATCCGCGATGCGGTCGGCGACGCTGTCGAAATCGCCGCGGGCCGCATCGATCGCCGCCTCGGAGGTGCGGACCCGCTCGGCGAGCGTCGTCACCTGCGCGCTCAACTCACTCCGGCGCGCCCGCAGGTCGGCCACTTCTCGTTCGGCCAGGTCTGCCTCGTCGTCCAGTGCGGCACGCGCTGTTCGCGCAGTGTCGCGCAACCGCACGGCACGCTCGGCCGCCTCGAACCGCGCCGTCGCGACGTCGGCAGCCGCGCGCGCCGACGCCACGTCGAGACCGGCGGCGCGTCCTGCGGCGGCGGCCAGGGCTGCCCGCGCCGCCGAGGCCGCCTCGGCCGCCGCGCGGGCCCGGTCCTGCGCCGCTGACTTCTCCGATTCGGCGCGCTCGAGCTCGTCGTCGGTGACCGGCTGCGGTGCGCGCTCGGCCGGGTGCGGGTGCGCGAGTGACCCGCAGACCGGACACGGCTCGTCGTCGACGAGCCCGGCCGCCAGCTCTCCGGCGCGCTCGGCCACGCGGCGCCGCAACAGCTCACGGGCCGCCGCATCCGCCTCTGCCGCCGCATCGTCAGCGGCCAGCTGCGTCTTCTCGGCGTCGTGCATCGCAGCCTGGCACGCCTGGGCGTCTTGGGCAGCCGCCAGGCGTCCGGCGGCATCGTCGACGGCGGCTCGGGCGTCTTCGAGCGTGGCGGCGAGATCGCCGTGCGTGCGTACCGCGGCGTCAAGCTCCGCACGCCGCCCGGGCAGGGCGGCACGCTGCTCGTCCAGCGCCCCGATCCGCGCCGCGGCGGCCGCGGCATCCTTCTCAGCGGCCTCGAGCTGTGCGCGATGCGCCGCGAGCGTCTGCTCGTGGGCCAGCGCCGCCTGCCACACCGCGATCGATCCGGTGAGCTCGTCGACGAGGGTCTCCAGCGCGGCGGAGTCGGCGACGGCTGCACCGCCGTGGGCCGCCCACAACGTGCGCGCGTCGTCTTCGGCGAGGCTTCGGCGAGCGGCGGACTGCTCATCGCGCGCGGCGGCTTCGATCACGGACCGCAGCGCATCGGCCCGACGCGCGTCGTCGAGCGTGCGCCGGGCCTGGGCGATCTCGTCGGCGCGCGCCTCGAGCGCGGCCAGTGCGTCACGCGCCCCGAGCCGGGCGGCGACCCGCTCATGTGTGCGACGCAGCTCTTCGTGTGCGGTGACCGCGCTGTCGCGCGTGTGCAGGGCCTCGGTGCGTGCAGACTGCAACGCCTCGACCTGGTAGCGCCCGCGGTCGCGGGCACGGTCCAGCTGCGCGATGCGATCGGCGACGGACGGCATCGCCGCCTCGGCCGCAGACGCACCCGCCGCGCTGCCGTCGACCGAGGTCGATGCATCGCTTCGGGCCTCGGACCCGCCGAAGCCGTAGGCGGCGACGGTGGCCTCGGCCGCATCGAGGATCGCCTCGACGTCACGCCGACGGCCTGACACGGCGTCTTCGGCGTCTTTGCGGCGCTGCTCGAGCGCCCGCTCGTAGTCCTGATAGCGGCGCGAGCCGAACAGCGTGCGCAGTAGCGCCTGACGATCGTCGTTGCGGGCGAGAAGGAACCGGGCGAACCTGTTCTGCGCGAGCAGGATCACCTGCTGGAACTGCTCGCGATTCAGCCCCAGGATCTCATCGAGAAGTTCGGCCGCTTCGCGGGGCTTGGCCGCGCGCGCAACCCAGTCGCCGTCGACGAGCTCTTCGACCAGAGCCCGGTGGTCTTCGATGGTCGTGCCCTTGCCGTTCTTCTTCGGACGCTCGTACTCGGGGGCGCGGGTCACGCGCCAGCGCCGATCGCCCACCGTGAACTCCAGCACGACCTCGGTGCGGTCCTCGGGCCCGCAGTGGTCGCTGCGCAGACGCTTGGCACCACCGTCGTAACGGGGGACGCCGCCGTACAGCGCGAAGCCGACGCCATCGAGAATGCTGGACTTGCCGGCACCCGTGCGACCGGCGATGAGGAAGATGCCGTCGTCGTCGAAGGCGTCGAAATCGACCGTCTGGCGCTGCAGGAACGGCCCGAACCCTTCGATCTGAAGGCGATGCAGCTTCATGCGGTCACCTCGGCGACCGTGTGCTCGTCGAGCACGTCGCGCACGAGCTCGATCTCATCGTCGGCGAGGCCGTCGCCGTTGCGCACGTGGGCCAGGAACGCGTCGACCAGCTCGGCATCGGACCGGGTCGCTGCCACCCGCGCGCTGAACGACCTGGTGTCGGCAGCCGCGACCTGTGCCGGACCATGCCGCACCTCGGCGCAGTGCGCGAAGCGCTGCTGCAGCCGGCGCATCGGATCGACCTGCGCCGCCGAGTCCGTGTAGCGAGCGCTGACCCACGCGTCCTCGGCGTGCGCGAAGCGTGCATCGGTGAGCAGGTCTTCCAGCGGCCCTTCGATCACCGCCAGCGCGCGGGGGACGGGAAGCGCCACCCATTCGACGCCGGCCAAGCCCGCGGCATCCATCTCCACGAGCCAGGCCCCGCGGGGCTTGTCGCGCTCACCGAAGCTGTAGTGCAGCGGCGCCCCGGCGTAGCGGACCCGCTCGCTGAGTGTGCTGCGCCCGTGGATGTGCCCCAGCGCCACGTAGTCGGGCCCGTCGAACACCGAGAGGGGCACGACGTCGAGCCCGCCCTGCTGGATGTCGCGCTCGAGGTGGGGCGTGGCCTCCACGCCCGCGGCGAAGCAGTGCGCGGCCACGACCGAACGCCCGCCGCGCACCGCGGCATCCAGCTGCACGAGCTCCATCGCACGGGCAAGCGCCTGGGCCTGGGAGCGCACGCCCGGCCACTGCCGGCGCACCAGCGCGGGTTCGAGATAGGGGATGCCGTAGAAGTGGACCGGCCCGTACGCGTCGTCGATGGTGACCGGGGTCTGAAGCTCGGCGGGATCGGTCAGCACGTGGATGCCGTCGCGCAGCAGCCGAGCCTGGAATCCGAGCCGCGCCGCCGAGTCGTGGTTGCCGCTCGTGACGATCACGTGCGCACCGGTCTCGCGCAGGGCGACGAGCATGTCGGTGAGCAGCGTGTAGCAGTCCCCGGCGGGGGCTGCGGAGTCGAACACATCGCCGGCGACGACGACGACGTCGACGTCGCGATCGCGCACCTCGGCCACCAGCGCATCGAGCACTACACGCAGCGCGACGAGGGTCGCGTTGCCGTGGAACGTCCGCCCGATGTGCCAGTCAGAGGTGTGCAGGATGCGCATGCCTCCACGGTACGAGCAGCCCGCGACATCGCCGGGCAGCCAGGCCGCGACGCACCGGATGCGGCCCAGCCGACGCGTCGGGCGGATCGGGCGGATCGGGCGGGTCGGTCCGTCAGACCGCGGTACGCGGGCGAGAGGCCAGGATGCCGGCACGCTCGGGGTGCGCGGCGAACCAATCGGCGACGTACCAGCACACCGGCTGCACCGTGCGATCACCGCTGTGCTCGAGCTCGGCCACGGCGCGGTCGACGACCACGGCCGCGTATCCGTTGCCGCGGAACGGCGGCACGGTGTACGCACGCGTCAAGGCGACCGTGCGTCCGTCGTCGCGATAGGTCAGCGCGCTGACCAGGTCGTCGCCCCGATACAGCGCGTAGCGCGAAGCGTCAGGTTCGTTCGCGAAGCGCATCTCACTCACGCGCCAAGGCTAACCCAGCTGCGGACCGGCGGGGTCGCAATTGCGCCGGGCAGCGGCATCCCGGAGGCCGCCGCCTTCCGGCACGCGCGTGCGCCGGCGAGCAGAACGGCGACCGAGACCCCGTCTCACCCGATCAGGAACTGCGTTGCACGACGCAGGATTGAGCAATCTGTCATATTCCGTCACGCGAACAGCGCGGCGTCCGTGCGATTTGACTCATTGGGACGCATTCGGCAATAATCAGCCTCATGACTCACGACACGCATTCTCTGTCCGCCTGGGAGGCGAACGGGATTTCCGGCACCATGATGCCGGCGTGTGTCGTCATGTGTTGTCGAATGTGCCGCTGAATCGGTAACCCCCGCCGGGCTCGCACACGTCGCTTCGCCACCTCGAAGCCGATACTGCTGGAAGCCCCCGAGCACCTCGTCGCACCCTGCGCAATGATGCCTCGCCACAGCGGCCTGTTCTGGCCGCGTTCAGAGCACACTCGTACCCGCCACCGGCAGACCCCGGTCCCGGGTCCTTCCGTCAAGGACTACACATCATGTCGAACACCGCCCTCCTCGAGCGACCCACCACGACCAGTACCACCTCGACCACGACGCGCCCCACGCTGCGCCTGGTCACCGATCGCCCCGCGCCGGCGTCGCACCCGACCACGCCGCAGCACCAGCGCAACCTGCCCCCGGGGACCACTCCCCGCGGCTTCGCCCTGTATGTCGGATTCGACGAGATCAAGGCCGCGGCATCCGGCATCTCGCTCGGCACCATCGTCGACGCGCTGCGGCGCACACTGGCAGAGGTCGCACCCGAGGCCGAGACCTATGCGACCGTCGCCCTGGCACCGCAGGGTGCCGGCGGGCGCGACGTCGACGTGGTGCGCCTCGCGCTGCACGAGCCGAGCGCCGTGGCACGCACCAAGCCCGAGCCCGAAGAAGAGGAAGAGACCGCACCCGGTGGCGTGGTGGTCGACATCTCACGCAAGCGCGTCGTCATCGACGGCGAGTCAGCCGCCCTCACGTTCAAGGAGTTCGAGCTGCTGCAGTACCTCGTGCTGCGCGAAGGCCGCACCATCGAGCGCGGCGAGCTGGTCTCGTCGCTGTGGCAGCCGGGTGCCGACAAGGACGCGCCGGGCGAGCGCACGATCGACGTGCACGTGCGGCGTCTGCGGGCCAAGCTCGGTCGCTACGAAGACGTCGTGCGCACGGTGCGCGGGGTCGGCTACCGGTTCGACCGGCACGCCGACGTCGTGATCCGCTACGGCCACGGCACTCCCTCACCCGACCGCTTCTGAGCGCCGTCGCCTTCACCGCGCTCGCCGCGCCGGACCGGCTCTGGCGCAGGCATAGCCTGGAGGAATGCAGCAGCCGGCACCCGCGCGTCCGCCACACACGGTGAAGGCGACACTGGTCGCCGGGCTGGATGTCACGCGAGACGCTTGCCTCGCCGTGATCTGCGATGCCGCCTCGGGCGCCCGGGTGCGCAGCGGACGCGCGCGCATGGTGACACCGGACGACCCGGCCGGGTGGTGGCAGGCGCTGCATGACGCGATCATCGACGTCGGCGGGTTCGGCGACGTCTCGGCGTTCGCGCTGGCCGCGCACACGGGGCTGGTCGCACTCGACTCCGCCGGCGAGATCGTGCACGCCGACAGCCTGATCCGAGGCGCCTCCGAATCGGACGGCTCGGCGTCCGGCGCATCCGCCCGCGCGGCCCAGGCGCTGATCGATGAGATCGGCGCGGACGCACTGATCGATCGAACCGGCGCGCTGCCGGATGCCGCCACGCCGATCGCCGCCGTGCGCGCGCTGCGCGAACAGGCTCCGGATGTCGCGGCTCGGGTCGATGCCGTGCTGACGCCGCACGACTGGCTCACCTGGCTGCTGCGCGGATTCGGACCGCAGGGGCCGAACGGCCCGCGTCTGGAAGAGCTGGCCACCGACCGATCCGAAGCCAGCGCGACCGGGTGGTGGAACCCGACCACCGGCAAATACGAGCACACGCTGGTGGCCGCAGCGCTCGGCCATGCGGCGATCAAGCCGCGCGTGATGCGTCCCGACGGCTGGGGCGGTGAAGCGGCGAAATGGCCGGAGCTGCAGATCCGCACGGCCCGGGTGATCGGAGTGGGTGCCACGCGCCGCGCGGCGGCCGTGCTCGGTGCCGGTGTGCGCGGTGCGGGCGTGCTCGGTGCGGGCGTGCTCGGTGCCGGTGTGCGCAGCGCGGCACCCGACGACGCGATCGTGCTGCTGGGTGACCGGCCCGTGATGTGCGCAGTCGCAGACGAGCCGGTCCGCGCCCCGCGGGTCGGCTGCCGAGCCGATGCAACCGGGCGGTACCTGCTCGAGGCACCGCTGCCGCAGGCGCCGACGGCAGCGGATGCCGTCGCGGCAGTACAGCTGCTGCGCGATGCCGGTGCGCTGGTACAACGGCTGCAGGTCGTCGACGGCGGCGCAGACGCGGCGGCGTCGCTCGGCCGCGCGTTGCCCACGACAACGGTCGCCGAACCGCAGTTCCTGGTCGCCGACGGCATGGCCGCGCAGGCCGCGTGGGCGCTCACCCGCCACTTGCCCGAATGGGCGCCCACCACCGCATCTGCCTGAGCGGGATCACGGCGCACACGGCCGCAGTCGTCGCGGGCCGAGCGCGCCCCGGCCAGGGTTGTCAGGGACCGCACCTATCGTGGAGTCATGCAGATGCCGGTGGCCGACGAGCGCGCACCGCGCACCGCGCGCCCGTCGGCATCGGCAACCACCGCGCATGACCTGCAAACGGGTCCGGTGCGACCGCGTGAGACGGAGTACCGGCCCGCGCACCCGCTCGACCTGCACGCCACCGTCGCGATCCACCGGCGCGGCGGGGGCGACCCGACGATGACGATCGACGGAGCCGTCATCTGGCACGCGGCGCGCACTCCCGACGGCATCGCCACGACGGCGCTGCGCGAGGTCGCGCCGGGCGTCATCCGCGCGGCTGCCTGGGGCCCCGGTGCCGAATGGGCGCTCGCGCAGGTGCCCGCCCTGTGTGGCGCTCGCGACGACGCGACCGGATTCGACGCGACGAGGCATCCCATCGTCGCCGGTGCCCACCATCGGCACCCGGGCCTGCGGCTGGGGCGCACCGACCTCGTCTTCGACGCGCTGGCGGGGGCGATCCTCGAGCAGAAGGTCACCGGCATCCAGGCCTTCGGCGCCTGGCGGCGCCTGGTCACCCGGTTCGGCCAGCGCGCGCCCGGGCCGACGCCGCGGCCGCTGTTCGCCCCGCCGGCGATCGACGACTGGCGCCGCATCCCGTCGTGGGCGTGGCATCGTGCCGGCGTCGAGCCCGCGCAGTCGCGCGCCGTCGTCGAGGCCGCTCGGCGGGGGCGTTCGCTCGTGCGCGCACTGACCGACGCAGTCGACGGGCCGGCGCGTGATGCCGTGCTGACCAGCGTGCCCGGTGTGGGACGGTGGACCGCCGCCGAGACCCGTGCCCGAGCCCTCGGCGACCCCGATGCGGTCAGCGTCGGCGACTACCATCTCGCCCACGAGATCGGCTTCGCGCTGGCCGGAACCAGAACCGATGACGACGGGATGCTGCGGCTTCTGGCCGCGTGGCCCGGCCAGCGGCAGCGGGTCATCCGGCTCGTGCGCATGAGCGGGCCGCGCGAGCCGCGCCGCGGGCCGCGGCTGCACCCCGAAGATCACCGGGACCGCTGACCGACCGCCCGCAGGCGATGCCGTAGACAATGTCGGAGGGACGCTCCATACTCGCGGGATGAGAACACTCAACGCATATCTCTCGTTCAAAGACAGCGCACGCGAGGCGATGAACCTCTACCAGTCGGTCCTGGGCGGTTCGCTCCAGATCACGACGTTCGCCGACTTCCCGCAGATGCCGCACGACGAGGCCGAGGCCGATCACGTCATGCACGCGGAACTGCGCACCGACGACGGCTTGGTGCTGATGGGGTCCGACACCCCCGACAGTGTGCCGTTCGCACCCCAGTCCGGTGTATCCGTCTCGCTCGGCGGCGACGACGAGGCGGCGATGCGCGCCGCGTGGGATGCCCTCGCCGAGGGCGGCACGGTCACGATGCCGCTCGAACCGCCGGCGTGGGGCGGCCTGTTCGGCATGCTCGTCGACCGATTCGGCACCGCGTGGATGATCACCGTCGACGCGCCGACATCGTGACGGCACCACCGCCCGACGCACTCACTGCCCGCGACGCCGCCGCCTGGCGGCGATGGCTCGATGAGCACGAGTCCGCCTCGGACGGGGTGTGGCTCGTGCTCGCGAAGAAGGGCACGACCGAACCCACGTCGCTGACCTACGCCGAAGCGCTCGAAGAGGCGCTGTGCAGCGGATGGATCGACGGGCCCATCCGCGGGCGCGACGAGCGGACGTTCCTGCAGCGGTTCACCCCGCGCCGGAACGGATCCATCTGGTCGCAGCGCAACGTGACCCGCATCGCGCAGCTGACAGCCGAGGGCCGCCTGCGCGAACGCGGGCGGCTCGAAGTCGAGCGTGCGCAGGCCGACGGGCGCTGGGACCGTGCCTATGCGGGATCGGCGACCGCCGAGCCGCCCGAGGCGCTGGTCGCCGCGCTGGCGGCGGCCCCCGACCTGCAGGCGGCGTTCGACGCACTCAGCCGCAGCGATCGGTATTCGATCCTGCACCCGCTGCTCACGGCCGCGTCACCGCAGACGTTCGAGTCACGTCTGCAGCGCGCGCTCGCCCGTCTGGCGGACCACGCTGAGCGGTCGTGAGCCGGCTCGACCCGAGCGACGCTGAACCGGCTCAGCCGATCCGGTCGGGGCGCACCCACTCGTGGTCGAGCACGTGCTGGTCGAGGAACGCGAACACCGTCTGATACCAGACGACCGCGTGCTGGGGCTTGAGGACCCAATGGTTCTCGTCGGGGAAGTACAAGAACTTGTGCGGCAGCGTGCCGTCCTGGGCGGCGAAGTGCTCGTTGAGCTCGGACCATAGGCGCAGGCCCTCCCCGATCGGCACACGGTAGTCACGGTCGCCGTGCACGACGAGCAACGGGGTGCGGATGTCGCCGACGAACCGATGCGGCGAGTTCTCGATCATCGCCTCGGGCGTGAAGATCGACTGCCAGTAGCCGGAGTGGTCGGTGGTGCCGGCGAACTGGTCGAGCGCCCACAGGCTCGCGTGCGTGACGATCGCGCGGAACCGGTCGGTGTGCCCGGCGACCCAGTTGGCCATGTAGCCGCCGAACGAACCGCCCATGGCCGCCGTGCGGGTCTGGTCGATGTCATCGCGGGCGACGACCGCGTCGGTGACTGCCATCAGGTCGGTGTAGGGGGCCGCGCCCCAGCTGTTCCACCCGCGGGCGATGAACTCCAGGCCGTAGCCCGTGGACAGCGCCGGGTCCGGCAGCAGCACGGCATACCCGCGGGCGACCAGCAGCTGCGGGTTCCACCGCCAGCTCCAGCCGTTCCAGCTGTTCAGCGGACCGCCGTGAATCCACAGCAGCAGTGGGGCCGGGGCATCCTTCGAGGCTCCCTCGGGAAGCAGCAGCCACCCGCGCACTCGCGCGCCGTCAGCGACAGTGGTCTCCACCTCGACCATCGTGGCGGGCACCTCGGGCAGCGGCGCTGGCAGGGGCAGCGCCCAGGCGGTGCCGGAGCCGGCACGTGTCCCGGCACCGCTCAGGCGCACGGGGTGCAATGGGGCCATCCAGTTCGTGCGCAGCGCGACCACGTCGCCGGTCGCACGGTCGACGATCGCGTGCGTGTACGTGAAGTCGTCGTCCACCAGCTGCTCGGGCGCCGAGCCGTCCAGCGGAACCCGGAACACGGGACCGCGCCCGTTCTGATCGGCGGTGACCACGAGCGCCGTGCCGTCCGCGGCGAAGTCGATGCCGGTCGGCCAGCGGTCCCAGGTCTCGGCCAGGCGGCGAGCGCCGGTCCCGTCGATCGAGGCCGCCCACAGCTCCTGATCGGTGGGACCTGCCGGCGTGGCCTTGGCCGCGCGTACCCAGGCGAGCGTCGTGCCGTCGCGGCTGATCGCGGGCGCCTCCTGGTCGACCCGGGGCTCATCGCGCAGCACCGTGTGCGCGCCGGTCGCCACGTCGATGGCGACCAGGCGGGCGCGCTGATCGCGGCCCTCCGGATGCGGCACAGCGGCGACCACGGTCGCCCCGTCGGGGGTGATCGCGACACCCGAGGCGTCGGCGGTGCGACCCGGGTGCGGAGTCAGGTCATGCGGACGGGGCAGGAACTCCGGATACGGGGTGGCCGCGCCATCCTTCTCGTCATCACCGTCGGTCTCGGTGCGCGCGATGCCCACCTGCTCGGTCAGCTCGCTCACGTGCAGGGCGAACAGGTGCGGCTCGTCGGGGCCGAGGTCGTGGTCCCAGAACCGCACCGGGTAGCCCTCGTGCAGGATCGCCGACACCTTGTGCTTCTTGCGGTCGGCCCGCAGGCGCGCGTCGTCTTCGACGGTGTCGGCGGCCGGCAGCAGCGGGGCCGAGATGACGACGACGTCGGATGCTGCAGCCACCGCCTCGATGGACGTGACGCCGCCGGCGAGCCGGGTGATCGGGCGTGCCTCTCCCCCACCCGCGGGCAGGAGCCACAGCTGGCCCGGCTCGTCGTCGGCGTCCGAGCCGTCGGGTCGCGCCGAGATGAACAGCACGTCACCGTCCGCCGTGTACGCGGGGGCGGATTCACCCTTGGCCGACCGGGTGAGCCGGCGCGCGGGGCCGTCGGCACCGTCGGCGGGCACCTCCCACAGCGCACGGTCGAAGCCGGTGCCCTCTTCGTTCAGCGTCGCGACCGCGAGGACGGCGCGGCGTCCGTCGGGCGAAAGCGCCAGGTCTTCGACGCGGGGGATGGCGAGGTAGTGATCGAGGGAGTCGAACGGCGTTGTGCGCATCGCCCCACGCTATCGCCGCCGCCTTTCCGGTGCACGTCCGACCCGGCGGCGCTACATCTCCTCGTGGGTGTTCGGATCCATGTCGGGGCGCACGCGGCCGCGCTCCAGCCCTGACAGGGCCGCCACCTCGGCATCGGTGAGGGCGAAGTCGAACACGTCCGCATTCTCACGCTGACGGCCGGCATGCGCGGACTTCGGAATCGGCGTCGACCTCAGCTGGATGTGCCAGCGCAGCACCACCTGCGTCGGCGTCACGTCGTGGGCGGCTGCGACATCCTGCACCGCCTGCTCGGTCAACAGCTCGCTGCGCCGCGCGAGCGGGCTCCAACTCTCGGTGCGGATGCCGTGCGCGATGTGGAAGTCGCGCAGGGATGCCTGCGGGTAATACGGGTGCAACTCGACCTGATTGACCGCCGGAGTGACCCCGGTCTCATCGATCAGCCGGGTCAGCATCGGCTCGGTGAAGTTCGAGACGCCGATCGAGCGGACCAGGCCCTCCTCGCGCAGCCGGATCATCGCCCGCCACGTCTCGAGGTACTTGTCGAGGCTCGGGTTGGGCCAGTGGATGAGGTACAGATCGATGCGATCCAGTCCCAGCCGCCCGATCGATGCGCGGGCGCTGGCCAGCGTCTGTTCGTATCCGTGGTCCCGGCCGGGCACCTTGGTCGTGACGATGAGGTCGTCGCGGTCCAGCTCGCTGCGACGCACGGCCTCGCCGACCTCGGACTCGTTCTCGTAGTTGACCGCGGAGTCCAGCAGCCGGTAGCCGACGCTGATCGCCGAAGCGACGGCATCCACCCCCTCATCTCCGTTGAGCAGGTAGGTGCCGAAGCCCAGTTCGGGCAGCGAGGTGCCGTCGTTGAGGGGCACTGTGGGAATCGTGGTCATGGCTCCATCCTGCCGCCGCTCGCTCTGGCCACGCGACGCGCCGGACGGTAGCGTCTGGGCATGAGCACGATTTCACCCGAAGAGGTCGCGCGCCGCCGCGACGCGCTCGAGCAGTCGCTCGGCTCCTGGACGCCACGTACCCTGTCTGCGGCCTTCGACGACGCTGCCGCGCGATTCGGCGACCGACCGTTTGCGATCACGGACGCCGAGACCCTGACGTATTCCCAGGTCGCAGACCGATCACGGCGCCTGGCCGCCGGACTCATCGACCTCGGCGTGCGCCCGGGCGACCGGGTCGCGATGCTCGTCGACAACCGCATCGACTATCCGGTGCTGAAGTTCGCGATCGCGCGGACCGGAGCGATCGCGGTCGCGCTGAACTACTCCTATCGCGGCGATGAGATCGTGCAGCGGCTCGCACAGGCCGAAGCGTCGGTGCTGATCAGCATCGACCGGTCGGTGGCCACGGACTTCCTCGCCGTGTTCGATGAGCGGTTCGGCGGCTGGGAGCGCGAGGTGCACAGCACCGAGGTGCCCTCGCTGCGTCGCATCGTGCTGGTCGAGGATGGATGGCGCAGCGGCGCTGTGACCGCTCCCGCGCTGAGTGGACGAGGCGGCCTCGCCGCCGTGGATGAGGCATCCGCCCGCATCGCGGCCGACGACGTGGCCGACATCGTATTCACGTCGGGCACGACCGGCCATGCGCTGGGCGCCGAACTGACGCACGACATGCTGCTGCGCAGCGCGTACGGCTCGGCCTATCACCGGGCCTTCGACGACGGATGGCGCATCGGATTCGCGCTGCCGCTGTATCACGTCTTCGGGTACATCGAGGGGATGCTCGCGGTGATCTTCGCCGGAGGTGCGATCGTGCCGCAGAAGGTGTTCAACCCCCGCGCCACCCTCGAGCAGATCGAGCGCCACCGCATCAACGAGGTGCTGTTCGTGCCGACCATGACCGTGGCCGTGGTCGACCAGGCGGCCAAGACGCACGTCGATCTGTCGAGCCTGCAGTCCGTCTTCTCGGCCGCCGCGCCTGCTCCGGTGTGGCTGTGGGAGCGGGTGATGACCGACCTGAACCCGCAGATGATCTTCACGGGGTACGGGCAGACCGAGGTGTCGGCCGCCACTGCGCTCACGCATCCCGGAGATGCCATCGAGACCGTCTCGGCGGTCGTGGGCGCATTCAAGAAGGGGGGCCGCGCGGCGGTGGACGCGTCGGGTCTGCTCGCCGAGTACCGCACGGTCGACCCGTTCGACGGGCACGCGCTGCCCGACGGCGCCGAGGGTGAGCTCGTGGTGCGGGGTCCGCAGGTGACCCGCGGCTATGTCGGATCAGGCGCGCCGCAGGCGGTGGACGCCGACGGCTGGCTGCGCACCGGCGATCTCGGGTTCGTCGACGCCGACGGCTACATCCACCTGCGCGGTCGCAGCAAGGAGCTGTTCAAGGTCGGTGGAGAACTGGTGTCGCCGTCCGAGGTCGAACAGGTGCTCAGCGCGGCGGACGGCGTGAGCCAGGCGTATGTCGCCGGAGTCCCCGACGAGCGCTACGGCGAGGTCGGCTGGGCGTGGGTGGTGCCGGTCGAGGGCATCGAGCTCGACGAGCGGGTGCTGCTGACCCACACCCGCAAACATCTGGCGCCGTTCAAGGTTCCCCGCGGAATCACGATCGTCACCGTCGAGGACCTGCCGATGACGACCACGGGCAAGATCCAGAAGTACCTGCTGGTCGCCTCACACGCCGACAGGGAATGAGTCGCGGCACCTCACGTTGTCCTGAACATGACCACTGTAGGAATCATCGGCGCAGGACACATCGGATCGACTCTGGCACGCGGGCTCGTGGACCGCGGCTACGACGTCGTCATCGCGAACTCGCGCGGGCCCGCGACGCTCGCCGACCTTGTGGGCGAACTCGGCGGCACGGCGCGGGCGGCCACAGCGGTCGAGGCTGCCGAGGCCGCGGACTGGGCGATCGTGACGGTTCCGCTGAAGGCGTTGCCCGACATCCCTGCAGAGCCCCTGGCGGGCAAGATCGTGCTGGACACCTGCAACTACTACTGGGAGCGCGACGGCCACATCGCGGCCCTCGACGACAAGCAGACCACCACCTCTCAGCTGGTGCAGGACCACCTCGCCGGGGCGAAGGTCGTCAAGGCGTTCAACCAGATCGGCTCGGGCCAGATCCTCACCGACGGGTCACCGGCGGGCACCTCCAACCGGCGCGCGCTGCCGACGGCCAGCGACCACGACGACGCCGCAGCACTGGTCATGGCGCTGTATGAGGACCTCGGCTACGACGCGGTCAACCTCGGACCGCTCAGCGAGAGCTGGCGCATCGAGCGCGACCAGCCGGCGTACGTCGTGCGGCAGAACGCCGACGAGCTGCGCGCGAACGCCGCCCGCGCGGTGCGCTGAGGTTCGGCGGGATGCTCAACCAGCAGAGGCGGGTGCAACGGCTTCGCGCGACGCGCGCAGTTCGTCCTCGAAGAGGCGTGGTCGGCGCGACTGATACACAGCAGACGTGCACGATCTCACGAGGGGCGAGGCGACTAGCGTGGAAACCATGAGCGCTCCGATCGATCCCACGACCACCTCCGCCTGGGCCGAACTGCTGCAGCAGAAGGCGCAGCTGAAGCCCGACCTGCGCGGCTGGTTCGCCACCGACCCGGACCGCGCCGATCGGCTGTCGTTCGACGCGGCCGACCTGCACGTCGACCTATCGAAGAACCTCGTCACCGATCAGGTCGTCGCCTCGCTCGTGCGCCTGGCCGAGCAGACCGGGGTCGGCGAGCGCTTCGCGCAGATGCTCTCCGGCGTCCACATCAATACGACCGAAGACCGTGCCGTGCTGCACACGGCTCTGCGCCGACCCGCCGGCGCCACAGCCGAACTGGTGGTCGACGGACAGGACGTCGATCACGACGTCCACGAGGTGCTCGACCGCATGCGCGCGTTCGCCGACCGGGTGCGCGAGGGCTCGTGGAACGGCGTGACCGGCAAGAAGGTCACACACGTGGTCAACATCGGCATCGGCGGATCGGATCTCGGCCCGGTCATGGTCTACGAGGCCCTCAAGCCGTATGCCGATGCCGGCATCGAGGCGCGGTTCATCTCGAACATCGACCCCACAGACCTCGCCCAGACCACGTCAGACCTCGACCCCGAGACGACGCTGTTCATCGTGGCATCCAAGACGTTCACGACGCTCGAGACGCTCACGAACGCGCGGCTGGCCCGCGACTGGCTGTGGTCAGGATTGCAGGCTGCGGGCGCGATCGACGGGTCCGACCAGCAGAAGAAAGATGCCGTGGCCCACCACTTCGTCGCGGTCTCGACGGCGCTCGACAAGGTGGCCGCGTTCGGCATCGACACCGACAACGCGTTCGGGTTCTGGGACTGGGTCGGCGGCCGGTATTCGGTCGACTCGGCGATCGGACTGTCGCTTGAGCTCGCACTCGGCCCCGACGTGTTCGAGGAGCTGCTGGCGGGGTTCCACGCAATCGACGAGCACGTGGCATCCACTCCTCTCGAACGCAACGTGCCGGTGCTGATGGGCCTGCTCAACGTCTGGTACAACAACCTGCTGGGCGCCCAGTCGCACGCGGTGCTGCCGTATGCGCAGCTGCTGCACCGGTTCCCGGCCTACCTGCAGCAGTTGACGATGGAATCCAACGGCAAGTCCGTGCGCTGGGACGGGTCGCCGGTGGTCACCGACACCGGCGAGGTGTTCTGGGGCGAGCCGGGCACGAACGGGCAGCACGCGTTCTATCAGTTGATCCACCAGGGCACGCGGCTGATCCCGGCCGACTTCATCGGCTTCGCCAACCCCGCCTACCCGCTCAAGGACGGCGACCGTGACGTGCACGGGCTGTTCCTGGCCAACTTCCTCGCGCAGACCAAGGCGCTCGCGTTCGGCAAGACCGCCGAAGAGGTCGAGGCCGAAGGGACGACCGGGCCCCTGGTGGCTGCGCGCACGTTCAGCGGCAACCGCCCGACGACGTCGATCTTCGCGCCGGCGCTGACGCCGCGGGTGCTCGGCGAGCTCATCGCGCTGTACGAGCACATCACGTTCACGCAGGGCACGGTGTGGGGCATCAACTCGTTCGATCAGTGGGGCGTTGAGCTCGGCAAGCAGCTCGCGCTGCAGATCGCTCCGGCGATCGAGGGAGACGAAGACGCGGTGGCCGCGCAGGATGCCTCGACCCGCGGGCTGCTGGAGTACTACGCGGCGCACCGCTCCTGACGACAGGCTTCTCGGTCGGCCGCCCCGCGCGGCCGATCATCCGTGGTAGAGCATCGACGTGTAAGCATGCTGCCGGAGGGACTCGTACTGCTCTCGGGCCGTCGCCTCGCGGACTGCGGAGTGCGGTCTGACGATTCCCCGCTCGGCGCGCCGCCGGACGCGATGCTCGGCGCGCTGTATCAGCCAGAGGCCCACGCGCAGCGCGAACCGGTCGGCGAGCCGCATCCGCGAATCGAGCGGGCCACCGTCGATGCCGCTGTCGATGCCGCTGTACGGGCGGGCGGCGACGTGCGTCGGCGAGGGCACCGGTGTTGCAGTGATCATGATCCGACCACCTGATGTGTACACTGTTCACATCTCATGTAAACAGCGTACACATCCTGCGCCACACGTCAAGACCCGATCTCGGCCACGCGGTGCGCCGCGCCACGGCCTCCGGTTGAGTCGTCACTTGTCACCACGCGGCGCAGCACAAATCGCAAGTGCCGACTGAACGTGAGGCCCCGATATTCGGTCGCCACTTGCTACCACCCACAGGTGGTGCATACCGTCAGAGGTGACGACTGAACGGCCGAGACGGCCCGCGTAGCCAGGGGTGACGGACTGGGGCGAATGTCCGGGTCAGGCGACCGCGTCGAGGGCGGCGACCGCTTCCGCGTCCAGCGTGAGGTCGGCGGCCTTGAGGTTGTCGGCGAGGTGGTCAGCGCGCGAGGTGCCGGGGATCGGCAGCGTCATCGGCGAGAGCTGCAGCAGCCACGCCAGGGTCACCTGCGAGGTGCTGACACCCAGCCGCGCGGCGACGGCATCCACCGCTCCGGTGCTCGAGAAGAGCTTGCCCGAGTCCAGTGGGGCGTAGGGGATGAACGGGATGCCGTGGGCCGTGCAGTAATCGAGCACCTCTTGCGAGGCGCGGTCGGCGTTGTTGTAGCGATTCTGCACGCTGGCGACCGTGAAGTAGCGGCCCGCCTCTTCGATCTGCTCGACGGTCACCGCCGACAGGCCGATCGCACGCACCTTTCCTTCGCTCTGGAACTTCGCCAGCTCTCCGAACTGGTCGGCGCTGTCGACCTTGGGGTCGACACGGTGCAGCTGGAACAGGTCGATCGTGTCGAGTTTGAGCCGCCGCAGGCTCATCTCGAGCTGCTGGCGCAGGTACTCGGGCCGACCGACCGGCACCCACTTGTGCGGACCGGGCCGAACCTGCCCGGCCTTGGTCGCGATGTGCAGGCCCGCAGGATAGGGGTGCAGCGTCTCGGCGATGAGCCGCTCGCTGACCTCGGGGCCGTACGAATCGGCCGTGTCGATGAAGTCGACGCCCCACTCGACCGCCTTGCGCAGCACCTCGTGCGCCGCGTCGGGGTCGGCCGGCTCTCCCCACACTCCGGGGCCGGTGATGCGCATCGCCCCGAAACCGAGCCTCTTGACCGTGCCGACGTCTGTGATCGTGATCGCTTGTGCCACCGTTGCCATACCCAGTGCAATCCGGTCGACGGCGCGGATATTCCGGTCCGGTGTGCGAACCCATACGCTCTCGGCGGGACGCTAGGCTCGCGTTCGTGCATCCGTCGATCGAGCCCCACGCCCACGGGTGGATCCGCCGCCCCGGCGGCGCCGAGATCTATTGGGAGCAATCGGGCGATCCCGAGGGTCGCCCGGCGCTCTACCTGCACGGCGGTCCGGGCGGAGGTCTCGGCCGCGGGGGCTACCGCCGGCTGTTCGACCCGACGGCGTTCCGCATCGTCGGCATCGAGCAGCGCGGCTGCGGGCGTAGTCGCCCGCTGGTGATCGATGACCTCGAGCATCTCGACGAGAACACGACGAGCGCGCTGATCGCCGACATCGAGGCGGTGCGCGAGCACCTGGGCATCGAGCGCTGGCTGGTCTACGGCGTGTCGTGGGGGTCGACCCTGGCCCTCGCCTACGCGCTGGCCCATCCCGACCGGGTCACCGAGGTGATCGTGGCCGCGGTGACCACGACCAGTCGCGAAGAGGTCGACTGGATCACCGAGACCGTCGGGGCCGTCTTCCCCGAGGCGTGGGAGCAGTTTGCGTCTGTGCGCCGAGCCGGCGAGCGCGTCGTCGAGGCGTACGCGCGACTGCTGCGCGATCCCGACCCGGAGACGCGCGCCCGCGCTGCGGACGGGTGGGATGCCTGGGAGTCGACGCACGTGTCACTGGACCCTCTGCACTCTGCGACGCCGTCCCCCACGCCGCTGCACGAGGACGCCGCCACCCGCGCGGTGTTCGCCACGCTGGTCACCCACTACTGGGCGCACGACGGATTCCTCGCGGGCCCCGATCGGATCCTGGACCGCGCGGGCGAGCTCGCGGGCATCCCCGGGGTACTCATCCACGGCCGGCACGACGTGAGCGGGCCTGCGGTCGCCGCCTGGCGTCTGCACCGGGCGTGGCCCGGCAGCCGATTGCACATCGTCGAGTCCGAGGGCCACGGTGGCCCCGAGATGATGGCCCTGGTCGCGCAGGCGGCCGATGACTTCGCGGGAGAACGATGACCGCGCATCGCCACCCTGGGAAGCGCCTGGCCGCCTGGGTGATCGATTGGTGCCTCATCCTCGTGTGGGCCGGCATCCTGGCTGCCGTAGCGGTGCCGTTCTCCCTGACCGGCGACCTGCACGCACTGACGACCGTGTGGGGCAATCTTCTCTCGGCGATCGTGCTCGTCGTGCCGGTCACGCTCGCTTTCGCCGGACTCGAGTCCAGTCGGCATGCGGCGACGATCGGCAAGCGGGCGCTTCACCTGCGGGTGACAGACAGCGCCGGCGCCCGCATCGGATTCGCGCGAGCCCTCGGCCGCAATGCGCTGAAGATCGCGCTGCCGTGGCTGATCGGCCACTCCGCGGTCTATGAGATCGTCGCCACCTCGGTCCAAGCGCAGCCGCCGGCGTGGGTCTGGGTGCTCACCGCGGCCGCGTACCTGCTGCCGATCGCCTGGATCGTGTCGCTGTTCGTCGGTGCAGGCCGCACGCCGTACGACCGCGCCACGGGCACCGCGGTGCGCTCGATCAGCCGATGACGACGCTCGCCTCGGACGTGTTGACCATGAACGCCAGCGACTCCTGCAGATACAGCGTCACGCTCTCCTCGTCGTGCGAGAGGTACCCGATCGAGACGTCCTGACCGAGCTGCAGCGTGTAGTCGCCGCCGCGCAGCGTCACCAGCAGCGCCCCGGTCAGGGCAGGTGCGAACACGATGCTCCCGCCGTCGCCGACGATGCGCTCGAGGTGTCCGATCACCGGGTAGCCGTGATCGACCGACTCGGTCGCGGCTGTGTACAGGTCGCTGGACAGCAGCAGCGCATAGGGGCCGGCGACCCCGGCGATGCGCAGCGCCGTCAGCGCGTGGGCCACGGCGGCCGGCATATCCTGCACGTCGGCGGGCAGGGCCACGTGCTCGTTCGAGCCGGCCGGCCCCATGCCGGTCATGCCGGCCGCACCCGCGAACACGATCCGATCCTCCGCGGTCGCCAGCTGCTCCGCGGCATCCTTCACCGGCTGCCAGTCCGAATCCTCCGCTCCCCGCTCCACGTCGTCGACGGCCGCACGGGTGACCGTGAACGGCACGCGCAGCTCCACCAGCGGCAGCACCTGGCGCCGCTGCGCCCGCACCCCGGCTGCGGGCGCATCGATGGGCAAGACGTGCCCGGTTCCCACGGCCGACAGCGTCGGACCCGCGGCATCCGGAACATCCACGACCCGACGCCCGGCGATGCGTGCACGGAAGGTGCGGTCCGCCTCTTCGGCGATCTGGTCCCAAGCCGCCTCCGAGATCGGCGCGAGTGCGCGATGCAGGTTGTCCATGTCGTGCCCTTCTGAATCAGTGTGCTTTCAGCCCGCCGATGTGCAGGCTGCCCTCTGGGGCGATGGATGCTTCGTCCTGAACGTTGCCGGACTCCTGGCTGCCGGATGCCCGGCTGTCCGCAGCGGCTCCCCAAGCCGGGTCGTCGAGCAAGTCGATCGTCGGCACGAAGTAGAGCGACCCGGTCAGCGCGGTGGAGAAATCGAGGATGCGGTCGTATGCCGCGGCGTCGGTGCCGAGGAACATGTTGCGCAGCATCTGCTCGGTCACCCGCACGTCGGCGGCGTAGCCGATGAAGTAGGTGCCGAACTCCCCCGCCGCGATGCTGCCGAACGGCATGTTGTCGCGCAGGATCTGCCGCTCGGTGCCGTCGGGGCCTTCGATCACGGTCAACGCGATGTGGGAGTTGTCGGGCTTGATGTCATCGGACATCTCGACGTCGTCGAGCTTGGTGCGACCGAACGCGCGCTCCTGCTCCTCGGCCGACAGCGCCGCCCAACCGGCCAGGTCGTGCACGTATTTCTGCACGATGACGTAGCTGCCACCCGCATAGGCGGGATCTTCGTCGCCGATGAGCACTGCCGCGGTGGCAGCATCCCCCTCGGGATTCTCGGTGCCGTCGACGAAGCCGAGCAGATCGCGCTCGTCGAAGTAGCGGAAGCCGTGCACCTCGTCGACCACCCTCACCGCCGAGCCCAGCCGGTCGGTGATCAGTCGCGCCAACTCGAAGCACACGTCCAGCTGCGCCGCCCGCAGGTGCACGAGCAGGTCGCCGGGCGTGGCCGGGGCCGCATGCCGCGGGCCGCGCAGCGGAACGAACGGGTGCAGGAGGGCGGGCCGGGGCCGGTCGAACAGCCGGTCCCACGCGTCGGCGCCGATCCCGACGACGCAGTTCAGCCCGTCTTCGCCGCGGCGGAACGACACCGATCGTGACAGCCCCGAGATCTCGGTGAGCGCGTCGCGCACCCGCGCATGGCCACCCGGAGCGATGGTGAGCACGAGGAATATCGCGGCCCGGGCGGGCGGGGCCACGATCTGCTGGGTCACCATGATTCGATCTCACCACTCCGTGCGAGGCTCGGCAAATGCGCACCCGTGCACGACGGGGGGCGCTAGTGGATGATCGTCAGCATCATCTTCGACGGTTCGAGCGCCCGCACCGAATGGGGAATGCGCGCATCCAGGTGCAGCAGACCGCCGGGCACCAGCTCTTTCGTGACGTCCTCGGCCGTGAACTCCAGGCGCCCTTCGAGTGCCTGGACCAGAATCGGGCCGGGTGCGCTGTGCTCGGTCAGCTCAGCGCCGGTGTCGAAGGCGAAGACGACGACCCGTGCCCCGTCTGCCGACAGCGCCAGCTGCGCCGTACGCTGGCCCGGCTCGACGGCCACGAGTGCATCCACATTCTCAAGAGCGGTCATTCCCATGTGTCCATCCTCCCGTCGATTCGACGCGTCGGGCGCGGATCGGTGGCCCAGATCGCCGGGCGCGGATCGCGCGTGTGCTCTGCCGATCACGGCGCCGGCACGCGCATGAGCCGCGCACCGTTGCGCCACAGCACCGCCCGCATCCAGTCGTCGCCGAACCCGAGGTCGGCCAGCACCCTGATCTGGTGCGCGTACGGGTAGGGGATGTTCGGAAAATCCGTGCCCAGCACGATCTTGTCAGGCAGGCGCTGCCAGCGCGCGAGCACCGCATCCGGAACCGGCGCGAGGGCACGCGCATAATCGGTGCAGACCATGGTCGTATCCAGGCACACCCCGGCGTACTGCTCGACGAGGTCGGTGAACGCCGCGTACTCGGGCATGCCACCGTGCGCGATGATCAGGCTCAGGTCGGGATGCCGCCGCAAGAGCGCCGCGATCGGCTCCGGGCCGGTGTGCCTGCCGCGGTGCGGACCGGAGCCGCAGTGGACGACCGCCGGCACCCGCGCGCGTTCGAGCGCCGACCACGCGCCGTCGAGGATCGGATCGTCCGGGGCGAACTCCCCCACCTGCACGTGGATCTTGAAGATCCGCGCACCGTACGCCAGGGCGGCCTCGGTATCGGCGGTGGCGGACGGCTCGGCGTAGAACGTGCCCGACGGCACGGCCTGCGGGTGGGCGTCGGCGAAGTCGTGCGAGTAGGCGTTCAGCCACGCGGCCATGCCCGGGCGGTGGGCGTAGTTCAGGGTCGGATAGGCGATCACGCCCAGCCGCTCGAGGGTCGCGACGCGCTCGGGTTCTGCGGTGCGGTAGGCGATGCCCCACGACGCACGGCCGTCATCGTCGCCGATCCGATCGAAGAACGCCCAGACCTTGTCGAGCACGTTCTGCGGCATGAAATGCACGTGCACGTCGGCGATGCCCGGCACATCGAGGGCGCGAAGGTACGCGGGGATCGCGGCGTCATCGAGCGGCCCCGGGGTGGTCTGCATGTCTCCACATTAGGCAGATCCTCCCCGGGGCGCGTTCGGCGGGCCCGCCGCGGCGACAGTCGGCCGGCCAGCAGGTCGGCCGGTCAGTCCTGATGCCCCGAGCCGGGACCGTAGGCGAGGGCGACATCCTGCGCCGTGCCCCAGCCGGCGCCGGCGGGACCGTCCTGCGGCCAGCCGTCGGGAACGTCCTGCCACTCCTCGCGGCGTCCGTACGGCAGGATGTCGATCATCGGGAACGTGTGGGTGAGGATCTCGGTGCCGCGCCCGTTCGTGTGCCACGTGCGGTAGACGTCGTCGCCGTCGCGCAGGAACACGTTCACGGCGAAGCCGCCGCCGTCGGCGGGAGCATCCATGTCGGCGCCGAACGTGCTGCCGTACGTCGAATACCACTGCATGCGATTGCCGGTCTTGTCGCGGTACGCCAGCGCCTCGCCGATCTCGCCCTGCGTGACCACGACGAACCGCGCGTCGTAGTTGTCCAAGAACTCGAGCCGCGTGTACTGAGCAGTGAACCCCGTGCACCCGCCGCACTGCCATTCGGCACCGGCCTCCCACATGTGGTGGTAGGTGATCAGCTGCGACCTGCCCTCGAAGATGTCGGCCAGGCGCACCGGACCGTCCTCCCCCTCGAGCACATAGTCGGGAAGCTTGACCATCGGCAGCCGCCGGCGCTGGGCGGCGATCGCGTCGAGCTCGCGCGTGGCGGCCTTCTCGCGCACGCGCAGGGCGGCAAGCTGGGCACGCCAGGTCTCGGTGTCGACGACGGGAGGCAATGCAGTGGCCATGAGGTCCTCCAAAATCATGTTGACGACGTTCACATGGTATGTTGACAGCGTACACATTTCGCGGCGCGGGTCAAGAGTCAAGGGGGATGGATGCCGGAGCCAGTGAGTGATCACTATCACCACGGAAATCTGCGTGAGGCACTCATCGATGCCGCGCTCGAGCTGGCCCGCACGGGCGGCGAGAACGCGCTGACGCTGAGGGATGCCACACGGCAGGTGGGTGTCTCAGCGAGCGCCGCCTACCGGCACTTCTCCGACCGCGACGCGCTGGCCACCGCGGTCAGCGAACGGATCCGCGACGCGATGGCCGAGCGCATGAGCGCGTTCGAGCCGGATGCTGCGACCGGCCGCGACCGGCTGCGCGCGGTGGGTCTCGGCTACATCGCCTTCGCCCGGGAAGAGCCCGGCTGGTTCGAGACCGCGTTCGCGACGATCACGGCCCTCCCCGCAGCATCCACTGCCGCAGCGTCTGCGCCTCCCACCCCCTTGCCCTCACCACTGATCGCCCTCACCGCTGCGCTGGACGCCCTGGTCGTCGATGGCGATCTCTCGGCCGAAGACCGCATCGGTGCCGAGTGGCCGTGCTGGTCGGCCGTGCACGGATTCGCGCGCCTGTGGTTGCGCGGGCCTCTGCGGCAGCTGCCCGAGGCAACCGTGCAGTCGGCCGCCGAACGCACCGTCGACACAGCGATCGCGGGGCTGCTCGCACTTGCCGGTCCGGTCCCCGTCCGCTGAGCGCACCCCGGCACGGAGCGACCATGACATCGAACACCGCGCGAGAGATCGCGCCCGGCATCACCGTCTTCACGAGCCGTCGGATGCTGACCAACTCGACGGTGCTCGCAGACCGGACCCACGCGCTGCTGGTCGATCCGGGCTGGCAGCCTGACGAGCTCGAGCACATCGCCGACGAGCTGGACGCCCGCGACCTGACCGTCATCGGCGGTTTCAGCACCCACGCGCATCACGATCACCTGCTGTGGCACCCGCGCTGGGCCGCAGCCCCACGGTGGGCCTCGCCGCGCACGGCAGAACTCGCGCGCACGGAACGAGACGGGTTGGTCGACGCGCTCGGCGCAGGCTTTCCGCCCGACCTCGTCGAGCTGATGGGGCGGATAGGTGCAGTGACCGACGTGCTGCCCGACGACTCCATCCCTGCGGGGTTCGAGATCGAGCTGATCGTGCACGACGGCCACGCGCCCGGGCACACCGCCCTGTGGCTGCCCCGTCAGCGGGTGCTGATCGCCGGCGACATGCTCAGCGACATCGAGCTGCCGCTGCCGTTCTTTCCCGACGACCTCGCGTCTTACCTCGCGGCGCTCGATGTGCTCGCCCCGTTCGCGGCGCAGGCTGAGCTCGTCATCCCCGGTCACGGCACCGTCGGCACCGATGCCCGCCGGCGACTGAACGCCGATCGTCGCTACCTCGACGATGTGGTCCGCACGGGAGATTCGACCGATCCCCGCATCCGCAACGACGGCATGGCCGACATGCACGAGCACCTGCAGCAGCTCGTCGGAGCGCGCTGAGCTCACTCCGGCGGGCGGGTGCTGAGCTCACTCCGGCGGGCGGGTGAGATGCCGCAGCACCGCCTGGCCCGCACGCAGTTCGGCGGTCAGCGGCTCGAGCCGCACGTCGCGCGGCAGCGGCGGGGCGGCGGCGACCCCACGGTCGCGGGCGGCCTCACCGATCGCTTCGGCGGCACGGGCCAGCTGCTCCACGGCGACGGGGTCGATCGCAGGCGGATCGCCGGCGGCAGCGCCCTCCCCCTCGTCGGCGCCCTGCTGCACGATGATCGCGGTGGTCGCATCGACGGCGCGTTCGAGCGTCACGATCACGGGCCACCACCCGGCCGCCGTGCTGCTGACCGGCGGCGGCTCGCTCAGCGCCTGCTGCAGCGCCGTGCGCAGATCTGAGAGCTGCCGGTAGGCTTCGCGGCGCACTGCCTGGCGCGTGCCGGGGGCCGCTCCCAACCCGATGCGGATGTAGGCGGCCAGCGCCGAGGCCGCCCGGGCGATGCGCGGGCCGAACCGCAGCCGCGAGCGCCAGGTGTCGGGCCACGGCAGATAACCCACGATCAGCACGATCGCGCACCCGATCGCCGTGTCGGCGACCCGGCTGATCACCAGTTCGAAACCGCCGCCGGCGCCCAGGTCCAGCAGCAGCACGATCACGGGGGTCAGAAACGTCGTGAACAGGCCGTAGTTGCGCCGCTGCGCGAACGGCACGAGCGCGGCGAACACCGCGATCCCCACCAGCGGCACGACAGCACCGGGAGACAGCGCGAGCAGGGCGCTGCCGATCAGCACCCCGACGACCGTTCCCACGCCGCGCTGCACCGCGCGGGCGAAGACGCTGCCGTAGTCGGGCTTGAGCGTCACCGCGATCGTCATGACGATCCAATACGGACGCTCGGCAGAGCTCAGGCCCACGACCAGCTCGCCGGTGGCCAGGCACAGCACGAGCCGAAGGATCGGCATCCATGTCTCGGGACCGCCCGCGACGGTGTCCCACACAGCGCCGATGCGGCTGCGGACCGTCACGCGCGGCACCACTGCGCCCGGCAGCCGCATCGCGCGGGTGACCGGCGAGGGACCTGTGACTGCGGGCACTGCCGAGTGCGCGGTGTGCCGTGCCAGTTCATCGACGGCTTCCAGCCCCTCGGCGAGATCACGCCAGTCGGCCCCGGCCAGCAGCGGGACCGGCAGGTCGTCATCGGTGCGCGGCGGTTCGGTGCGCCGGATGCGGTCGGCGAGCGCGGCCACCCACGCGACCACCGACGAGGGAACCGGCTGATCATGCACGGCGCGCGCCGTCGTGGCCTCGATCACCGGCGTGGCGGCGTTGAGGAACGCGGCCTGACGACGGATATGCCGGTCGCTGCCGCCCACGTGCGCCCGCGAGGTCTGGACGGTGTCGTACGCCTTGTTCATCGCGACAGTCAGTCGGCTGCGCGCGTCGACGGCACTGGAGGCTGCGGGCCCTCCGGCGGTGCCGGGCCCGCCGCACGCCGCCATGTAATCCGACAGCTTCGCGTACACGTCGGCGACGGTGTCCCGCCCGGGGTCCCGCGACGATCCAGCGCTCTCGATCAGGGCCAGCATCAGCGCCCACGCCGACCCGGCCACGTATCCCACCGACGGCAGCCAGGGCGGAACCGGTCCGAAGTCGGCGCCGGAGGCCACGATCAGGTACAGCAGGAACTGGAGGGCGGCGACCGAGGCGACCGCCCCCTGCACGCTCACGACGCCGGCGACGAGCCCGCCGATGACGACGGATGCCGCGGTCCACGCCGGGTGCCCGAAGACCAGACCGCCGACGACGAACCCGATGAAGCCACCCGTGGTCGCCCCCGCGACCCGCACGATCCGAAAGCGGACGGTGCCTTCGGCATCGGCGAGACTGCCGCCCAGCGCACCGATCGAACACAGCAGCCCGAGCCCGAGCTGGCCGATGACCGCGCCGATCGACACCGGCACCGCCACGGCCACCGCGACCCGCAGCATCCTCGCCCACGGCACGGGCAGGCGCTGCTGGCGCGTGAGTTCGCGCACCCACTTCGACGAGGCAGACACGCGCACAGCCTACGTCGGGAGCGATCGGCGACGAGGGACGCGGGGCCTTGCGCCGCGCCCGCGACAGAGCGCCCGGCGTGCGCCTTCACCAGACGCAGACGCATGTCAGATCGGGCCATGAAAAAGAAATCACAAAAAGATAACGACAAACGCTAGCTTCCGTTATCTTCTCGTTATATAGTGATCGCACGGTAGTTGTTTTGCTGTGGCAGCTGCCGACATGTGATTGCAGGACACTCTTGGTGCAAGGGAAAGAGCCGGTCGGGAGCCTCTCCGACCGGCTCTTACCGTGTCTGGGGACGATCTCACCGGCGGAGCCTCCTCCACAGGTCGGGTAGCAGTGGAGTTATCCACAGAAATACACTGTGACCTGGGAAACGTGCGGGACTCGATGTCGGAGGTCCACACCATGATGGAGGTATGCACACAGCACCGGCAGACCTGATCACGACGCTCACGCGCCTTGATCAGACGCTGGCCGCGTGCGCGCGAGAAGCCATCGACGGCGATGTGTCGCGAGGGATGACGGATGCCGAGCTTGTCACTCTCACGCGCGTGACCGAGTCGCTGGGGCGGCGGGTCGACGCCATGCGCATCACTTCCGCCGGCGAGATCGCTGAACGGTCGCGCCCCGAACGGGGCGAACAACGGCTGTCGGCACGTCAGGGCTGTATGAACGCCTCCGACCTGCTCACCCGGCTGACCTGCATCGCTTCGGCGAGCGCCCGCGGACGGATTCGACACGCACACGCCGTGGCCACGCGTACGACACTGACCGGAACGCCGCTGCCGGCGCAGTTCCCCGCGATCCGCACCGCGCTTGCCGCCGGCACGATCGGCGCCGACACTGTGGCCGCGATCGTCAGCACGCTGTCTCCGGTCGCCGACCGCTGCGATCCTGCACTGCTGGCTGCGGCAGAACGGGAGCTGGTCGCCGCCGCCACCGACACCTCACCCGACGGAGCACCGCCGTGCAGCGCGGATGACACCCGGCTGCAGGCGAAGGTGTGGCTGCTGGTGCTCGACCCCGACGGCCCTGTTCCCGACGACGAGCGCGCTGCACGTCGCCGATTCCTGCGGCTGGGACGCAAGCACGATGATCTCGTTCCGATCAGCGGGGCGCTGCTGCCGGAGGTTGCAGCTCAGCTCGAGCGACTGTTCGACGCATATGAGAATCCGCGGGTGGAAGACCGCACGCAGGATGCCGGTGTCGCGTTCCGCGACCGTGCAGGTGAGCACGGCGACGCCCAGCAGGCAGACCCACGCACGCGCGCGCAGCGCCGCCACGACATCCTCGCCACGATCCTCGGTGTCGCTGCGCGGTCCGCGGACTCCCCCACTCTGGGCGGCCTGCCGCCGACACTGCTGGTCACGATCGGCGCCGACGAAGTCGACCGCGACGGGGAGTGCATCATTCCCGGATGCCACATCCCGGCTTCGTGGTGCGAAATCCATCATGTCGTCCCGTACGCGGAGGGCGGCCGCACGCACGTCGACAACGGGGTTCCCCTGTGCTGGTGGCACCACCGCACGATCGAGACGAGCGGATGGCAGATCCGTATGGTCGGTGGGGTGCCGGAAGTACGCGCGCCGTCCACGATCGACCCGAACCGCCGCTGGCGACGGCATCCAGGATCACTGCACCGCGCACGCGACGGAATCCGACGCGCCTTCGACGGCGGCGCGGGAAGAGCGCGCAGCCGGGCGCGACGAACGACGCCGGGATGAGGCCAGTCGCCTGGGCATGCTGTCAGACCCCGCCGCCTCCGCCACCGCCGCCACCACCGCCGGCGGAGCCGCCGCCGCTCGAGCCGCCCGAAGTCGATGACGAGGACGCAGCGGCAGACGAGAGCGAACCGACGCCGGCGGCGAACGTCGCGGCGTTGAAACCCGCTGTGCCGGCATACCAATACGGTGTCTGGCCTGCGGGGTACATCGCGGCCAGCCGCTCGGACCATTCCTTCTCTTGTCCGAACACGACCGCATACGGCAGCAGCTTCTCGTACAGGCGGATCATCTGGCGCGAGTCGTTCACGTCCACCCGCACACGCTCAGCGCCCGACGGCGACTGCAGCATGCGGATGCGGTCCGCTTCGGCCCATTCGATGAACAGCTTCAGCCCTTCCAGGTGGTCGCGCACCTCGGCGCCGGCAGCCGTCAGCGGCTTGCGCGAGATCAGCATGACGGCTGTGACGAACACCGCAGTGGCCAGCATCATGACGATCACCGGGATCACCGCACTGACATATGAGGCCAACGCCACGACACCGGCGATCAATGCCACCGCGAAGAAGACCGACGCCAGCAGAATGGGCACCGCCCGTGTTCTCGCCGGCACCGTGCGCCGCAGCCCGCGCTGCGACAGCTGCGCGGCACCCCAGCGCAGCATCTTCTGTCCCGCTTTGGCGAAACGCGAGTTCGAACCTCCGAACGCGAACACCGCGCCGGGTGCGGCATCCTCACCGAACAATCCACGCAGCAGCATGCGGCCGTCTTCATCGATCGCCTTGCTGCGGTCCACGAGCTCGGCCTGCATCTTGTGCGCACCGAACAGGCGCTTCTCGCCCTCGATGATCCGGATGCTGCCGCCCACTGCCTGCTCGAGCACCTCGGCCGGCACCGCCTTCGACGTCGCGCGACGCATCACCGCGGCGATCAGTGCGTCGATTGACTCGGGCGGAGTGTATTCGGCGATGATCGTGGGGCGGCCCGCGGCATCCTTCAGCCTTCGTGACCGGGTGAACACCGCCGTCACCAGCGCGGCGATCGCGCCGAGGCCGGCGACCCCCTGCACCCACCCCCACGGCGAGGCGAGGAACGACGGGTCGAACGGCGTGAACGTGCCCTGTCGAAATGCGACGGCCATCGTCATCGTCTGCCGAGGGCCGACGCTCTGCGCCGACGCGGTCACGACCTGCCCGCCGTCCGCGGCCGTACCCGCGGTGATGCGGCACGCCTGGCTCGTGCCCTGGGCACCCTGATAGCAGCTCTGCGCGCCGGTCATCTCGGCTGCGAGATCGGCCGGAACGTGCAGCGTGGCAGTCACCGAGCCGAACGGCTGCCGCCAGTCGACGCCGTTGACGTCCCAGTAGAACTCGTCGGCGTCGGTGTCGGCAAATGCCCACGTGACGTGCCGCAGGGTGTAGGTGAACACGTAGGTCTGAGCGCCGTGCACGAAGCCGGGCGCACGAGAGGTGACGGTGAACGTGCCGTCGTCGTGATCGACCTCTGCCGGGCGCGGCGCGCCGTTCCCGTCGGTGACCGAGACCAGGTGCGGCTCCAGCGGCTGACCGTTGTAGGTGTCGGGGATGCTGCGGCGCATGCCGTGGTTCTGATCGGTGTCGGGAAACAGCGCGACGAACGTCTCGACGACCCGCAGCGTGCTCGCCCCGTCCTTGTCGCGCCCGAGCGTGTAGTCGGCGTGCATGCTCTGGAACGAGAAATCGTCGACGCCGGCGCGGGCGCGGTCGCCGGCGGGCAGGGGCTCGGCGCCCGCGACGTCGGCGGATGACACGGAGGCGCGCAGCACGTGCGTGGCCGGTGCGGCCGCAGCGGCGTCGGCGGCCAGCAGCATCGGGATGACGGATGCCGCGACGGCCACGACCAGTGCGAGCAGAGTCCTACGGAGAGTGCGCATCGTTGACCAGCCTATTGTCCGGCTACGCTGGTGCGATGACCGATCGTCGCCTCGCCGTGGCTGCGTGGGAGAGTCTGTTCCGCGCACAGCACGACGTCTTCGACCGGATCAGCGGCGACTTCTCCGAAGCCCGACTCACTCAGGCGGAGTATGACGTCCTGCTCACCGTGGCCCGCGCACCCGAGATGACCGCGCGATTGCGCGACGTCACCGCCAACATGCTGATCAGCCAGCCCAGCGTCTCGCGGCTGGTCGATCGGATGGTCTCCCAAGAGCTGCTGTCCAAGTGCGCCGACCCCGATGACGGTCGCGGGTCGCTCGTGCGTGCGACCGACCGGGGTGCCGCGGCATTCCGGGCCCTGGCGGCCCAGCACGCCCGCACGATCGCCGAGCACATGTCCGCGCTGGACGATGCCGAGTTGGCGACCCTGAAGGCGCTGACCGACAAGCTGCGCGGCTCGCTCGACGACGGCAGCGCGCCGGCCGGCTGAGCGGGCGGACGCCCGACGTCACCAGCGGTTGTGCACGTCTTCGGCCCACCCGTCGATGCCGTCGAAGGCGACGACATCACCGTTCGGCACGGTCAGCGAACCGGCCCAGCTACCGAAGAGCTGGTGCGTACGGCTGGAGAGGACGACGAGATCGGTTCCGGAGGTCTTGTCGTAGAGCGGGGTGAAGGATGCCTCCAGCCCGCCGCCGCTGATGCGCCACGGCCGCAGGAAGTCGGCCGGGTCGTAGTCCCAGTCCAGCTCCGTGTGGATCTTGTGCAGCACGCCGTCGATCACGAGCCCGTTCTCGGTCTGCCCGGTGCCTCGGGTCCACTGCCCGCCCACCTGCAGGCCGATCGTGCGCCCACGCGAGATGCCCGAGCCCGCGCCCCAGTTCCAGCGCACGTCGTACGGCCAGCGGCCGCGCCCGTGGTCGAGCACCGCCCATGATTCTCCGGCCGGCACCTCATGCACGACTCCGTCGATCGTGACGGTTCCGGCCGCGGGGAGCGCGACATCCTTCACGGTGTACTGAAAGCGCTTCTCGCTCCACGGCACCACCGCCGCCAGACACTCATGGCCGGCGGGGCGGGTGATCGTGACGTCGAACCGTGCCCGAGGGATGCGGGCGCGCAGACGCACGCGTCCGGCTGCGCCTTCGACGAGTGGGCCGAGCGGGTCGATGTCGATCTCGAGGTCCTTCGCCCGGGCGCGGGCAGGGCCGGCATCCAGCCGCGGCGGCAGCTCGACGCCCCGGGCCGGGATCACCGTCGCCGCCTTCGCGATCTCGAACCGCGTCGGACGCTCGAGCACCCACACCTCGTGCACGGCGGCGTAGTCGATCGATGACACCGTGGCCGCGAGCACATGGGTGGGGGTGATGATGTTCCAGTACTCCCAGCGCTTGTTGCGCCCCCAGCTCACCACCCGACCGGTGTCGTTGACCCGACGTCCGATCCCGCCGGTTTCGACGAGGGGATGCCGCGCCCAGCCCACCGCGTCCGGATTGAGCGTGCCGTCGGGCCCGGTGAGCGGGACGGGCGCGGTCAGCTCTCGCGCATCCATGCCGGATCATCCTCTCGGGCAGCGTCGTCTCGGGCAGCGTCCTCTCGGGCAGCGTCGTCTCGGGCAGCGGCGCGCAGACGGTCGTTCATCCGCCGCACCGCGGCTTCGTCGACCTTCACGAAGCGCCGGTCGTAGGTCACGAGCCCATTGTCTTCGTCTTCGACATCCGTCAGCTGTGTGTAGACGAGGGCGGCCAGTCCCGCCTGCACCGCCGGAATGATCTCGCGCTCATGCAGCCGCTCGAACGCTGCCTGCAGCCGCTCGCGGGTGCGGTAGCGGCGGTAGCCGAACCGATGCGAACCCCACGTGCGTCCCGGGACCGCCAGGCTGTAGCCTCCGTACTCGGTCAGCGCCAGCACCCGATCGTCGCGACGGCGCGGCACCCGCACCGCCCGGAAGTAGACGTGCCTGCTCTGCAGATCGCCGGCCCCCTGGTCGTGCCATCCGCTCGCATGGTCGACGGGGCGGGTGGCATCCCACCGGCGGACCAGTTCGGCGATCCGTGCGGCGTCGAATTGGCCCCAGCCTTCGTTGAACGGCACCCACAGCACGATGCTGGTGACACCGCGCAGGTGATCGATCAGCTCCTTCAGCTCGGCCTCGAAGCGTTCGCGTCCGCGTGCCGACGCGCGCCCGAACGCCGCATATCGGTCGTCACGCGTCGACGGGGCCCCCAGGGCGGGCGCCATGATCACGCGCGGCCGGTAGGTCGTGCCGCCGTTGACGGCGTCCTGCCAGACGAGCATGCCGATGCGGTCGCAGTGGTGATACCAGCGCAGGGGTTCGACCTTGATGTGCTTGCGCAGCATCGTGTAGCCCAGGCGCTTGGCCAGCAGGATGTCGGACTGCAGCGCCTGATCCGACGGTGCGGTGTATCCGCCGTCGGGCCAGTAACCCTGATCGAGCAGCCCCACCGGCAGGTACGGTCGTCCGTTCAGCAGCAGGCGCGGATTGCCGCGCTCGTCGTGCCCCACTCCGAGCGAGCGCATGCCGACGTACGAGCGCACCCGGTCCTCGCCGAGGGCGATATCGACGTCGTACAGGAACGGGTCTTCGGGCGACCACGGTCGCACCGGGCCGAGGTCGACGCGGGTGGGCACCCCCACCGGCACGTCAGCGATGGCCACGGTCTCGCCGTCCGCGCGGATGGTGAGGGATGCCGTGGCCGCGGTGTCTGCGCCGGTGCTGTCGATCTCGACCACGACGGCGGAGTCACCCACGCCGCTGTCGGCACCGGCGCCGGCGCCGACAGCACCATCGACAGCGCCGACGACAGCCGAGCCGAGCTGCGGCGTGAGGCACACCGCGTCGACGGCGATGCGCGGCACGGTCTCGGTCCACACCGTCTGCCAGATGCCGGACTGCGGCGTGTACCAGATGCCGCCCCGGCCGCGGGACTGCTTGCCGCGGGCGAGCCACGACGTGTCGGTGACGTCACGGACGGCGACGACGATCTCGTGCTGTTCGCCCGGCGCGAGCGCGTCGGTGACATCGACCGTGATGGGCAGGTAACCGCCGGTGTGGCCAACGTGGGCAGCCGGTGCGCCGCCAGCACCGGCGGCTCCCACCTCCACGCCGTCCACCGCTATCCGGCAGGACTGGTCGACCGCTCCCAGGTGCAGCAGCACGCGCTCATCTCCGACGGGCTGATGCGTCAGGCGCCACGAGCGTCGGTACCAGAGCGTCTGGCCGGGCACCAGCATCCTCTGCACCGTCGAGAGCACCGTCTCGGGCGAGAACGGGACGATGATCGAGCCGTCCCATGCGGCAGGCGGATCTGCCGGGTCGGCGACGGCGAGCGGGTCGGCTGCCGCATCGGCCGCCAGCGGTGTGATCGCATACTGCCACGGCCCGTTGAGGTTCTGCCAGCGGTCGCGTTCGAGCTGTGGACGGGGGTATTCCGGCAGGGGCGCCGAGGGATCGAGCGCCTCGCCCCACGAGGTCATCATCGTCACGCTGTGGCATCCTCCGCGTCGGACTCTCGCGCAGGAGCAGGCTCGCCGGGCTCGGGCAGCGGCGCCCGGCGCAGCAGCAGCACCGGGATCACGACGAGCACGGCCACCACGGCCGCGGCGACGAAGATCCATGGCGTCGGCACCTGCTTGACCACGCCGAGGTCGGTGTAGGTCTGGTTCGCCCCGACGATGACCCACGCGCCGATGAAGGGCCCGGCGACCATCGGGATCAGCACCATCGCGATCATCCGCAGACCCTGCACCATGCCGACCCGGTCGACCGGGGTGACATCGCGCACGCTGGCCGACAGCGCCGCGACCGACAGCATGAAGCCGCCCATCATGATCGTGCCGAACACGATCACCGGCAGCATGTCGCGCACGAAGAACATGCCCACAAGACCTACGACCATGATCGCGGTGGCCGGGATGATCGCCCGGGTCTTGCCCACGCGGTCGATCACCCGGCCGCCGAGGACGCTCATCACCGCGGCCAGGATCAACACGCTCGCCAGCACGATCGCGTAGCCCTCGATGCGCAGATAGCGCTGGATGTAGATGATCAGGTACGGGATGAACACCTGGGTGCTGGTGCCGAGCACCGCCCATGCCGCCAGCAGGATGTACAGCCGGGGGTTTGCGCGCACGGTGGCCGGCGTGAGTCCGTGGACCACGGCGGCGAAGTACCCGTCCGGCGGAGTGCGCTGCTCATCGGGCTCGCGCACGAGGAACCACGCGATCACCCCCACCACGGCGGTGGCTGCACCCACGATTGCGAAGAACAGCATCCACTGCCCGTCGCGGGAGAGTCCGTCCAATGCCCCGAAGACGATCAGCATGCCCATCAGCGGCATGATCGCGAGCACGCCGTCGACCCGCCCGCGGTTGGCCGGCACCGTCGACTCGGTCACCCACGCGTTGAACGCGGCGTCGTTCGCACCCGAGCCGAAGAACGACATGATGCAGTCCAGGAGCACGATCGCCACGATCGCCAGTCCCACGCCCTGTGCGGCATCCACTCCTCCGGGAGTCTGCACGAAGCCGAACAGCGCCGTCGTGACGCCCCACAGCACGTAGCCGACCGCGATGAACGGCCGGCGCCGCCGCACGCGGTCGGAGGCGGCTCCGATGAGCATCGTGGCGAGGGTGGCCGCGACGGCCGAGGATGCCACGAGCACGGCGATGACGTTCGGATCGGTCGAGATCGTGTCGTACACGAACACGTTGAGGTACATGTTCTCGACCGTCCACGCGAGCTGGCCGACCAGCCCCAAGACGATGACGACGGTCCATGTGCGTGCGGTCAACGGCGCGCGGAGGCGGCGGGGAGCGGTCTCAGCGCGCGCAACGACGGGGGGATCGGCGGGCATCGGCATCCTTGCTGAAACGAGCGGCGGTTCGGGTTCTGTCGATCCTACGCCGGGCGCTCGGCCCCGACCGCGCCGGGAGGGCGCAGCGGTTCAGCACTCGATGACGTTGACGGCGAGCCCGCCTTCGCTGGTCTCTTTGTACTTCGTCGACATGTCGATGCCGGTCTGGCGCATGGTCTCCACGACCGTGTCCAACGGCACATAGTGCGAGCCGTCGCCGCGCAAGGCGAGGCGGGCGGCGGTCACGGCGGTGGAGGCGGCGATCGCGTTGCGCTCGATGCACGGGATCTGCACGAGCCCGGCGACCGGGTCGCACGTCAGGCCCAGGTGGTGCTCCATCGCGATCTCGGCGGCGTTCTCGATCTGGCGGTTCGTGCCGCCCATCACCGCGGTCAGCCCGCCGGCGGCCATCGCGCAGGCCGACCCGACCTCGGCCTGGCAACCGCCTTCGGCGCCCGAGATCGACGCGTTCGCCTTGAACAGCGATCCGAGGGCCGTCGCCGTCAGCAGATAGCGACGGATGCCGCGGCGCCGGTTGGCTTCGGCGACGGCGTCATCGGCCGCGGCGGTCTCGGCGTCCTGCGCCCTGCCGTCGACGTCGAGCAGCGCGCTGCCGACCAGTTCGCCGTGCGGGGTGACGGCGTTGCCGACGCTCAGGCCGGAATCGGCCAAGAACCGCCACCAGTACATCGCGACGGCGGGCACGATGCCTGCCGCGCCGTTGGTCGGTGCGGTCACCACCCGGCCGCCCGACGCGTTCTCTTCGTTCACGGCGAGCGCGAAGGCGCCCAGCCACTCCCCCGGCAGCTCACGGCCGCGGTCGGCCTCGCTCTCTTCGAGCTGCGCGCGGATCGTGCTCGCGCGGCGCTTGACCTTGAGCACTCCCGGCAGAACCCCCTCGGCCGACAGTCCCCCCTCGACGCACGAGGCCATCGCGTCCCAGATCGCGTCGAGGGCGGCGGCGACCTCCTGCTCGCCGCGCAGGCTCTCTTCGTTGCGCCGTGCGGCCTCGGCGATCGTCAGGCCCTGCTCGTCGCACAGCGCCAGCAGCTCGGCCGCGGTGTCGAACGCCAGCGGATACGGATGCTTCGACACGGCGGTGGGTTCGCCCTCGCGGCGGATGAAGCCGCCTCCGATCGAGTAGTACGTCTCCTCGGCGACGGTCGCGGCATCCTCGTCATACGCGGTCAGAGTCATCGCGTTCGGGTGCGCGGGCAGACGCGTGCGCGCGGCGAAAGCGATGTCGGCCTTAGCGAAAGGCACCGGATGCGATCCGTCGACCGTCAGCATCGCGCCGTCGCTCCAATCGACCCACGCCGCGCGCACCGACGCCGGATCGACCGTCTCGGGCGCCTCGCCCCGCAACCCTGCGACCACGGCGTCGGGCGTGCCGTGCCCGAGGCCGGTGGCGCCCAGCGACCCGAACAGCGTGCAGGCCACTCGCGCGACGCGCGGCAGGGCTCCCGCCTCGCGCAGGCGGGCAGCGAAGTCACGGGCGGCGCGCATCGGGCCCACCGTATGAGAACTCGACGGTCCGACGCCGATCGAGAACAGTTCGAAGGCCGAGACGTATGCACTCACCCGTTCAGGCTAAGCCCCGCAGACGTCGAAAGCCCCCTCTCGCGAGGGGGCTTCGACCACTGTCTCAACACAGTGTGCGCTCGAAGGGACTCGAACCCCCAACCTTCTGATCCGTAGTCAGATGCTCTATCCATTGAGCTACGAGCGCTCGCGCACGTTGCCGCGCACAGTCATTCATCCTAACCGACGAACAGGCCCACCGCGAATCGAGCAATCACTCCAATTCGGACAGGTCCACACCGCCGACGACGACCGGCGCGTCGTCCACGACGGGTCCGTTGAGCCCGCCCGCCGCGCCCTGCGCATTGCGGCGGCGATGGGCGGCCAGGCGGGGCAGATCCACGAGCCGCAGCGACTGCATGCGCGCCTCGCGCAGCTTCGCATAGTCGGGTTCGAGGTCGGGGCGGGCCGCCTCGATGCGCAACGTGCTGTCGAGGTTGCGTTCGACCTCGGCCCAGGCCGCCTCGCGGGCGTCCTCGACGAGGGTGCGCAGCTCGTCGGGGTCGTCGGCTCGCTCGCGCAGCTCCTGCGCGACACGCTCGGACTGGCGCTGACGCGTGCGCAGATTGCGCACGTCGCGGCTGCGGTAGTCGTGCGTGCCATACGAGTCGGTGTAGCGGCCACGCGCCCGGCGCCGGTCGGCTTCGATGCGCTGAGCGTCCTGTTCGGCTTCGGCAGCCAGGTCCAGCAGTGTGGCGCGCGCTTCGGGCACGAACCGCTGCACGTCGAAGTCTTTGCCGCCGGCGAGGGTCTCGACGAGGATCCGGTTCTTCAGGGACAGCCGGGTCGCCGCCGAAGCGACGTAGAGGCCCTCGGCGACCATGTCGGCCACTTTCATGCGCTTCGGACGTCGCCATGACCGCACAGTCCGGTTGGTGTCCGACACCGCACCTCCCGCGCCCGCTCGATGATCCTCCTCAAGCGTAGTGCGCGGCATCAGCGTCCAACGCAGGGAATCTCCCTCGCGGGGCGGCACCCGCACGGCATGCGCTCAGGCGATCGCGGCGATGCGCCACTGCGCCGTCACCGACTCGCCCGGCTCGATCACGATGAGGCCGGTCTTGTACGGATACGTCGCGGCATTGAACGCGTCGGGCGCACAGGTCATCGGTTCGACGGCGACCCCGGCACGGTGCGCCGGATCGGCGGCACCACCGGGCTGATCGGACGTGTAGACCTGCACCCACGGGCACGCAGCATCCCACGACATCTCCACACCCGCACCGGAGCGGTCCGTCAGCCGCGCGGCGAAGGCACCGTCAGGGTCGGAGGTCAGATCGGTGAACGCGTGGTCCAACTGCACGCCACCGATCGAGCGCGCCGTGCGGAAGTCGAAGCGCTCGGCGTCGACCTCGACCGAGGTCAGCCCGTCGGGCAGCATGCGCTCGCCCGCCGCGTGCAGCACCTGCGCGGCCGGCAGCTCGAGCGTCCAGTCGTCGACATGACCGTCGCCGGCGACCAGATACGGGTGGGCGGACGTGCCCCACGGGGCGGGCCGCTCGGACTCGTTGGTCGCCGTCACCGCCTGCGTGAGGCCGTCGGCGTCCAGCGTGTAGGTCGTGCGCACGACCACTCGCCACGGGTAGCCCTTCTGCGCCTCGACGACGGACTCGAGGGTGACGTGGCTTGCTCCCTTGCGCACCGGCAGGTACTCGACCCAGGAGTTCAGACCGTGCAGTGCGTGCCCACGGGCAGGCTCGGTCAGCGACAGCTGGTAGTCGACGCCGTCGAACGTGTAGCGGCCGTCGACGATGCGGTTGGGCCAGGGAACCAGCGTCGCACCGCGATGCCCCGGGCGCACTTCGTCGGCGCCGAACGGCACCGTCAGATGCCGACCGGCGAAGGTGAGAAGGCGCACAGAGGCTCCGACGCCGGCCACGACCGCCTCGTAATCTCCCGCACGAAGCGCGTGTTGCGTACCGGACAAGGGTGTGCGTGCCATGGTGCGAAGTCTTCCTGGGTATCGGGGGGATGCCGCGGCCGGACGCCAGCGGGCGACCGTGCATGAGCTTCGAGTCTACTCGGAGGGCTCCGCCACCCTGTGGGCGGTGCTCCGTCGGGCTGTACCAGGCCTTCGCGGGGGCCCGGCGCGTGTCGTAGGCTCGCAGGAACGGGAGGTGCCAGATGCCCGACGACCCACGCGAAGCCGCTGCCCGCTACCGTCTCGAGCAGGAGCGGCGCGAGCATCCCGAACGTTTCACCGACCACGACGAGCCCCGGGCGACGCCGCGGGCCATGACCGAGACCGAACGGTGGGCGTACGTCGAGACGTCGCTGCAGCAGGCGATCCGCCGCGGCGAGTTCGACGATCTTCCCGGAGCCGGCAAGCCCCTGGAGGGGCTCGGCGACCACCACGATCCGGACTGGTGGATCCGCCGCAAGATCCAGACCGAGCAGCTGACCGGTCTGGGGCCGGCCGCGCTGACGCTGCGTGTCGAAAGCGCCGAGCTCGAGCAGACCCTCGATGCGCTGCGCCGCGAAGACGAAGTGCGCGAAGCGCTGGAGGACTTCAACCGCCGCGTGATCGAGGCGCGGCGCCAGCTGCTGGGCGGCCCGCCGGTGGTCACGCCCACCCGCGATGTGGACGCCGAGCTCGCCGCCTGGCGACGGCGGCGCGCCGATCGTGAGCGTGCGGTCGCCGCCGATGCCGCCGCGCGTGCGGCCTCGGACCAGTCGTCTGCGCGCCCGCGCCGCCGGCTGTTCGGCCGCCGCTGAGTCCGCTCTCGCCCGCGTCGAAATCATGTGGTTTCGACGAGAGCACACGCAATTGACGTCGAATCGATGTGTGCTGGACGAACACACGTGATTTCGACGCGGGACGGGTCAGGCGGGCAGGCCCGCGCGCAGCTCGGCGAACACGTCGGCGGCGTCGGTGCGGGTGGCAAGGGCGGCGCCCTGCCCGGCCCACAGGGACTGATACTCCCCCAGCCCACGTCGGCCCGCCTCAGCGCGGAACTGGCCGGTCAGCCAGTTCTGCGCGGGGAACGGCGCGATGCGATCGGCCGCCTCGATCTCGCGCACGGCATGGTTCGGGATGCCGCGGCCCGGCCGGCCGCTCATGGCCCGGGTGAGCCGGGTGGTCGTGTCCACGGCCGCAGCGATCGCTTCGCGATGGGCGGCCGAGGCGGCCGATTGCTGCGTGCGCAGGAACGCGGTTCCCACCTGCACTCCGGACGCACCCAGCGCGAAGGCCGCGGCCACCCCTCGCCGATCCGCGATGCCGCCAGCGGCGATCACGGGGGCGGTCACGGCATCCACCACCTGGGGAACCAGCGCGACCAACCCGATCAGCGAGTCCTCCGGCGGGGCGAGGAACGAGACCCGGTGGCCTGCGGCCTCGGCACCGCTGGCGACGATCGCGTCGACTCCGGCCGCATCGATCGCCCGAGCCTCGGCAACGGTCGTCGCCCCGGCGATCACGCGGATGCCCCGATCGTGCGCGGCGGCGACAAGCTCGGCCGAGGGCACGCCGAATACGAGCGAGAGCACGGCGGGGGCGGCATCCAGCACCGCATCCAACTGCTCCTGCACGTCGGGCAGGAACCGCGCCGGCGGCACGGGCACCGGTACACCCAACTCGTCGAACAGCCCTGCGACGGCGTCTGAGGCAGGGCCGAGGTCCACGTCGGCCGGGGTGACCTCGTCGCCGGTGGGCAGCCACAGGTTCACCGAGAACGGCCGGTCTGTGGCAGAGCGCAGCTGCGCGATCGTGTCGCGGATGCGGTCGGCCGAATACCCGTACAGGCCGTACGAGCCGAGGCCGCCGGCGTCGCTGACAGCGGCGACCAGCGCCACGGAGGACAGTCCGCCGAACGGGCCCAGGACGATCGGATGCTCGATGCCGAGCGCGGCTGACACGGTCATGCCTCGACGCTACTCCGCCACGGCGAGGCAGCGGCGCAGGAGCGTCGCCTACAGCCCCTGCGCGAGACGGTAGTACGCCTGGTTCCAACGCACTTCGCGTTGGAAGCCGGCCACCGTGGTGCCCTCGTCGATGACCAGCAGCTCGGTCTGGGCCATCTCGGCGAAGTCGCGCCACACGTCGATGCCCACGGCGGTGGTCATCACTGTGTGGTGGGCGGCGCCGGCGGTCAGCCAGCAGGTCGCCGAGGTCGTGAAGTCGGGCTGCGGCTTCCACACCGCACGGCCCACCGGCAGCTGGGGCAGGTCGGGGGCGGCAACGTTGTCCACGACGTTGGCCACGAGCCGGAACCGGTCGCGCATGTCGCTCATGGCCACCACGACTGCCGGCCCCGCATCGGCGGTGAACACCAGGCGCACCGGGTCGTCCTTGCCGCCGATGCCCAGCGGGTGCACCTCGAGCCGCGGGCGCGCGGTGGTCAGCGACGGCGAGACCTCGAGCATGTGCGCGCCGAGGATCTTCTCATCGCCGGGGATCAGATCGTATGTGTAGTCCTCCATGAGCGACGCACCCCCGGGCAGGCCGGCCCCCATGACATTGGCCACGCGCACGAGGATCGCCGTCTTCCAGTCGCCCTCGGCACCGAACCCATAGCCTTCGGCCATCAGCCGCTGCACGCCCAGACCCGGCAGCTGCTTCAGCGATCCGAGGTCTTCGAACGACGTCGTGAACGCGGCGAAACCGCCCTCGTCCAGGAACGCGCGCAGCCCGAGCTCGATCGCCGCGCCGTCACGCAGCGACTGGTGCCGCTCGCCTCCGCGACGCAGCTCGGCCGCCACGTCGTAGAGCTGTTCGTACTCGGCGACCAGGGCGTCGACGTCGGCCGAGGACGCCGCATCCACCGCCGCGGCAAGCTCGTTCACGCCCCAGGTGTTCACCTGCACGCCCAGGCGCAGCTGCGCCTCGGTCTTGTCGCCCTCGGTCACTGCGACGTGGCGCATGTTGTCGCCGAAGCGGGCGAGCTTGAGGGTGCGGGATGCCGCCAGCCCCGCCGCCGCGCGCTGCCAGTGCTCGATCTGCTGCAGCACGACCGGGTTGGACACGTGCCCCACGACGGTCTTGCGCGGCACGCCCAGGCGGGTCTGGATGTACCCGAACTCGCGGTCGCCGTGCGCGGCCTGGTTGAGGTTCATGAAATCGAAGTCGATCTCATCCCACGGCAGGTCGACATTGGCCTGCGTGTGCAGGTGCAGCAGCGGCTTGCGCAGGGCGTCCAGGCCGGCGATCCACATCTTGGCGGGGCTGAAGGTGTGCATCCAGGCGATGACACCGATCACCTCGTCGCGTGCGTTCGCATCCAGCGCCAGGCGACGGATGCCGTCCGGCTCGATCAGCACCGGCTTGAACACGACCTTCACCGGCAGACCGGCAAGCCCTGCCACGACCTGCTGCGCCTGGGCCGCGACCTGGCGCAGCGTCTCGTCGCCGTACAGGGTCTGGCTGCCGGTGGCGAACCAGACTTCGTAGCCGTCCAAGGAGGTGGAGAGGGTCATGGAGTCGTCCTTCTTATGCGGGGAGTGCTGTACGGGGGTGCTGATGCGGGGGTGCTGATGCGGGGGTGCTGATGCAGGGGTGCTGATGCGGGGGTGCTGATGCGGGGGTGCTGATGCAGCGGAGGAGCTGTCAGAGGTGGGCGACGGCGGCGCGTTCGACGGCGAGGCCGGCGTGGTAGCGGTCGAGGTACGCGGCGAAGCCGGCGGCGTCGGCTGGGTCGGGAGCAGCGATCTCGGTCTTCGCGTCCGTGAAGACACGCTCGTCCAGGTAGGCGGCCAGGCCGAGGCCCGATGAGGCGGCGGCGAATGTCGCCAGCACCGCGATTCCCCACGCTCCGCCCTCAGATGCCGTCTCACCGACGGCCACCGGAGCGTTCAGCGCAGCGGCGAGGAACCGCTGCGCGACACCCGCGGTGCGGAACATTCCGCCGTGGGCATACATCCGATCCAGGGCGACGCTCTCGCCGTCGAGGATGCGCATGCCGAGCGCGAGGGTGCCGAACACTCCGTACAGCTGCGCGCGCATGAGGTTGGCCAGATTCAGTTCGCTCTCCGGCGTGCGCACGAACAGCGGGCGGCCGGCATCGGTGCCGGCGATCGGCTCACCGGCCAGATGGTTGTAGGCGAGCAGCCCACCGGCGTCGGCAGCGCCGGCCAGAGCCTCGCGGAAGAGCACGTCGAACGCGCCGTCGGCGGTGACCGGGCGCCCCGAGGCGGCGGCGAACCGCTCGAACAGTCCCACCCAGGCGGCCAGTTCGCTGGCCCCGTTGTTGCAGTGCACCATCGCCACCGGCGAGCCCGCAGGGGTGGTGACCAGGTCGATCTCGTGGTGCACGGCCGACAGCGGGCGTTCGAGCACCACCATGGCGAAGATGCTCGTGCCCGCGCTGATGTTGCCGGTGCGCGGTGCCACCGCGTTCGTGGCGACCATGCCGGTGCCGGCATCCCCTTCGGGCGGGCAGACGATCGCTCCCGGCTGCAGCGTGCCCGACGCGTCCAGCAGCGCCGCTCCGGCCGCAGTCAGCTCGCCGGCGGGCAGGCCGGCGGACAGGACCCGCGGAAGCAGTTCGCGCAGCGCCGGCACCCGGCCGGCGACACGCTCGTCGTAGCGGGCGACCAGAGCCTGGTCGTAGTCGCCTGTGGCGGCATCGATCGGGAACATGCCGGAGGCGTCGCCCACTCCCAGCACCTTCTGCCCGGTCAGCTGCCAGTGCACGTAGCCGGCCAGCGTCGTGAGGAAGCGGGCCTCGGAGATGTGCGGCTCGTCATCGAGCACCGCCTGGTGCAGGTGCGCGATCGACCAGCGCAGCGGGATGTTCTGCCCGAACAGTTCGGTGAGCTCCGCTGCGGCAGGCCCGGTGGAGGTGTTGCGCCACGTGCGGAACGGCACGAGCAGCTGGTCATCGGCACCGAACACCAGGTAGCCGTGCATCATCGCCGACACGCCGATCGCGCGCAGGCGATCCAGCGGCACGCCGTACGCGGCCTGCACCTGGGCCGCGAGATCGGCGAAGGCCGCCTGCAGCCCGGCGTGCACCTCGGACAGGTCGTACGTCCAGCGTCCGTCGACGAACGCGTTCTCCCATTCATGCGAACCGGTGGCCAGGATCTCGTTCGGATCCTCGCCGACCAGACAGGCCTTGATGCGGGTGGACCCCAGTTCGATGCCGAGCGTCGCGCGCCCGGCGGCGATGTCTTCGGCGCTCATGACCTGCTCCGCCTGTCGTCGGCAGTCTGTCCGTACACGTTCTGGTAGCGGTCGTAGAGGCTGTCGATCGCCTGCTGCGGGATCGGCAGCAGGTCACCGCCCTGACGGGCGATGTGCACGGTGCGGGCCACGTCTTCGAGCATGACCGCCGCCTTCACAGCATCCTTCGCACTCGCCCCGATCGTGAACGGACCGTGGTTCTGCATCAGCACGGCACGGCTGCGATGGCCCTGCAGCGTCTGCACGATGCCGCGGCCGATCGAGTCGTCACCGATGATCGCGAAAGGCCCGACGGGGATCGGGCCGCCGAACTCATCGGCCATGGCGGTGATCACGCACGGGATCTCCTCACCGCGCGCAGCCCATGCCACCGCGTACGTGGAGTGCGTGTGCACCACGCCGCCGACCTCGGGCATGTTCCGGTACACATACGCGTGTGCGGCGGTGTCGCTGGAGGGGCTGCGGTCGCTGCCGGTAGAGCCGGGCACCACGGTGCCGTCGAGGCGGCACAGGATCATGTTCTCGGGAGCCAGATCGTCGTAGAGCACACCCGACGGCTTGATCACGAACAGGTCGTCCGCAGGATCGCCGCCCAGCCGCACCCGCCCCGACACATTGCCGCCGGTCCACACCACGAGCCCGTACCGCACGAGCTCGCCGTGCAGCCGCGCGACATCCGCGCGCGTCTGGTCGATCAGCGCCGCAGCGGCCTCATCGATGTCTGTCACCTTTGCCTCCATCGGTCTTGCCTGGTCGTCAATGTTACCGGTCACATGCGCTTTGCGCCACTACTCGCTATCTTGAATCCGCGGCCACATGTCGGGCGCGTTCAAAGGATGATGATGACTCGACCCGTTCCCTCCGCCCCCGTGGTGCCCACGCACGGGCGGCTGCGCCCGCTCGGATTGAACGACGTGCAGATCACCGGCGGCTTCTGGGCGCAGCGCCAGAGAGTGAACGCCGCAGCGACGCTCACGCACATCGGCGACCGCCTCGAATCCGAGGGCTGGCTGCCGAACTTCGATCTGGCCGCCGCCGGGCGTCTGCCCGAAGGCCGCCGCGGACGGGAATTCGCGGACTCCGAGGTGTACAAGTACCTCGAGGCTCTCGCGTGGGAGGTGGGGCGCAGCGGCGATCGCGCCCTCGACGCGCGTCTGCGCGCGGTGGTCGCCCGTGTCGCGGCGGCCCAAGAATCCGACGGGTACGTGAACACGGCGTTCGGCCGCCCAGGTCAGGAGCCGCGCTGGGCACACCTCACGTGGGGCCATGAGCTGTACTGCCTCGGCCACCTCTTCCAGGCGGCGGTCGCCCGGCACCGCACGGTGCCCGACGCCGACGACGGTCTCGTCACCCTCGCGCGCCGGGCCGCCGATCTGGTGTGCGAGACGTTCGGTGCCGGCGGCAACCCGGGAGTGTGCGGCCACCCCGAGATCGAGACGGGGCTGGCGGAGCTGGGCCGCGCACTCGACGAGCCGGCGTACCTCGCGCAGTCCGCACTGTTCGTCGACCGACGCGGACACGGCGTGCTCGGCGACACCCCGTGGGGGCGCGAGTACTTCCAAGACGACACGCCGGTGCGTCAGGCCCACGTGCTGCGCGGCCACGCCGTGCGGGCCAACTATCTGGCCGCCGGCGCGGCCGATGTCGCCACCGAGAACGACGACACTGCGCTGCACGATGCTCTGCGCACGCAATGGGAGCGCACCGTCGCACGCCGCACCTACCTCACCGGCGGCCAGGGCTCGCGGCACGAGGACGAGGCGTTCGGCGAGGACTGGGAGCTGCCCGGCGACCGCGCGTATTCGGAGACGTGCGCAGGTGTCGGCTCGATCATGTTCAGCTGGCGGATGCTGCTGGCCGACGGCGACGCGCGATACGCCGACCTGATCGAACGCACGCTGTACAACGTCGTGGCCACCTCGCCCGCCGAGGACGGCACGGCGTTCTTCTACGCGAACCCGCTGCATCAGCGCACCCCCGGAACCGTGCCCGATCCCACCGAGACCTCACCGCGCGCGTCCTCATCACTGCGTGCGCCGTGGTTCGAGGTGTCGTGCTGCCCGCCGAACGTGGCCCGGACGCTGGCCAGTCTCGACGCCTACATCGCGACGGCCTCGGAAGACGGCATCCAGGTGCAGCAGTATGCCTCCGCGCGCGTGCGGACCACTGTCCCCTCGGGCGCCGAGGTCGCGCTCGACATCGACACGCGCTACCCCGCCGACGGGGAGGTGCGCATCGCGGTGGCCGCCGACGCATCGTTCACGCTGTCGCTGCGGGTGCCCGCCTGGGCCGAGGGGGCGACGCTTCACGTGCTGACTGCCGACGGGACGGCCGTCGAGCCCGCACGGCGCGTCGCCGCCGGTGTGTACGCGCGGATCGAGCGCGAGTTCCACCGTGGAGACGTCGTCACGCTGATGCTGCCGGTCGCCCCGCGGGTGACCCGCCCCGATCCACACATCGACGCCGTGCGCGGGTGCATCGCGATCGAGCGCGGGCCCGAAGTGCTCGCCCTGGAGTCCGTCGACCTGGTCGGCGTCGACCATGTCGACGATGTCGTGGCCGTCGCCGGGGCGGTGCCGGTCGAACATGACGGGCGCATCTGGCTGCCGGTCGCGCGACGGAGCGGGCACGAGGATCTGTGGCCGTACGCGAGCGTCGAGCCGTCGGCATCCGTCGACCCCGGCGAGGTGGCGCTGATCCCCTATCACTCTTGGGGCAACCGCGGGTCGTCCACCATGCGGGTGTGGATCCCCACCGTCTGAGCAGCGCGAGCAGTGAGAGGTGAGAGGCTGAGCACATGCGTATCGCCGTCACCGGGTCGTCCGGCAAGCTGGGTTCGGTCGTCGCGCGCGAGCTGCGCGCGGCGGGGCACGAGGTCATCGGGCTGGATGCCACGGGCCCGCGCGGTCCGGGATTCGTGCAGGTCGACCTGACCGACTACGGCCAGACTGTGGATGCTCTGACCGCCGTGAACGATCAGCACGACGGGTTCGACGCGCTCGTGCATCTGGCGGCGATTCCCGCGCCGGGGATCCGCAGCGACGTGGCCACCTTCCACAACAACATGGTCGCGACCTTCAACGTCTTCTGGGCGGCGACCAGGCTCGGCATCCGGCGCATCGTGTACGCGTCGAGCGAGACGGTGCTGGGACTTCCGTTCGACGTGCCGCCGCCGTACGTGCCCGTCGACGAGGAGTACCTGCCGCGGCCCGAGTCGGTGTACTCACTGGTCAAGGTGCTCGAAGAGCGGATGGCGAGCGAGCTCGTGCGGTGGTCCCACGCGCCCGCAGGCTCCGCGCAGCGCGCCGGCGGTACGTGGAGTGGGCGCGGGGAGCATCCGGAACTCTCTATCACGGCACTGCGGTTCTCGAACGTCATGTGGCCCGAGGACTATGCGGCATTCGCCGCCGTGCAGGATGACGCGTGGGCCCGCAAGTGGAACCTGTGGGGCTACATCGATGCCCGCGACGGCGCACAGGCGGTGCAGCGCGCGCTCGAGAATGCTCGACCCGGTTTCGACCAGTTCATCATCGCCGCCGCCGACACCGTCATGGAGCGGTCGAACGAGCAACTGCTGGCCGAGGTGTTCCCCGACGTGCCGCGACGCCGGCCGGTCGGCGAGCACGACACGCTGCTGTCGATCGAAAAGGCACGGCGGCTGCTCGGCTACGAGCCGCGGCATTCCTGGCGCGACGAGGTGCGGCAGGGATGACGCGCCACCCGCGTGGCGGGCTCAGCGGCCCGTGCCCACGGTTCCGGTGAGCCACCGCGCCACGTCGGCACGGACGGTGTCGGCGTCGTATGAGGACTCGTCGGCATTGTCGGCGCGCAGCACATAGACGGGGATGCCGGCCCGCTCGAGCGCTGCGGTGATGGCCCGTCCGCCGCGCGGGTCGTCGGAGACGAGATGGACGACGCCGTCGACGCGGTGCTGCCGCGCCTGGGCGACGTACCACTCCGGGGCCTCGGGCGCGACGTACAGGCGCTCGTGGAATCCGATGAAACGCGAGGCGAGCGCACGCAGCGGGTCTCCACCCCGCCGCGCGTAGCCGTCGGCGGCGATCGACAAGTACATCGACCACACGAACACGGCGCCGAAATGCTCTTCGAAGTGCCGGTAGAAGCCCATGTCGAACCAGAGGCCCCGTCCGATCCACATCAGGCGCGCCCGTTCGTCGGGGACGACGGCGTAGCCCGCGTCGACCCGCTCGGCGATCTCGTCGTGCAGCTCTCGTGCGGCATCGCGCGCCCAGGTCGTCCCGCGGTGCCACTGCGGCAGCATCACCGCCGGGATCGTGTCGTTCACGCGCACGGGGAGCCGCGACGCTGAGGCGATGAGATCGCGGGTGCGACGGTTCCACTCCGCCTGCTCGTTGCCGAGGTCGAGGATCTCCCGCATCGCGCCCTCGTCGTATCGACCGCCGGTGAGATCGGCCAGCACGTCTGCCAGCGCGTGCAGCTCGTCGACCATGAGGTCGATGCGACCCGATCCCACCACGCGCTCCCAGTCGTCGGCGATCGTGCGCCACCACTGCGCCACCGGGGCCGTCTGCACCGTGCTCTCGAAGGCGAACAGCGACACTCCGACGACGTCGCGCCAGGCTTCGAAGAGCTTTCGGGTGACATCACCCGTGTAGTCGGTGGCCACCAGCGCGGGGCGAGGCAGCGCGCCCCACCCGTCGACGGCATCGGCGGGGCCGTTCATGACCGACATCCACACCTTCTGCGAGCCGGGTTCGCTCCAGCGCTTCCACGCCGACGTGAGCGCGGCGGCACAGTCCCACGACATCGTCATCGTCGCCTTGCACAAGCGACTCGTGCACACCCCGGCACTGCTGGCCGACTACGAACGAGAGGTCGCCCATGCCGCGGTGGATGCCGGGGCGGCAGCCGTCATCGCGCACCACGCGCACATCCTGCGCGGCGTCGAGGTCTACCGCGGACGGCCGATCTTCCACGGGCTGGGCAATTTCGTGACCGTGACCGATGCGCTCACCCCGGTGCACGCGACCACTGCCGAGGCCGAGGCCTGGGCTGCGCGGCGGCTGGCGCTGTTCGGATTCACCCCCGATCCCGCCATGCCGTCGTACCCGTTCCATCCGCACAGCCGCAACACGATGATCGCCCAGCTCGAGATCGACGCAGACCAGGTCCGCGCGGGGTTCGTGCCGTGCTGGATCGACGACGATGCCCGTCCCGTGCCCAAGGGCGCGGATGCCGGCGGCCAGGCGGTGCTGGACTACGTGCGTGCGATCACCGACGCAGCGGGCCTTGCGACGCAGTACGAATGGGACGGCGATCTGGTGCGGGTGCGCTAGCCGATCGCGCGTCGCACGAACGCGTTGCGGAAGCGCCCTTCCGGGTCGTACCGGTCGGCGAGGGCGCGGAAGTCGGCCAGCCGCGGATACATCGCCGCCGCGTCCAGTCCCGCGAAGACCTTGCCCCAGTGCGGCCGGGCCCCCAGCGGATACAGGACGTCTTCGATCGCGGGCAGCGCTGCGGCGACGGCCTCGGTGTCGCGCACCCAGGTGAAGTGCAGTCCGACCACGTCGGTGCCGTACGCCGTCGACAGCCACAGATCGTCGGCGGCGACCGAACGCAGCTCGGTGATCTGCAGCAGGTCGCGCAGCCGCGGGCCGAGTGCGCGCACGGCGGCGATCGCCTCGACGGCATGTACGCGCGGCACGAGATACTCGGACTGGATCTCGGCCCCGGCCGAGGGTGTGAACTCAGAGCGGAAGTGCGCGAGCCGCTCGCTCCAGGGGCCCGCCACGCCCAGCTGCTCGGTGACGTTTCGCACGTCCATGCCCGCGATCATGTGCCGCGGTGCGACTTCGGCCACGGCACCGAAGAAGTCCTCGCCCACCCGCGAGGGAGCATCCACGCGTTCCTTGATCCATGCCAGCGAGACCGTCGGCTCGTCCCAGAGCGTGAACAGCGACACGCTGTAGGCAGAGGCGAAGATCTCGTCGAACCGGTCGGCCACGACATCCCACCCCAGTCCGCCGAACAGGCGCTGGCGCACCGCGAATGCGGGCTCGATGTCGAGGGTCACCTCCACGACGACGCCCAGCGCGCCGATCGCCACCACAGCGCCCTCGAACCCGGGGTCTCCGCGGTGCAGCTCGACGCTCTCACCGGCGCCGGTGAGAAGTCGGATGCCGCGCACCGCCGTGGCGAGGTTCCCGTTGCGATCGCCCGACCCGTGCGTGGCGGTGGCGACCGCCCCGGCGACGGAGATGTGCGGGAGTGAGGCGAGGTTGTGCAGCGCCCAGCCGGCCTGCTGAAGCACGACGGCGAGGTCGCCGTAGCGCACTCCCCCGCCGACGGTCACCGACCGTGCCTCGGTGTCGATCTCGATCGAGGTGGCCAGACCTGCCGTGCTGATGAGGAGGTCATCGGTGTCGGCGATGTCGTTGAACGAGTGCCGACTGCCGATGACGCGCACCGCAGACGAACCGGTGATCAGCGCGGCGAGCTCGTCGATGCCCCCCGGTTCGGCGAAGCGCGCCGCGTCGTAGTGGTGGTTTCCGGCCCAGTTCGTCTGCTCGTGCACGCCCTCATCTTTCCATCTCGGCGGCGATGCTTAGTGCGCCGATGCCTCGACGAGCACCCATCCCCACGACAGCGGCGGCAGGGTGAAGGTCAGCGCGTCGCCATCGATCGCCGCGCCCTCCAGTGCCACCAGTCCGATGCGTTCGGGAGCGTCTTCGGTGTTGCTCGCGAACCGGTCCCCGCCCTCGGGGATGGTCAGCACCTCGGCGCGCGCGATGCCGGTCGGAGTGAATCCGTGCAGGCCCACCGTGACCTCGGCGGCCTCGTCCAGCCCGCGATTGGCGGCGAACACGGCGATACGACCGGTCTCGGCATCCCATGTCGCGCTGGTGTCCACGACATCCACCTCGCCGAAGCGGGCCGTGTCGTACCGGTCGGAGCTCGTGCGCACCGAGAGGATCTCACCGCGCGCGAAAGCGGACATCCGCGCGAACGGCCAGAAGATCGACTGCCGCCAGGCCGGGCCACCTGCTTCGCTGCGGATCGGAGCGATCACGTTCACCAGCTGCGCCTGGTTGGCGATCGCGACGCGGTCGCCGTGGCGCAGCAGCGAGTTGAGCAGAGTGCCCACCACGACCGCGTCGGTGACGTTGTATTCGTCTTCGATGATGCGCAGGTGCTCCTGCCAGGTGCCGCGCGCCTCGATGGTGGCGGGCATGTCGTCGCCGGTGCGGGCCGTCTGGTACCAGACGTTCCACTCGTCGAAGGACAGGTTGATGCGCTTGGTGGCCTTGCGCTCGGCACGCACGGCATCGGCGGTCGCGACGACCGATTCGATGAAGTGGTCCATGTCGACCGCCGAGGCGAGGAAGCTCGCGGCATCTCCGTCCTTCTCCTCGTAATAGGCGTGCAGCGAGATGTAGTCGGCGATGTCGTAGGTGTGCTCGAGCACCGTGCGTTCCCATGCGCCGAAGGTGGGCATGCCGCTGCCCGAGCTGCCGCACACGACGAGCTCGATCGAGGGGTCGACCAGGCGCATGGCTTTGCCGGCCTCCAGCGCCAGGCGACCGTATTCGTCGGCGGTCTTGTGGCCGATCTGCCAGGGACCGTCCATCTCGTTGCCCAGGCACCACAGCGTGATGCCGAACGGCTCTTCGGCGCCATTGCGCCGGCGCAGATCGCTGAGCTCGGTGCCGCCTGGGTGGTTCGCGTACTCGACCAGGCGGCGCGCGGCATCCACCCCACGGGTGCCGAGGTTCACGGCCTCCATGAGCTCGACATCGGCCTTGCGCGCCCACCCCGCGAACTCGTGCAGCCCGAAGGCGTTCGTCTCCACGGTGTGCCACGCGCCGTCCAGTCGGCGGGGGCGGGAATCGGCCGGTCCGACCCCGTCTTCCCAGTTGTAGCCCGAGACGAAGTTGCCGCCGGGATACCGCACGACGCTCACCCCCATCTCGGCGGTGAGGTCGAGCACGTCCTGCCGGTAGCCGTTCTCGTCGGCAGTGGGGTGTCCGGGCTCGTAGATGCCCGTGTAGACGCACCGGCCCATGTGCTCGACGAACGAGCCGAACAGGCGGCGCGGCACGGGGCCGACGGTGAAGTCACGATCGAGGGTGACTGTTGCGCGAGTCATGGCAGACATTATTACATCGTTGAATTGACCGCGCACAACCGGCGGGCGCAAACACCGGATCTGATGTCAACGTTTACATCCGGCGGCACGCGGTGCTAGCTTTACCACGTTGAAATGCACCCCGCTCATCGTCGACGAGGAGGTCTTCGATCGCCATGGACCAAAGAACCGGAACGCTCTCCCGCCGCGGCTTCCTGACCGCAGCGATGGGAGCCGCGGCCATCCCCCTGCTCGCCGGCTGTTCGTCGCCGGTCAGTGCAGGGCTGTTCGGCGCCCAACTCTCGCCCGAGACGCTCGTCTACTGGAACCTCTTCGGCGGTGGCGACGGCACCCGCATGGAGGCGATGGAAGCCGGCTACCGCAAGATCTACGGGGCGAACTCGCTGCAGGCGACGACGTTCGCGTGGGGCAACCCCTATTACACGAAGGTGACGCTGGCGACGGTGGGCAACCGGCCGCCCGACGTCGCCGTCGCGCACCTCACGCGCGCCAAGCCGCTGTGGGACGGCGGACTGCTCGAGCAGATCACCGAGGCCGATCTCGCCTCCGTGGGACTGAGCTCAGCGGACTTCAACCAGCGACCGTGGCAGGCACAGGCCACCGACGGCAAGAACATCGCGGTCCCGCTGGACACACACCCGCTCGTCATGTTCTTCAACTCCGACGTGTGCAAGAAGGCGGGCCTGCTCGACAGCGCAGGTCACCTCGTGCCGCTCGATGACATGGACACCTTCGAGGCGGCATTGGCCGCCATCAGCAAGGTGACCGGCGGGGCGGCGATGACCATCGCCAACGTCGGAGGCGAGACGGCGACGCCGTGGCGCGTGTTCTGGACCTTCTACAACCAGCACAAGGATGCGACGCCGTTCCTGTCCGACAACGGCGCCCGGCTGACGGTCGACGAGGACATCTTCCTCGAAGTCAACGACCGACTGCAGAAGTGGGTCAAGCAGGGCTGGGTCAACAAGGCGCTCGACTATGCGACGGCCGAGTCGTACCTGTTCACCGGCAAGGCGGGCCTGTACCTGGAAGGCGAGTGGGAGATCACCACGGCGCAATCGGTGAAGGGCTTCGAGTTCGGCATGGTGCCGCTGCCGACGCTGTACGACACCCCGGCGTCGCAGGCCGACTCGCATACGTTCATCCTGCCGCGCAAGAACCGGTCCGACGAGCAGCGTCTGCAGGCGATGAAGTTCATCAAGGCCATGCTCGATCAGTCGATGATCTGGGCCAAGGGCGGTCACGTCCCCGCGTATCTTCCGGTCGCCGACAGCGCTGAGTACAAGGCGCTGCAGCCGCAGTCGCAGTACGCGTCGGCAGCCGAGCACGCCGTCTATGACGACGCCGCCTGGTACGGAGGCTCCGGGTCGACGTTCGAGGGCATCGTCGGCGCGCAGCTCGGCCTGATCCAGCAGTTGGCCAGCACCCCGAAGCAGGCCATGGCCGCCATCAAAACCCAGCTGCGGGTGTACCTGAACACCCCGAGCCCGCTCTGACATCGATTCTGGAGGGACAACGACGTGACCACCACAACTCTCATCGTTCCGCCCCGAGGGCGCAGTCGCTACGCGGCGCATCCCCGCGCGAGACGCGACACGCGCTCGGCGTGGCTGTTCATCGCCCCGTTCGGGGTCTTCTACCTGGCGTTCCTGCTCGGGCCGACGATCTACATGTTCGTCATGAGCTTCTTCAACACGTCGACGGTGCGCACAGGGCTCGGCTCGTTCGCGGGGTTCGCGAACTACGCCGAGATGCTCACGCGCTCGGACTTCTGGAGTTCGCTGTGGCACACCCTGCAGTTCACGATCTATACGACGCCCCCGCTGGTGATCATCGCGTTCGTGTTCGCCGTGCTCACCAACCGCATGCGGCACGCGCAGTGGTTCTACCGGCTCGCGTTCTTCCTGCCGTTCATCCTGCCGTCGGCCACGATCTCGCTGATCTGGGTCTTCATCTTCACCCCGTCCACTGGGCTGTGGGCGCTCGCGCAGGAGGCGCTCGGGATGACGCCCGGCTCGGGCGTGCTCTCCAGCCCCAACACCGCGATGATCGGCATCGCCATCGCCACGCTGTGGTGGACCCTCGGGTTCAACTACGTGCTCTACCTGGCGGGCCTGCAGGAGATACCGCGCGACCTGTATGAGGCGGCCGCCGTGGACGGCGCCACCCCCTGGCAGCAGATCTGGAGCATCACGGTTCCGATGCTCAGCCGCACCACGACGCTCGTGCTGCTGCTGCAGATCATCGCCAGCCTGAAGATCTTCGACCAGGTGTACCTGATGACCGGCGGCGGTCCGGGCATCTCGACGCAGGTCTCGCTGCAGCTGATCACCGGCACCGCGTTCACCGACAACCGCGTCGGGGCCGCCAGCGCCGCCAGCGTTCTCCTGTTCATCGTCATCATCGTGATCGCGGTCGTCCGGCAGATAGCCGATCGCGCCGCAGCCCGGAAGGAGTTCTGAGATGACCACGGTCACCGAACGTCGCCGCACGTCGTCCCCCATCTCCTCGGCCGCGCCTCCCCGGCGCCCCCACCGCCCGGTCGATTCGCGAACCTTCAACATCGTCGCGCTCATCGTGCTGATCGTCTTCGCGGTCATCTGGCTCATCCCGAGCCTGTTCGCGCTGAAGACCTCGCTGACCGACAACGGTGTGGCCGCCACCGGCGCGACCGCGATCCTGAAGAACTGGAACCTGACTCTCTACTCGTACTCGACGCTGCTCGGGCAGAGCGACATCTGGAACTGGTACACGGCCAGCGCCATCACCTCGGTGATCACCGCGGTGCTGACGGTGCTGTTCGCCTCGATGGCGGCCTTCGCCCTGTCGCGACTGCGCTTCCGCGGCTCGAACCTCGTCCTGCTGCTGATCATCCTGGGCATCATGATCCCCACCCAGGTGCTGATCGTGCCGATCTTCCAGCTGCTGAACTGGATGAACCTGCTGAACACGTACTGGTCGGTGATCTTCCCGCAGGTTCCGGCCGTGATCGCGGTGTTCATCTTCAAGCAGTTCTTCGACGGCATCCCCCGCGAACTCGAAGAGGCCGCGCGCATCGACGGGGCGAGCCAGTGGCGCATCTACTGGTCGGTCATCATGCCGCTGTCACGGCCGGTGATCGCGGCGGTGACGATCCTGACGTTCGTGGGCGTGTGGAACAACCTGCTGCTGCCGCTGTTCGTGCTGTCGAACCCCGATCTGATGACGATTCCGGTGGGCCTGGCGACCGTCCAGGGCAGCTTCGGCCAGCGATACGCCGACATCCAGGCCGGGGCGATCCTGGCAGCGCTGCCCTTGGTGATCCTGTACCTGATCTTCCAGCGGCAGATCGTCGAGGGCGTCACCGGCAGCGGCCTCAAAGGCTGACACCGAAGGGCCGACACAGCACACACGACAGCACGCGGCCGCCTGATCCGTCAGCGCGGCCGCGTGCTGTCGCGTTGCACGATCTGGTACGGGACCGTCACCGATCGCGCCGGGGCCGCGCGATCGGCGATCCGCTCCCCCAGCAGCGTGAGCGCCTCGGCGGCGAACACGCGCTTGTCGAACGAGACGGTGGTCAGCGGCGGCGCCGCGAACTCCCCGTGGGCGACATCGTCGAAACCGGCGACCGACACATCGTCGGGAACACGGATGCCGCGACGCCACAGCTCGCTGAGCACGCCGATGGCAAGCGTGTCGGTGAAGCAGAAGAACGCATCCACCGGCGGCTGGCGGTCGAGGAAGGCCGCCACGGCGAGAGCGCCTCCGCGCGCCGTCCAGTCGTCGCAGGCGATCTCCAGTTCGCCGTCGTGTTCGATCCCGGCATCGACCAGCGCCCGGCGATACCCCCGGGTGCGCAGGATCGAGGTGAAGGTGTTCGTCACCAGGGCCGCACCGACCACGGCGATGCGCCGGTGTCCCGTCCGCACGAGCAGCATGGTCATGTCGTACGCGGCGGCATCGGAGTCCACGGTGACCTGATCGAGTTGGTTCTGTGGCACCTCGCCCAGGAGCACGGCCGCGGGTCGCAGTTGCGGGTCCTCGGGCAGTTCGAACTCGTCGGCGACCGTCGGATTGAGCACGACCCCGTCGACCATCCGTGCACGGGCGCGCGAGAGGAGTGTGGCCTCACGATGCGGCCGACCTCCGGTCTCTTCGATCTGCACGGCCCAGCCGTGCTCGTGCGCAGCCTCGACGAAGGCGTGCGCGGTCTCGGCGGAGTATGCCGTCGCAAGGTCCGGCAGGGCGAGTGCGATGACCCCGGAACGGCCGTTGCGCAGGCCGCGCGCGCTGAGATTGGGCACATAGTCGAGTTCGACGAGTGCCGCTTCGACTCGGGCCCGTGTGTCCGGACTCACCACGGCGCTGCCGTTGATCACGTTCGAGACGGTCTTCGGCGACACGTTCGCCTGCGCCGCGACATCCTTGAGCGTTGCACGCATCGCACCCCCTGCGGTGTCAGCCTACTCATCCGGATGCACTCTCCACCGCCGACGCGGCTGATATCGTACCGACACTGCACCGGCACCGACGGTGACGACGAGGAGTGATGCCATGTCGCGGACCACGACGACCCCCGCATCGACCGATGCACCCCGCGAGGAGTGGGCCGGGCAGCTCGGGTTCATCCTCTCTGCCATCGGGTCCGCGGTGGGCCTGGGCAACATCTGGAGGTTCCCCGGCGTCGCCTACGAGAACGGCGGCGGCGCGTTCCTCATCCCGTACCTGGTGGCGTTGGTGACCGCCGGCATCCCGATCCTGTTCCTCGACTACGCGCTCGGGCACCGCTTCCGCGGGTCCGCGCCCACCGTGTTCCGCCGTGTGGGTCGACGGTTCGGCCGCTGGACCGAATCGCTGGGATGGTTCCAGGTGGCCATTCCGTTCGTCATCGGTCTGTACTACACGGTCGTCATCGCCTGGGCCGTCAGCTATTTCGTGTTCTCGTTCGACCTGCGGTGGGGAGATGACCCGACGGGGTTCCTCGTCAACGACTACCTGCAGTCCGGCGATCCCGGCTTCAGCCTGCAGTTCGTGCCCGCCGTGCTGATCCCGCTCGTGCTCATCTGGATCGCCGCCATCGTGGTGCTGGTGCTGGGCGTGGCCAAGGGCCTGCAGACGGTGAACTACGTGTTCCTGCCGCTTCTGGCGGTCGGATTCACGATCCTCGTCGTGCGCGCCCTGTTCCTGCCCGGCGCGGCCGACGGCCTCAACGCCCTGTTCACCCCGAAGTGGGACGCCCTGGGCAATCCGGACGTGTGGATCGCCGCCTACAGCCAGATCTTCTTCTCGCTGTCGATCGCCTTCGGCATCATGATCACCTACGCGTCGTACCGCAAGCGCCGCGCGAACCTGACCACGCCGGGGCTCGTGGTGGCCTTCGCGAACTCGTCGTTCGAGATCCTGGCGGGCATCGGAGTGTTCGCGACGCTGGGGTTCTTCGCAGCGCAGCAGGGAGTGAGCATCGACCAGCTGCAGAATCTCACCGGCGTGGGGCTGTCGTTCATGACATTCCCGGCGATCGTGTCGCAGATGCCCGGTGGGCCGCTGTTCGGCTGTTTGTTCTTCGGCTCCCTCGCCGTGGCCGGATTCACCTCGCTCATCTCCGTGCTGCAGGTGGTGTGCGCGGCCATGCAGGAGAAGTTCGGGATGTCGCGGGCCCGCGCGGCCGTCACCGTCGGCGTCGTGTCCACCGTGCTGTCGGTGCTGCTGTTCGCCACGACGACGGGACTGACGGCGCTGGATGTCGTCGACCAGTTCGTCAACAACATCGGCGTCGTCTCGTCGGCGATCCTGATGACGGTCCTGGTCGTCTGGGTGCTGCGCCGCGGCGGCGAGCTGCGCTACCACCTCAGCGCGATCTCTACCTTGAAGGTCGGCGGCGTCTGGATCGCCCTGGTGGGCTTGGTCGGCCCGGTGGTCCTGGCCTACATGCTCATCCAGCGCATCATCGCCCTCATCACCGAGGGGTACGGCGGCGTGCCCACGCCGTACCTCGTCATCGTCGGCTGGGGTTCGGTACTGTTCCTGGTCGTCGTCGCGATCGTCATGCCGCTGCTGCGGTGGAAGCGCTCGCCCGATGAGTTCACGCCCTGGCCGACGTATCCGCCGGTCGCGGCATCCCGAACAAAGGAGGCGGTGCGATGACCCCCGTGGCGATCACCTTCCTCGTCCTGTCGCTGCTGCTGGTGTGGGGCGGGCTGATCGCCAGCGCCATCGCGCTGTCGATCAGACCCGAGCTGCGGGTCTATCCGCCCGGCGGGGGCGACGACGAGCGCGTCGGCCACGGCCCCATTGAGCACGACACCTGATTGGCCGCCTGCGCTCCCGCCCGGCCGATCAGTCCGTGCGCGGCCGGGTCGACTGGCGGATGATGAGCTTGGTCGCGATCGGGTCGGCGGGCGGCAGCGGCGTCGGACTCTCCAGTGTCGTCAGCACGCGCTCCATCGTCTGCTGGCCCAGTCGGGTGAAGTCCTGACGCAGCGTCGTCAGCGGAGGCGCCATGAACGCCGCCTCGGGGATGTCGTCGAAGCCCACCACGCTGACGTCGTCGGGCACGCGGAACCCGCGGCTCGACAGCGCCGCGATCAGGCCGAGCGCCGTCTGGTCGTTCGCCGCGAACACCGCGGTGGCCCCGGGCACCACCGCCAGGCGCATGCCCGCCGCATGGCCGCTGCCCGGCGACCAGTCGCCGTCCAGCCGCAGGCCGGGCGGAGCATCCGCCTGACGCAGTTCGGCCATCCAGCCGCGCACCCGCTCAGCGGCGTCAGGATTGCGCGCCGGACCCGCGATGTGCACGACGGTCTCGAACCCCAGTCCGAGCAGATGGCGGGTCGCCAGCCGTGCGCCGGCATACTGGTCGATCGACAGCGTGAGCGAATGCGGCCGGCCGCCGGCGGCGACCACGACCACGGGTGTGGCCGCATCGGTGCCGCGCGCGAACTCGGCCACGGCGATGTCGTCGGCGATCACGACGATCGCCTCGACGTTCTGCCGCAGCATCGCCTCGATCGCCGTGCGCACCGAGGCCGCCTGCACGTCGGGAAGATTGACCCCGACCACCGCATAGCGGGCGTCGCGCGCGGCGGCGTTGACGCCGATGGCCAGGGTCGTGGGTCCGAAGTCGGCGGTGGCCGGCATGATCAGCCCGATCGTGCGCGAACGTTTGGTGACCAGCGAGCGCGCCGCCTGCGACGGGCGGTAGCGCAGCTGCCGGATCGCCTCTTGCACGCGCGCGCGGGTGGCCGGCTTCACGCTCGGATGGTTGTTGATGACGCGCGAGACCGTCTGGTGCGATACCCCGGCCAGCCGTGCGACGTCGAAGATGTTCGCGTTGCGCGGCGCACGCGTGTCAGTCATCGGCCTGGGGTCCCTGAGCGATGAGTGCCAGCAGCTGCTCATCACTCATATCAGCATTCTCCAGTACTGCGACGATTTCCCGGTCGCGCAGCACCACGATCCGGTCGGACAGTCGCAGGACCTCGTCCAGCTCGCCGGAGATGAACACCACCGACATCCCGTTCTCGGCGAAGGAGACCACGAGCCGCTGCACATCGACCTTCGCCCCGACGTCGATGCCACGGGTGGGTTCGTCGAGGATGAGCAGACGCGGCGCGAGCGCGAGCCAGCGCGCCAGCAGCACCTTCTGCTGGTTTCCGCCGGAGAGAGTGCCGGCCTTCGCTTCCGGGTCGGGGGGCACGATCCGCAAGGCGTCGATGTAGCTCTCGGCCAGTTCGCTCTGCCGCACGCGGGACAGCCGCCGGAACCAGCCGTTGTCGGCCTGCACGCTGAGCAGGATGTTCTCGCGCACCGTCAGGTCGCCGATGATGCCCTCGGACTTGCGGTCCTCGGACGAATACACGATGCCGCGGCGGATCGCACGCCGCGGCGTCGTCAAAGCGGTGCGGCGCCCCGCGACGTCGATGCTGCCGGTGTCGGCGCGGTCGATGCCCGACAGGATGCGGGCGGCTTCGGTGCGGCCCGAGCCGAGCAGCCCCGCGAACCCGATGACCTCGCCTTCGCCGATGCGCAGATCGAACGGCGCGATCCCCCGCGCCCGTCCCACGCCGCGCGCATCCAGCACCGGCACGGCGTCGGCGGCGGGCCCGACCTCTTTCGCCCGCTCGGCGATCTGGTCCAGTGACGAGAAGGTGCGTCCGAGCATCTTCTCGACCAGTTCGATGCGCAGCAGATCGGTGGTGAGGTATTCGCCCACGAGTCGTCCGTTGCGCAGCACCGTGATCCGATCGGCGATCTCGTAGACCTGCTCGAGGAAGTGCGAGATGAACACGATGGCGACGCCTGCCTTGCGCAGCGTGCGCACGACCCGGAACAGCTCGGCCACCTCGTCCTGGTCGAGGCTGGAGGTGGGTTCGTCGAGCACGAGCACGATCGGCTCGGCACGCACGGCCCGCGCGATGGCGACGAGCTGCTGCACGGCCGGCGGGTGCCGCCGCAGCGGGGATGCGACATCCAGCCGCAGCCCGAGCCGCGCCAGCGCGTCCGCCGCCTGCACGCGCGTCTTCTTCCAGTCGATGCCGCCGAGTCGTCGCGGCTCGGCGCCCAGCATGATGTTCTCGGCCACCGTGAGGTTGGGCAGCAGCTCTATCTCCTGGTAGACCGCGGTCACCCCGTGGCGTGCGGCATCGCCGGGGCCGGCGAAGCTGACCGGGCGGCCGTGCAGCAGGATCTCACCGCTGTCGGGCTCGACCACTCCGGTCAGGGCCTTGATCAGCGTCGACTTGCCGGCGCCGTTCTCTCCCATGATCGAGTGCACCTCGCCGGGGAAGAGCCGCACGCCGACCTCATCGAGGGCGACCTGCCCCGCGTAGTGCACGCGGATTCCGCGCGCCTCGAGCACGGGGGCGTCATCGCCTGCCATCGCGGGCCGTCCTCACCTCGATCTGGCTCTGCCCTCACCCGCCTCGGCGGGCGGACAGGGCGCGCTGGAACACCACAAACACAAGAAGCATGATCCCGATCACGATGTAGGTCCACCACGAGTCCACGCTCATGTACGTGATCGCGATCTGGATCAGACCATACACGAGCACACCGACCAGCGAGCCGATCATGTAGCCGCTGCCGCCGGTGAGGATCGTGCCGCCGATCACGACGGCTGCGATCGCCTGCAGCTCCATGCCCAGACCCGCCAGCGGGTTGCCGGATTGCGTGTACGAGGCGAACAGCACGCCGCCGATGCCGGCGCAGGTTCCGCTGATGACGTAGACGAGGAACTTGGTGCGATCAACCGCGAGCCCCATGAGCCGCGCCGACTGCTCACCGCCGCCGACGGCATACACTGTGCGTCCGAACCGAGTGTAGTGCAGCATCCATGTCGCCACACCCACCAGCACAAGCGCCAGGACGACGCCGGGCGTCACGTACCAGCCGCCCCCGCCCCAGCTCTCACCGAGCAGCCAGTTCAGCGTGTCGTCCTTGATCGGCAGCGACTTCAAGCTCGTCACGTAGGCCAGACCGCGCGCGAGGAACATGCCCGCCAGCGATGCGATGAACGGCTGGATGTCGAACACGGCGACCATGATGCCGATGATGACGCCGATCACGGTCCCCGACAGCACCATCAGCGGCAGCACGACCACCGCCGGCAGGCCCGCGGCGAACAGCTGCGCGCCCAGCAGGCCGCTGAAGGCGATCACCGAGCCCACCGACAGATCGATGCCGCCGGTGATGATGACGAAGGTCATGCCGATCGCCAGCACGATGAGGTAAGGATTGTTGTCGAACAGCGCTGAGATCAGGCGCGGCGAGATGAAGTCGCCGAAGTAGAGCTGTCCGGCCACGAGCATCAGGATGAGGATGCCGAGGGCTGCCAGCACCGGCAGCCATGCGCCGGCAGCCGACTTCACACGGGTGAGGACGCTGCGCTCTTCGAACGGCAGCACAGCGGCGGCGGTGTCGACGGTCATCGTGCCACCGCCTCGGTCTCGGCCTCTGCCACAGCCACCGCGGGAGCTGCGGTGCGACGGCGACGTCGGGAGAAGAGCATGTCACGCGCTTTCTGGGATTGGACGAGGCAGATCGCGATCACCACGAGCGCCTTGAACAGTGGGGTGACCGCCGGAGGAACGCCGAGGAAGGTGATCGAGGTGGTGAGGGTCTGGATGACCAGCACACCCACGACGGTCCCCGAGATCGAGAACTTGCCGCCCATCAGCGAGGTTCCGCCGATGACGACCGCGAGGATCGCGTCCAGCTCGATGTTCAGCCCGGCGTTGTTGGCGTCGGCGGCCATGATGTTGGAGCTGTAGAGGATGCCGGCAAGTCCTGCCAGCACGCCCGAGAGTGCGTAGACCATCCAGATGATGCCGCGCGACTGGACGCCGGCGAGCCGACTGGCCTCGGGGTTGATGCCGACCGCTTCCAGCAGCATCCCCAGCGCCGTGCGCCGCACCACGATCGAGACCAGGACGACCACGACCACCGCGATCAGGAACGCCACGGGAAGCCCGAACAGGTGGCCGGAGGCCAGATAGCGGTAGGGCGGGCTGTTGATGGTGGTGATCTGCCCCTTCGTGATGAGCATCGCGATGCCGCGCCCGGCGAACATGAGCAGCAGCGTCGCGATGATCGGCTGGATCTTCACGACCGAGACGAGGAACCCGTTCCAGATGCCGAGCACCAGGGTCACCAGGAGCCCGGTGAGGATGGCCACGGTCACCGTGCCCAGATCACCGGGGCTGTCCGACGAGCCGATGATGGTGAGCGAGACCGCTCCCGACACCGCCAGCACGGCGCCCACGGACAGATCGATGCCGCGGGTCGCGATGACCAGGGTCATGCCCAGCGAGACCAGCATGAGCTGCGAGCTGTTGCGCATGATGTCGATGAGCGAGCCGTACAGTCCGCCGTCCTTGACGGTGATGCTGAGGAAGCTCGGTCGCGAGAGCGTGTTCACGACGATGAGCACCACGAGGGCCAGCACGGGCCAGAAGATGGGATGCCGCATCATACGTCTGAGCATGGTCATGCGGCCTTCTCCCCCGTCTTGTCGTCCGCGATGAGGGCGACGATGCGATCGACATCGATGTCGGCGCCTTCGGCGATCTCGCCGATGATACGCCGGTCGCGCAGGACGTAGATACGGTGCGACAGGCGCACCACCTCTTCGAGCTCCGACGAGATGAACAGCACTGCCAGGCCGTCGGCGGCAAGGTCGGCGATCACGGTCTGGATCTCGGCTTTGGCCCCTACGTCGATGCCGCGCGTGGGCTCGTCGAGGATGAGCAGCTCGGGTTCGGTGGCCAGCCACCGCCCCAGCAGAACCTTCTGCTGATTGCCGCCGGAGAGGTTGCGGATCAGCGCGTCGGGGTCCGACGGGCGCACCCCGAGCGCAGTCATGTACCGCTCGACGATGGCATCCTGCTGCGCTTTGGGCACCCGACGCCACCAGCCGCGCTTGGCCTGGACCGCCAGCACGAGGTTCTCACGCACCGTCAGATCGGCGATGATGCCCTCGCTGCGTCGGTCTTCGGATGAGAAGGCGAGCCGGTGCGCGAGCGCCGTGCGCGGGCTGCTGACCTTGGTGAGCCGGTCATGCAGTCGGATGCTGCCGCCGTCGGCGTGGTCAGCGCCGTAGATGAGGCGCGCCGACTCGGTGCGCCCCGAACCCAGCAGGCCGGCGAAGCCGACGATCTCTCCCGGCAGGATCGTGATCTCGAACGGCTCGACGGCACCCTTGCGCGCCAGCGCCTCGGTGCGCACCACCGGGACCCCGGCGGCCGGCTGCGCGGCCTGCTCGGCGCGTTCCCCGATCTCGTCGAGATGCTCGACCTCACGGCCGAGCATCTTCGCGATGAGCTCGTGTCGCGGCAGATCTTCCGTGGGGTACTCGCCGACGAGGTGTCCGTTGCGCAGCACCGTGATGCGGTCGCACAGCTCGTAGATCTGGTCGAGGAAATGCGAGACGAACAGCACGGCCACGCCGCGCGCGCTCATCTGGCGCACCACGGCGAACAGCTGCTCGACCTCTCCGCGGTCCAGGCTCGAGGTCGGCTCATCGAGCACGAGCACCCTGCTGTCCAGCACGGTGGCACGGGCGATGGCGACCAGCTGCTGCACCGCGAGCGAATGCGACGCGAGCAGCGAGCGGGGGTCGATGCGCAGGCCGAGCCCGGCCAGCGCCTGCGCCGCGCGGTGATGGGTCGCCCGCCAGCTGATGCCGAACGGACCGCGCACCTCGCGGCCGAGCATGACGTTCTCGCCGACCGTGAGGTTCTCGCAGAGATTGACCTCCTGATAGACCGTCGCGATCCCCGCATCCTGCGCATCGGCGGTCCCCGTGAAATGCCGGGAGGATCCGCCGACGGTCACGGTGCCCGAGTCGATCGCATAGACGCCGGTCAGCGCCTTGATCAGGGTGGACTTGCCGGCCCCGTTCTCGCCCATCAGCGCGTGGATCTCACCGGCGCGCAGCACCAGGTCCACGCCGTCGAGCGCCTTCACCCCGGGAAAGGTGATGGAGATGTCGCGCAGTTCGGCGACGATGTCGTTGCTCATGCGGCTCCTCTGCCGTGGATCGGCTGTCGGGGGCGGCCCAGCCGCCCCCGACAGCCGGAACCATCAGTACTTGCGGTCGGGCAGCGCCGCCTTCGCGGCGGCCTGGTCGAATGCCAGGTCCTTGGCGAGGTACAGCTTGTCGACCGACTTGCCGGCGACGACATCCTTGACGACCTGCGCCACCTGGTCGCCCAGCAGCGGGTTGCACTCGACGACGTAGTTGAACTCGCCGTTGGCGACGGCTGTCAATCCGTCGTGCGTGCCGTCGACGGTGACGATCTTGATGTCCTTGCCCGGCGTGAGGCCGGCGGCCTTGATCGCATCGAGTGCGCCCAGACCCATGTCGTCGTTCTGCGCGAACAGGATGTTGATCTTGTTGCCGTACTTCTGCAGGAAGCCCTCCATCACGGTCTTGCCCTGCGCACGCGTGAAGTTGCCGTCCTGCTGGTCGAGGACGTTGATGTCAGACCCCTGCATGGCCTTCGCGCAACCGGTGGTGCGGTCGTTGGCCGCGCTGGAGCCGGCGGTGCCCTCGAGCACGACCATGTTCGCGCCCTTGCCGTTGAAGTTGTCGGTGATCCACTTGCAGGCGGTCTCGCCTTCTTTCTCGAAGTCGTCGCCGACACGCGAGGTGATGTACTGCTGGTCGTCGGCGTTGACGTCGCGGTCCTCGAGGATCACCGGGATGCCCGCCTGCTTGGCCTGCTTGAGCACATCGGTCCATCCGGTCTCCACCACCGGCGCGAAGACGATGGCGTCCACGCCCTGGGTGATGAAGCTGCGGATCGCGGCGATCTGGTTCTCCTGCTTCTGCTGCGCGTCCGAGAACGTCAGCTTGAAGCCGTTCTCGGAGGACAGCGCCTCTTGCAGCGACTTGGTGTTGGCGGTGCGCCACCCGCTCTCGGCGCCTTCCTGCGAGAAGCCCACCTTGACGGTGCCACCGGCCGCGCCCGCGTCTGCGCCGGACGAACCGGCGTTCGACGAGCACCCGGTGAGGGCCATCGCGGCAAGTCCGACTGCGGCCACAGCCGCGAAGATGCCTTTCTTCATTGCATTGACTCCCTTGTCGAGGGCTGAGACCCAGCCCGGCGAATCCGGCCCCATGCCGGTTCTCAGAATGTTAGCGCTCACAAATTCAGCCACAAGATGTGAGCGGTAACAATCAGATAACACCCGTCTGCAGTCTGCCTAGATACCGCCTTTCATCTGGTCTTTTCCCAAGACGCCGAACGATCGGAGAGATCACTCGCGCGCACTCGGCCACCAGAATGTGATTCATCACACGCACGTGAACGCAGGATGCGGCGGCGTTCGACTAGGCGAGGATGGGGGGATGCGTCTCTTTCTCGTGCGACACGGTCAGACTCCCTCGAACGTCGCGGGGCGGCTCGACACGGGCGCGCCGGGCCCGGGCCTGACCGACCTCGGCCGCCGGCAGGCCGACGCGGTCCCGGCAGCGCTGCAGGGCCGCGCCGTGGACGCCGTCGCCGTCTCACCCCTCATCCGCACCGCGCAGACCGCGGCGCCGCTGGCCGCCCAGCGCGGACTCGAGCCGGTGGTCATCGACGGGCTGCAGGAGATCGAGGCCGGCGATCTGGAGATGCGCGGCGACCGTGACTCGGTGCGTTCCTATGTGAAGACGGCGTTCGCGTGGGCGCGCGGCGAGATGACGGCGCGGATGCCGGGTGCCGAGCAGGACGGCACGTCGTTCTTCACCCGATTCGACCGTGGAATCGCCCAGGCCACCGCCCTCGCCGGCCAGGGCGTCGCGGTCTTCTCGCACGGCGCGGCCATCCGCGTCTGGACGAGCGCCCGGGTGCACGGGTTGAATGTCGCGCTGCTCGAGCACACGGCACTGCACAACACCGCGATCATCGAGCTGGACGGCGACCCCGACCACGGCTGGGATCTCGTCGACTGGTCACCGGACCCGGCCGGAGGTCCGGAGCTCATCCCGCCGCATGAACGGGATGCCGCCGCAACACCCGTGAGCCCGGACCCCGGCGTTCAGAGCTCGTAGGGTGAGGCCTGAGCTGATCCCCGGCGTGTGGGTCAGCCCAGTGCGGCCAGCACGGCGTCGACGACGAGGTCGGGATCGGCGAACGGATTGGCCGCGACCGACCGGAACCACGTCTGTGCGCCGATCACGGTCGTGCTGACCCAGACATCCGTCATCCGCTCGCGCACCGCGGTCGGGTCGGCGTGCCGTGGCCGCCAGGCCACGACCCCGGTGACGGACGGCGCGAACAGCTCGAGTTCGGGCTCGGCGGCGATCCGCGCGGCCAGGCGTTCGGCCAGCGCCAGGTCGGCGTCGATGCGCGCGCCCAGCCCGTCGCGGCCCCACGCCAGCAGAGTCGCCAGCAGCGGCAGGGCTGCGGCCCCATGCGACCCCTGCAGCCCGATGTTGGGCACCGCCAGGTAGCCTCCGCCGAAGCTCAGCGCGTCGTGCGCTGCCGCGGCATCCGCGAACAGCACCAGGGCGCTCTCTTTCGGCTGATACAGCAGCTTGTGGGCCGAGACGGCCACGGAGTCGGCGCGCTCGATCCCGTCGAGCACGGCCGTGTGCGACGACAGGCGCAGGGGGCCCGCCCACGCGGCGTCGACGTGGCGCCAACGGGCGGTGGATGCCGCATCCAGCGGATCGACGGCTCCTGTCGCGGTCGTACCGGCCGTGAGCACGACGGCCGCGTCCGACAGGTCGTCCGGCAGCAGATCGGCGCGCATCCGCTGCGCGGCGTCGACCGGCACGGTGGTCAGCGGAAGCCCCAGAATCCGCGCGGCTTTGGCCACGCTGACGTGTGCGACCTCGGAGGCGATCACGCGCCGCACGCCCGCGGCATCCCGCGCCGCCCACAGCGCGGTCAGATTGGCCAGGCTCGAGCCGGGCACGAGATGGCCGCCGTCCATGCCGAACACGGGTGCGAGCCATTCGATCGCACGGCGCTCCAGCAGCCGCGCCGCAGGGGCCGAGTCGGTGTGCAGCAGGTTCTGGTTCATCGCCGCCGCCCACTGGGTGGCAGCCCACGTCACCCACGGCGTGGGCGGATCCATGTGCGCGAAGAAGCCCGGGTGATCCACCCGGGTCGGCCGGGTCAGCGCGGGACCGGCCAGCGCCGCCAGCGCGGCGCGGCCGCCGATGCCGTGCGCCGGCAGCGCCTCGGGCAGATCGAGCGGGGCGACCGGGTCGCCGTGCGGTGTGCCCGGCGCGTTCTTCGCGTCGATCAGCTGCTGCAGCGCCTCGTGCAGTGCTTGGTCGCTGGGCAGGAAGTCGTGCACGCGCTCCAGTGTGGCACGACGGCGCCCAGACGCGTGCCGCGTTCGGCCGCCGGCAGGTCAGCGCGCGTGCCTGCCCAGCTCGGCCTTCGCGAGCGCGTTGCGGTGCACTTCGTCGGGTCCGTCCGCGAAACGCAGCGTCCGGGCGGCCGCGTACAGCCGGGCGAGGTCGAGGTCCTGTGAGAGGCCTGCCGCGCCGTGCGTCTGGATCGCTCTGTCAAGGATCCACTGCACGGTGGCCGGAGTGGCGATCTTGATCGCCTGGATCTCGGTGTGCGCACCCTTGTTGCCCACGGTGTCCATGAGCCAGGCGGTCTTGAGCACCAGCAGCCGCAGCTGCTCGACGCGCACCCGCGATTCGGCGATCCATTCGCGGATCACCCCCTGCTGCGCGAGCGGTCGGCCGAACGCCACCCGCTCGGACGCGCGGACGCACATCGCCTCGATCGCCCGCTCGGCCATGCCGATCAGGCGCATGCAGTGATGGATTCGCCCGGGTCCCAGCCGCGCCTGCGCGATCGCAAAGCCGTCGCCCTCGCCGCCGATCAGGTTGCCCGCCGGCACCCGCACCTCGGTGAACGAGAGCTCGGCGTGACCGCCGTGCTCGTGGTCGTCGTAGCCGAGCACGTGCATGCCGCGCACGACCTCGAGACCGGGCGTATCGCGCGGCACGAGGATCATCGACTGCTGCCGGTGCCGTGCGGCCTGCGGGTCGGTCTTGCCCATCACGATGAACACGGCGCAGTTCGGGTTCATGCCGCCGGTGATCCACCATTTGCGGCCGTTGATCACGTAGTGGTCGCCGTCGCGCACGATCGAGGTGGCGATGTTCGTCGCATCAGACGAGGCGACGTCGGGCTCGGTCATCGCGAACGCCGACCGGATCTCGCCGTCCAGCAACGGTCGCAGCCACCGCTCCTTCTGCGCGGGCGTGCCGAACTGGTCGAGCACCTCCATGTTGCCGGTGTCCGGGGCCGCGCAGTTGAACGCCGCCGGGGCGAGGTCCAGGCTGCGGCCGGTGATCTCGGCCAGCGGCGCGTACTGCAGGTTCGACAATCCCGCACCGCTGTCGCCGGGCAGGAAAAGGTTCCACAGGCCCCGGCCGCGCGCTGCGGCGCGCAGCTCGCGCAGGGCGGGCGCGGCATCCCACTCCCATCTGTCCGGCAGCTCGGCGAGCTGGGCGGCGAACACGGGTTCTGCCGGCAGCACATGCTGCTCGAGAAAATCGTCGACCTCGCCTATCAGGGCGGTCGTGCGTGCGTCGTGCCCGAAGTCCATCAGTCGTCCTCTCTCAGCGCGGCCAGGCCCGCGTCCAGCAGCGGCGCGGTGAGCTCGCCGATCCGCTCATAGCCGGCGCCCACGGTCATGCCCTCGGTGAAGCGCGCATGGATGCCTTCCACGATGCCGGCGAGCTTGTACGAGGCGAGCGCCAGATACCAGCCGAAGCGCGGGATGCCGCGGCCCGTCGCCGTCGCGTACCGTTCGAGGGTCTCGGCCTCGGTGAGATAGCCCGGCGCGAGCGACGCGTCGGCGACGGCGGCCCCGAGCATCGCGGCGGAGCGCTGGTAGACGATCATGAGCGCGAGATCGGCGAGCGGGTCGCCGAGGGTCGCCATCTCCCAGTCGATGACGGCCGCCGGCCGGTCGGCGGCGTCGACCAGCACGTTGTCGAGGCGGAAGTCTCCGTGCACGATTCCCGTCGACGATTCGGCGGGCACCGCCGCATCCAACGCATCGTGCAGCGCGCCTTCGGCGGGCAGCTCGCGTGTGCGGGATGCGGCGAACTGGCGCGACCAGCGCTGCACCTGCCGCCCGAGGTACCCGTCCGGGTGACCGAAGTCGGCCAGGCCCACAGCGACCGGGTCGATGCGACCGAGCGCGGCGAGAGAATCGACGAGCCGCTCGGAGATCGCTCGTGTGCGGTCGGCGCCGAGGGCGGCGAGCGCGGCAGCCGAGCGATAGGCGGTGCCGTCGACGAACTGCATGACGAAGAACGGGGCGCCGATCACAGCAGGGTCGTCGCACCGCGCGATCGGCTGCGGCACCGGAACGTCGGTCGGCGCGAGCGCCGACATGATCCGGAACTCCCGCCCCATGTCATGCGCGGTGCTGAGCACGTGCCCGAGGGGCGGGCGGCGCAGCACCCACCCACGCGGACCGGATTCGATGCGATAGGTGAGGTTCGACCTGCCGCCCACGATGAGCTGCGCGCGCAGGTCGGCCGCGGCATCCGGAACGTTCTGGGCGAACCACGGCGCGAGCGCGGCCAGATCCAGTCCGGGCAGGTCGCTCACATGCCACCACCGGTGAGGAACACGCCGCCGTCGATGCCGAGCGTCTGACCCGTGACCCAGTCGGCGTCGTCGCTGAGCAGAAACGCGACGGCGCCGGCGACGTCGTCGGGCTCACCCAGACGCTTGAGCGGATAGGCCTGCGCGACGGACTCCTCCTTGCCCTCGTAAAGGGCGGTGGCGAACCGCGTCTTCACGACAGCGGGCGCGACGGCGTTGACGCGGATGCCCGGCCCGAGCTCGACGGCCAGCTCTTCGGTCAGGTGGATGAGCATGGCCTTGCTCGACCCGTACAGTCCGATGCCGGGCGCGGGCTGCCGGCCTGCCAGCGACGCGATGTTCACGATCGCGCCGCCGTGCTCCGCCATCCACGCGCGGTGCACCTGCTGGGTCCAGCCGAGGGCTGCGATGGCGTTCACCTCGACGATCTTGCGCGCAACGTCCAGGTCGACGTCCATGAGCGGACCGTACGCGGGGTTGATGCCCGCGTTGTTCACGAGCAGATCGACCCCTCCGAAGGCCTCGATCGTGCGGGCCACGGCATCCTGCTGATGGGCAGGGTCGTCGGCGTGGCCGGCGATGCCCCGGGCGTGCTCGGGCCCGCCCAGCCGCTCGACGGCCTCGGCCAAGGCGTCAGGCCGACGGCCCGTGATCGTGACCCGGGCGCCCTCAGCGACCAGGCGGGCGGCGATGGCCCACCCGATACCGCGGCTGGCGGCCGTGACGATCGCCGTTCTGCCCCCGAACCTGCGCACCGCCGCCTCGTCCATGCCGGCTCCTTCGCCTGGTCCGCCCTGCTGGTTCGATCCGCACCGCGCGGCTGCTGCAGGACCCGTCACACGGCATCCTGCCACGCTGCCGGGTCCAGCGGCGCACCGGCGGCCCGACGCGACCTCACTCGGGCGAGCCGGAGACCAGCTCCGCGTTCGATGCGACCCGGTACTCGCGGGCGACATCGCCGATCGGGGTGGGCGCGACGGTGACGCGGATGCGGATCTGCTCGTGCGGCTCGACGCGTCCGCCGCTGCGGCTGCCCCCGCCGTCTTCGCCCCAGACCAGCGTGAGCTGCGTGCCCGGTTCGGCGAAGGCCTCGTCGATCGAGCCCAGCGACATCATCGCCCGTTCGTTGTAGCTGTAGGCGGGATAGGTGCCGAAGCCGACGAGCGTGCCGGCATCGTCGAGCACCTTGTCGTAGTGGAGTCGTCCGGTCGCCGCGACCGGCAGGTCGATGTGCTGAGCGGTGGGGCCGTCGCCCACCAGCCGGCGGAACACCTCGGTGAAGTCATCGGGGTGCCACAGCAGTGTCACCTTCTTGCGGTGGGGCTGATCGGCGAGTTTCTCCAGCGCTTCGCGTCCGATGAAGTCGTGATCGAACTTGATGATGTGCCCGTAGTTGAGATCCCATGGGGTGGCGTAATAGTCCGAGGGCTCTTCGGAGAAGAAGCTGCCTCCCAGCGACATCCGTGCCGATGCGCTCTTGTCGGAGAGCCACTCGCGGTAGTCGCGCAGGGCGGGACTCGTGTAGACCGCCGAGAACGGGACGGCCCACCATCCCGACTCGATCACCGTGCTGAAGTACGCGAGCGATCCGATCTGGCGCAGCCCGTGCTTGCGGCCGGCCTGGACGAGGGCGGTCTTCACGTCGGCCCGGTCATCCCACGGGCCGGACAGTTCGAGCCCCGGGACTCCCCCCATGCTGTGCCGCATCGCGCGGACGTCGTGGCCCGCGATGCGGATCGTGGCCGAGCGGAAGAACTTGATCTCGGGCAGCGGGCCGCCGTTGAGCTCTTCGAGCAGGTCGTAGGCGTTCGGGCCTTCGACCTGGTACCGGTAGACGAGGCGACGCTTGCCGGTGTTCAGGGCCCACACGGGGTCCAGGTCGACCTGAACGTCGAAGTCGCCGGTCTCGGCGTTGAACTGCACCCAATCCGTGGATGCCGGGTTGCCCACCAGCAGCAGGTCCTCCTCGTCGAGGTAGTAGAGGATCGCGTCGCCGATGACGTACCCCTCCGGCGAGCAGGCGATGAACTGCTTCGCCGCACCCGGACGGAATGTGGCGAACGAGTTGATGCCCAGGCTCGTGAACAGCGCCAGCGCGTCCTTGCCCCGCACCCGCAGGTTGTGCATGTGGTAGCTCTGGTCGTGCAGGGCGATGGTCTTGCGCCAGGACTGCTGCTCGTCGCGCCAGGTCGTGAACTCCGCGCGCACCGCGTCCACCGGCATCATCACGCCGAAGATGTTCAGCGCCGTCTTGGGAGGATTGCGATAGAAGCGAGCGACGATGCTCTCCTCCGAGTCCACCATCGACTGCAGACTTGTCTCGGCCACGGCGTGCCTCCTTGGGGTGGTAGATCTTCGGCGTAGTAGATTCTTATTTAGAACTGACTCCAGACTAAGCCTGTCGGCCGTGAAACGCCAGACGTGGATGAGAGAGAAGGCCTGTCATGCTGTCGAACACGCTGCTGCGGAGAGTCGAGTGGGGGGATTGCGATCCCGCCGGGATCGTCTTCAACCCGCAGTTCTTCCGCTGGTTCGATCACGGCACCACGATGCTGTACGAAGCCGCAGGCTGGCCCAAACAGCAGATGCTGATCCGATTCGACGCGCTGGGCTGTCCGATCGTCGAGACACGGGCCACCTTTCACGCCCCGTGCCGGTTCGGCGACGACGTTCGCATCACCACGCAGATCGTCGAGGTCAAGGCCCGAAGCTTCGACATCCGCCACACGCTGACCCGCGACGACGTCGTGTGCGTGGAAGGGTTCGAGACCCGGGTGTGGACGATCACAGACCCCGAGCGGGGGATGCGGGCCGCGCCGATCCCCGAGGAGCTGGCCGCGCGGTTCCGGGCCTGACAGCCGGCGACGGGTCACGCCCCGGCGTCGGGAAGCGCGTCATCCTCTTCGATCGTGTAGCGCATCTCCCGTGCGTGGATGGGCTGGCCGCAATGGTCGCAGGTCATCGCCGGTCTCGAGGCATGACCGCACGTCTTGTGGAACAGCAGCACTTCGCGGGCGTCATCGCCGAGCCATTTGTCACCCCACTGCTTCATCGCCAAGAACACCGGGTAGAGCTCGAGCCCGGCCTCGCTGAGGATGTACTCGTAGCGGTCCGGCCGCTCCTGGTATCGGCGCCGGTCCAGGATGCCCTGGTCGACGAGCAGCTTGAGGGTGCGCGCCAGCACCGATCGCGACAGACCGAGCGTGCGCTGGAAATCGTCGAAGCGCCGAACCCTGAAGAATGCTTCGCGCAGAACCAGCGACGACGCCCCCTGACGGAGGATGTCGCCCGTGCGCTGCACGGAGGTTGTGCGATGCTCTGTCATTCTCTGAGTCTACGCGGTCCGTTCTCATCGAGAACGTACTAGCATCGGTCCCGACGGTCAGGTCGAGGAGGACGTGATGACGGGTGCTTTCGCCGCGCAAGAGACACGCAACACGTGGAAGTCGGTGCTGGAGACGTTCCACGAGGATCGGGAGACGCCGCTGAACAGCGACTACTGGTCCGAGAAGGACACGTGGTCCCGGGATCGCATCCGCGACGTCCAAGACGAGAAGATCGCGGCGGTCGCACCCTTCCTCTACGAGAACAGCGCCTTCTATCGCGCGCGCTTCGATCGACTCGGCGTGGCTCCGACCGACATCCACTCGGTGGACTCCATGCTTGCGAACTGGCCCGTCGTCACCAAGCAGGAGATGATGGCCGACGTCACCGAGCATCCGCCCTACGGCACGTATTCGACGTGCGGTCAGCAGGAGTGGGACGACCGGGGGTGGATGCTGTTCTCCTCGTCGGGGACGACCGGCGTGCCGAGGCCGTTCCGGTATACGCACTTCGATCGCAAGTACTGGGAACAGGCCAATGCCCGCGCGCTGTACTCCGGCGGGCTGAGACGGGGCGATGCGGCACTGCCCATGGTCGGATTCGGTCCGCACGTGTTCGCCTGGGGCGTGCAGTACGCGCTTGCGAAGATGGGCCTGCCCGTCATCCCGGGCGGCGGCATGGACGGCAGGGCCCGCGCCGGCCTCATCCAGCGGTTCGAGCCGCGGGTGCTCATCTGCACGCCGTCCTATGCGCTGTACCTTGCGCGCACGATGCAGGACATGGGGATGGATCCCGCCGCGACCTCGGTGCGATGGATCGTGCAGGGCGGCGAGCCGTTCTCAGGCGTGAAGGGCACGCTGGAGAGGATCCAGGATCTGTGGGATGCCACAGCCGTCGAGTTCTACGGATGCACCGAAGCATCCCCGCACTGCGGTGGGTACTCGTGCCCGGAGTACCAGTCCGGCGAAAAGCCCTTCATCCACCTCATGGAAGACATCCAGGTGTGGGAGACCGTGGATGCCGACACCCTCGCACCCACGGCCGACGGCGTCAGCGGGATCTCCGTCTGCACGAATCTGAACTCCGAGAGCGCGGCGCAGCTCCGCTTCCTCGTCGGCGACTACACCACGCTCTCCTACGAGCCATGCGCTTGCGGGCGCCGCCATGTGCGTGCCATCGGCTGCATGACGGGACGCTCCGACGACCTGATCAACATCCGGGGGATCAAGTTCTTCCCCGTGCAGATCGAAGAGGCGGTCCGGGCCGTGCCCGGAACTGGCGACGAGTTCCAGATCCGGCTCACGAAGACCGACGCGGGCCTGGACACGATGAAGGTCGTCGTCGAACATGCCGATCCGGCGATCGGCCGCATCGTGTACGACGAGATCCACGCGCGCTGCGAGGTGCGGGCCGACGTCGAGGTGGTCGCCGCCGGAACGCTTCCGAAGAGCGAGATGAAGGCCAAGCGCGTCTTCGACGAGCGCGGCACCGCCTGACGAGATCACGAGCACCGTGAAAAATATTCGAATCTCCTGCTTTACGGTGTCGAACATATCTGCTATACTGGCACCATGGAACGACAGGGACTCTCCGACACGATGCACGTCGACGACGTGTACGTGCTGAACACCCTGCTCCATGACGCCGAGGCTGAACAATACGACACGAACCGGCGTGCCGCTCGTCGGTGCGAGGCCCTCGCCGACGTACTCCGATTCGCTGGCGAAAACCCCGCAACGTATGTGCGGGCGGACGTGGACGCCGATGACCCGCTGGGCCTGCGAGTGGACCGGGCCATGCGGAAGGCCACAACACGGCTGGGCGGCCCGGCGGCACTGGCGGTACGGTGTGCGGCCGACGAAGCCGCATCCCGTCTGGGTCTGTCCGAACACCAGGTCCGGACGCTGGCAGCCACCGCAGACCGCGCCAAAGAACAGCTGCCGCGCGCATGGCACGCCGCCTGCGAAGGACTGCTCACCATCGCACACGTCGACGCGATGCTCGCTCAGGTTGCCGCACTCACCGACTACCCGGACCTGCTCGATCTCTTCGACCGGGTGATGACCGAGGTCGCCCTGCACGCATCCGCCGCCTACACGAAGCGCAAGGCGCGCGACCTGACTGACCAGCTCACCGCGCGCACCCGCACGCAGCGACACACCGACGCGTTCGCGAAACGGACCCTGTACGTGGACGACGTCGCCGACGGCATGTCGTGGCTGTGCCTGCTCATGCCCACCCGCACGGCCCACGCCGTTGACCATTCCGTCAGCGCGACCGCGAAGGGCATGACCGAGGCTGAGCGCGATGGCCGCACCCATGCGCAGATTCGCGCCGACCTTGCCACCGCCCTGCTCACCGGCGAAGCCACGGGCGACCCGATCGTCAAGACCAAAGTCTTCGTCACCGTTCCCCTCGACAAGCTCGCTCCCGACGCACGGGCGACCGCCCGCACCGGCACACCCGGCAGCAGTGAGCCTGACAGCGACGGGCCGGTCGGCGACGGGCCGGTCGGCGACGGGCCGGTCGGGGCCGGCCTGAACCTGAACCGGGACTGCCTCATCCCCGGGCAGGGCACGATCGACGACGCCACCGCCCGGCAGATCCTCATCGACGTCGGCGCGTTCACCCGTGTCATCACCGACCCGGTCACCGGGATCATCCTCGACATGGATCGCCGATCCCGCGCGGCCACCCCCGGGCAGCGCGCGTGGCTGGCGCTGGCCCACGGCACCTGCCTGCGTGACGGATGCGATCGCCTCGCGGTCGACGGCGACATCGACCACCACTGCGCGTATCACGGACCCGGCCGCGGCGCCACGAACCTCGGCAACCTTGACCCGCTGTGCGACCCCGACCACACGCTGAAAGACGTCACGCTGCTCACACACGACCGGCGCGCCGACGGCACGGTCCAGGTGCGATATCCGACTGGGTACTGTACGACGGACCCGAACGACGCGTTCCGCACGATTGTGTACGCCACGTTCGGATACACCGAACCGCCGCCGCGGGTCACCGCGGATTCCGCCGAGCTCGGCGCCGATCCACCTTTCTGAACCGGGATGTGCCAGAACGGGCTGATCGCCAGGGTGAGCACGAACGATGCCAGCACCCCGAGCCATGCGGCGATGCTCACCTGCGACCGCGCCCCGACGACGGCGACCGAGACGGCGACGACGGTCCAGACGGCGGGCACCGTGACGAGGGCCTGCAGAACGGCTTTGCCGAAGTCGACGGTTCCACAACGCATGCTGGCCAGTCTCGACGGGGATGCCGCGGGCCTGGGGGCTCGGCTCGTTGACACCTATCTGCGGCTCTGGGAAGAGTCGGCGACCCGTCCGATCCTGCTGTCGCTGGTACGCTCGGCCGTCACCTCCGACCGTGCGGCGCAGATGCTCTTCGAGGTCATGGGTGCGCGCCTGCGCGATGCGGACGGCATCGCGGGTGCCACCGACCAGAGGATGCGGCGCGAGTTGGTCGCCGAGATCTCACCGGCGATCCAGCACTACCTGTCCGGGCCCGCCGAGTCCTGACAGGGGCTCAGCAGCGCCCCAGCCAGGTCGCCCTCGATCCCCGGCACCGCCTCGACCGGGACGGCGAGGGCCAGCAGTGCGCGGCTGAAGTAGTTCCGCGCCGCGGCGGCGAGGGTGATGTCGACGATCTGCCGGTCGCTGAAGCCCACGTCGCGCAGCGCGCGCGTGTCGTCGTCGGTCATCGCCGCGGCGTCGGTCGACAGCTTCTCGGCGTACGCCATGACGGCCAGGTCCGCGGCATCCAACCCGGCGTCGCGGTAGTCGCGGCCCACGCGCGCCAGCTGGTCCTCATCCATCAACCCCGCACGCAGGGTCTTACGGCCGTGCGCGAGCAGGCAGTGCGGCGAGCGGATGCCGCGGGCAGCGCCGAGTGTCGCAAGCTCATACACCCGCATCCCGATCGAGGGCACGATCGCGCGAATGAGCGCTTCGAAGGCCGCGTGTGCATCCGGATTGACGGCCATCACCTGCGTGTAGCCGAACACGAAGCCGTCGGCGGCGATGTCGCCCGCGTACATGTCCGCGGCGTGGCCTTCGACCGCGTCCGCGTCGGGTGGTTGGACCAGCATGGCGTCTCCATCGGCTCGGCGCGGCCGACGATCGGGAGGAGCCACGAACACCGGCGGACGCGACCAGCATCGGCCGGGTGCGACCGATATCCATCAGTGTGGACCCTCGAACACGGCACGTCGAGAAAAAATCCCGGGATCGGCCGGGATTTTCGGCGGAGACGGGGGGATTTGAATGCTGAAGGCGGCCGATGTAGTAGGGAGCGCTGGCTTGGAATCCCTTGATTTCATGCGGATTCGCGGGCATGTCCAGGCTGAGTTCAGTGGTGTTCGTGCGTGTTCAGAGCAATGCGTTTTGACTCGCTTCTTCCAGAAATCTTCCAACTTCCGGAGGCCGCTACGGCTGCAGGTCGAGCTCCGTCTAGGTGGGAGACGGACAGCACTTCGTTCGCGAGGACGACCTCAGTGCCGGGAGAGCACATGACGCCCTCACTACTCCAACGGGCGCCCGGGCTCCACTCATCATCCGGCGCCCTCGTCGGCGACGTCAATCAGCGCAGTTCTTAGGCCGATCCTCAAACGGACGCAGTTGCGTGTGCGTGGGAGCACGCGGCGCACATAACCTGGACGGGTGGCTGACCTTCTCGCTGAGTATGACGCGCACCTGCGCACCGCCGCTGAGATGCAGGGTGTGTTGGAAGTCCAGCGACTCGGTCCGTTGTGGATTGCATTGCTCGGCGGCGGGCGGCTGTTCGTCACTTACGACGAGCTCGACGAGCCGGAGACGCGTGTTGCTGAGGTCGCTGCACCGGTGTCGGAGCGCCGTTCTATCCACTACGCGGAGTGGAAGACCCGTACCCACGACGACACGCCTGGCCTCGAGACGGCGCTGAGCTCGGCCGGATTCGTCGCGGCCGAGCCCGAGTCGGTAATGCTGCTGGGCGAGGCGTCGAAGTTTGATCGGCAGCCAACCGCCACCCGGCGTGAACGTTCGCTTGCTGACTAACCCTGAGCAGATGCGCGCGACACTGGACATGCAGGACGCCGTCTTCGGCGGTTCGCCACGTGCGGAGCGGATGCTGTCTGCGATCCTTACACGCCAGTCAAACGGCGAATACGTCGAACTGCGGGCGGCAGAGGTTGGCGGCCGTATCGTCAGCGCGGGCCGCATCGATCCGATCGTCGCCACCGCGTTCGCCGGTATCTGGGGAGGTGCGACGCTTCCGGAGTATCGAGGCCGCGGCATCTACCGTGCTCTAACCGCTGCTCGCGTCCGGTCGGCGATGTCACGAGGCGTCCGCTGGGTCCACTCGGACTCCACCGAATTCTCCCGGCCTATTCTCGAACGTGCAGGTCTCCTGAAAGTGACCGAGACCGTGCCATGGACGTGGGAACGCACTGCCTGCTGACCGACCGGCGAACGGGCCGGAACACCGTCTCCCTCGACACCGATCTGGTGGCTTCACCACGCGCCCATGTTTCGTCCGGAGGTCGGTTTCTTGTCGACCGGGCCTCGCCTGAGTCAGGTGACGGAGCCAGCTGCCGCTTGCCGCGTAGCTACTGGCCCACTCCTCCACTGGCGAAGGCGATCAGGTAGCGCGTCTCCATCAAGTCCACCAGATCACTGGGCGACGACAGCGACACGATGTCCTCCCGAGTTATCACGACAATCCGACACCCCATCGGCGCCGCAGCCTTCGCGAGGGATAGCGCGTGATTCTGTTCTGCGGCGTTGCCGGTGAGTCCGGATTTGGCAACTATCACGGCGAGTTCAGCCCTACGCGAGAGGCAAATGAAAAGGAAGTAGCCAACGCTCTTGCTGTCCAAAGGCGAACTGTAGTTCTTGCACTCCACAAGGAACTGGGAAGGCAAACCAGGGAAACCACCCCTGTTGGAGACCGCGATGTCAATCTGCTCTGCCGCGAAGCCGCTGGTTACGTTCCCCGCGACCAACGAGTCGTCGACTGAGTCGAACATGTAGATGAGAAGCTCTTCGAACTTTCTTCCGCGAGCCTGCGAATCCAAGTCGGGATCCTCGGCCTCATGGAGTATTCGCGCGACCTCCTCCTGGAACTGAGTCATTCGTCAGGCTCCGGCGGCCATCCGGTTGTAAACAGGAGGTCAGGGAGATAACCCTTTGAAGAGATGCCGTCGAGCAGATCGTTCGCGCTGAATACCGAAACACTCGATGACGGCGAGCCCAACCAGGTGCCTATCGGCTTCGCCGGCTTCGACAGAATTACAACGATGCCAAGACCCGCTCGCTCGCTCGCCACAACGTCCGCCAGTCGATTCGTGACGCGTCTGAGCTGATCCCCTGGGGGCCAGTGCGTCTTGGCTTCCACGAGCACGGGACCGTCGAGGTCCGAGAATGGGGGGGCCGAAAGAACCAAGTCGAAGCCACGATCGTCGGGACGAGGTGACGGGACCGACTTGGACCCGACCGCTCTGAACAGGTCCTCAATCCAGCGAACGAAGTCGGTCTCTGGGATGGACGGCCGGGCCTGTAGGCGATCGAGTTGCGTAGCGAGGCGGTCGAGATCGCCCCGCGAGGCATGGATGGGAACCTTGGCACGCACGGATCGCGATCCGGCCCGTACATCTGCAAGAAACACTCCGATGTGGAATCTCAGCGCATCCAGGTTACGAAGTCCCAGTCGCGACACTCGTAGCTCGGGCGGTAGCCCGGGCGGCGGCGACGACGATTCCTCCCAGACCACGAGTACTGGCTTCCCTAGTCCGAGCGCGATTCCTACTTCAACCAGCAAGGCTCCCGAGTCATGTGACTCGGGACCGCCACCGGCAACGACTACAGCATCAGCACTGGCAATCATGCTCCTGATCGAGACGAGCATCGGCCCCGATACAGTGACCGGATCCACGAGATCCCAGTTCGCATCTCGAATCGCCATGGACACGAACGAAACGTCGACCCCATACGGGTAGCTCAGGAACGCGCGCATGTCACACCGCCATTCATCCGTCGAGCTATAACCACACAGCCAACCCATTATGCCGTGATCCGGTGCCCGAGCGGCGACAGGCCGATTGACTCGTCCGGCGCGAATTGCGAGCGCCTCGCCCAGTTGACGATCGTGGAGCCCGCGCATGGTCACAGGGCGGACTCGACCTAGTATCTTCGAGCAGTGCCCAGGGCGGGACCGTCGCGCGTACGCGTAGCGCCTCTCAATCGCGTCGTGTCCGGAGGTCATTCTGCGTGCGGCCCACGTCGGCGACCGCACCTACCTACCAAGGGCGATACGGGATTCCAGGCACCCCCACGCCGACGTGATATCCCATCTGGTGTACGTACTTGAGTAGTGACGCACTCGCGAGGTCTCCGTTTGGTCCGGGGCCGACCCCGAATCCGAGAACCACGCCCGAGTCAGGGGAAGGCAACGGCACCTCGACATAGGGAACCAGAAAACTGGGACCGGACCGCCACTTGACCTGCGAGGGGTCCACGCCTAGCGGCGAAATGAGCCGCCACTCGCTCTCGCGTTCAAATGCATGATCCTTGAGCGTCGGTGCGAGCACAGCGAGGTCTCGCGTGAACGCGTCGAATGCTTCACGGCTCGTCGCATATGTTCCGTTGTCGAGCCTCGTGAACGCATCCACTGCCGTGTAGGCCACGGCCATGTCCGCCGATGGCCCATACACGACGGGTACCAGACGCCAACCAAGCGAGGCAACATGATGCTCGAGTGCTTCGGCGTCGAACTGGATGGTGTAGCCGTCCCCCGGGTGTGTGTACCCACGCCACTGACTGAGATCCTCGCTCAGAGTTGACAGTGATGTTACGAACACGTCCGGCAGGCCGCCACGCTGGAGATGAGTGGTCTCAGAGGTGATCAACTCAGCCAACTCGGGATGTTTGGGCTGCCAGACCTGGTTGAGAATCGTGATGCGTTCAATGATGTCGCGCGAGACATCGAATGCGTACCGAAATTCGGAAGCGTCGTTGAGGAACGCGACGTGGCTCGCCCAGAGCGAACCGCCCTCTACGATTCCTCGAATGCCTACGCTGCTCGTGTAGTGCGCTAGAAGAGTGACCACCAGTCTCCGACCTCCCGTTCGATCGTCGACGCTACCGCGAGCCGATAGGTACACGGGCAATCGCCGCGGCTACATGAGTTCGTACCGACCCTTCATTCATAGAGCGTGGATTTCGATACATCGGTCGCGCGTTGGACGACCGTCACTCGGCCTCCGGGCATCACTCCGGACGAGCGGCCCGCGTACGTCATACTGACGGCATGCCTGACCCTGGATCGACGCCATCAGGAGGGTGCTGAGCGAACAGGGCGAGCCCATGCGCGCTTCCGAGATTGCACAGACGATCGTTGACAAGCACGAAAGTCGGAGCGACCCCAAATACGACCGTTGGGTCGGTCCTCTCTCAGCCCCCGTTGCGCGACGAGGTCGAGAGGCATTTACAGATATCCGCCAAACAGCACCCTCGCTGAAGCCACAGATTCTCCGGAACACGCGGACTCAGACGGAGAGCCGCCCCCGAGTAGGTCCGGAACCGAGCTCACCGAAAATGAGCCGGGGCTACTGAATGCCTTCGGGTTGTTCTGGCGACGCATCGAAGTCGATTGGACCTCGGGAGCGCCCAAGCTGTTTGGCGTTCAACTCGCCGGAAGCACCGCGGTGGATTTCGGAACGCAGGCCGGCATTTATATCCTCTACGACGGCAGCCGTCTGGTTTACGTCGGACGAGTCAATGAACCTCGACTTGCGAAGCGACTACGTGAACACACGCGAGACCGGCTTAGCGGACGATGGGACAGGTTCTCCTGGTTCGGAGTTCGCGCAGTGACAGAGACGGGCTCGCAGACTTCTCGCCGTCCGCGACTGTGAGTCTCGACTCGCTTATCAACACCCTGGAGGCGCTCTTCATCGCAGCGCTTGAGCCGCCACAGAACCGGCGCCAGGGCGACGGCTTCACTGACCTTGAGTTCATTCAGGTCCTCGATCCTGGGATTGAGAAGAAGCGAAAGAAGCAGATTCTCGAGGAGTTGAGCAAGAACCTTTAGCGAACACCTGTGTCGGTGTCTCATCGGCGCTCATTCAGCCGGTCCTATCGTGGCGGGGCTCGCATTCGCTAGATCACGGGCTTGCGCACGCGAGCGGACCGGCGTATGGGCATCCTCGTGGATGTTCTTCGGGGTAAGGCGCGCTCAACGTGGCTACGAGAACGTCGGTGGTCTATGTCAGGATGTCCCCAAAAATGAGGACCCACATGGTCCTCGGGAGGGAGAACGTCAATGGCGAAGTTCGACGCCAACAAGTTCAAGCGCGACTTGCAAGCCGCTCAGCGGAAAGCTGAAGCTCAGGTCAAGCGGCAGGTTGACGAGGTCAACCGCAAGAATCAGCGCGCGGTTGACGAGTACAACCGGAAGGTTCGCGCCCACAACCAGAAGGTGGTGAATCAGTTCAATCAGCAGGTGAACGCGCACAACCAGGAGGTACGCCGAGTGAACTCGCACAACGCCCGAGTGATCGGGGACCTGCAGAAGCAACTTCGGTCCACAGGTACTGGGCGGCGGTACACGCCGTCCGAGCAGGCACTCGCTGATCGCGTCCAGGGGTCGCTAGTCTCGCGCGACGAGCGCGAGTGGGATGTCTTCCTTAGCTACGCGCGCATCGATGGCGCTGACGCGGCCGACGCCTTGCGGTCGGCACTCGAAGCACTAGGGGTGCGCGTTTGGTTCGACGAGGTCGCGATCGTTCCCGGGAAGAGCCAGTCGCTTCAGATGGATCAGGGCCTCCGAAAGGCGCGAGCCGGGATCGTGCTACTCACCCCCGCGTACCTTGTCGGCCGCTTTTGGACAGAGCGAGAGCTCGGCGCTCTCCTTCGGAAGGAGACGCTGATCCCTGTGCTGCATGGAGTCACTTTCAAGGAGGTCGAGGAGTACAGCGGGATCCTGCCGGACCTCGCCGGATTTGAGACCGCACGCGACGACATTCCTTCAATCGCAGAGAAGATTGCCGCGGCGGTTCTGCCGGCCGATGCGACAATCGAAGCAGTTCTGGCACCGACCAGTGAAGTGGCATCTCTGGGACGATTCGACGAAGTGCTCCGCCCTCTTGTCCTGCATGAAGCTGACTTCGCAGCGGGAAACGCAGTGGTCGAACGGATCGCAATGCTGAAGACCGTCATCGACGCCATCGATGAAGGGGATGAACCGTGGTTGATCGACTGGCTATCCGACGAGCATTACAAGGGCGCTGTCTTGTACGCGGCAGCGAAAACGAACTGGAAGCATGAACAAGACGGCATCGGCTCGCTGGCGGACCATCAAATGCGCACTCAGATCGTGGAGAGGTTCAATCGATGGGTTGAGCAGTTCAAGGTTCGTCTCGACGAGTATCGCCGCGGATCCCGCTCAGCAGCAGCAGTCGCAGCGTGGCGCGACGAGCTTGCTCGCTTCAAGGACGACCCGGTGAGGAACATCTAGGCACGCACCGTAGGCATCGGCAGCCATGGATCGCGCTGACGCCCTGGTCAGGCCGCCCGCAAGCCGGTCCCTCACCGAACGCCGCCACGGCTCCGCTGCCGAGCCAGTAAGGGTCATTCCGATCAGCGGCTGAGAATCCGTACGCGAGCCTCAGAATGTGCTCGCTGCTGCCGTGCTGCGGTCAGAAGATGTGTGCTTCGCACGAGGCGAGGAAAGCGACGCGGCGGCGCTGCAGTTCGCGGTAGATCGTGGCGCGAGAGACGTTGAAGAGGTCGGCGATCTCGGTCGGGGTGTACTCGCCCCGATCCTGAACGTCGAACATGAGCTTGCGCTGCGCCACCGACAGCTTTGGCTGCTTCCCTTTCAGATGTCCCTTCGCGCGGGCGACCGCCATCCCTTCTTTCGTTCGCATGCTGATCAGATCGCGTTCGAACTCGGCGACCATGGCCAGCACGACAGCGTGGCGCGGAATCGCGGAACAGCGGGGACGGCGCGAAAAGTTAGGTGACCCCGATTAGGTCATCGATCGCGTCGGAGTGTGATCGGCGCAGGGAGGACCCGGCATGCGCACCGTGGATGCCCTTACGCGCTGTGCTCGAAAGGGGAGCCTCGCGGGTGGATCTCAGCCCGTTCGATCGTCATCCCTTTGCGAGGCACCTCACAGGGGGTCATCCTTCATGAACTCGACGTCGAGTCGCGCGGCGGGGCCGAGACCACTAAGCCATCAAAGCCAGGACACCACGAAAGATGAGAAAGGCAGCGATAGCGATCCCAACGCCGCCAGCAATCACACCAAGGCCCTCGCGCGCAACGCTCCACCAGCCCTTCCGCAGCTCCGGCCTCGGTACTTCGACGATCTTTATCTTGTCGGGCAGTGGCGATCGAAGCAGGGTCACCGTGGGTCGTCCTGTTGACAATAGAGCCACATAGGGTTTGCGTCGCGCTCGATCTTCTGCGGGCCAAGTTCCACTACAGATCGGCCCCCGGTGATGTTGAGCACGCGCGTGACCGAGAGCCCGTTCCCGTGACGGTTGCTAACCAGGATCGCGCGGCTACCGATTAGAACGGCGATCGGCCGATCTTGGTCGAAGAGTTGTGAACCGATCTCGGCGCGAGAATTGGACTCAATCTTTAGTTCAAGCATGTAGGGATTGTCCAGCCGCACTCCCTTGTAGAAGACATCGAGTGCGTTGGCACTCCATTCGTCCGAGATGAGTCTTTGCATCGTCGAGTAGTACTCGAGGCGTCGACGCGGGTGATCCTGGTAGAACGCGTAGATTCCCCAGGCACCAAAGGCCAATGACGCTACTACGCCAAGTACCGCCCGATTCGGGACGCTGCGGCCGAGATTCGGGCCCTGGCGAACGCATGTTCTCCTGATGGATGAGGTAGCTTGAAAGACCGCTTACGAAGGCTGACGCCCAGAAGCCCGCGGCCCCTCGTCGGCGTGCGTAGATGGACCGCCATTCGACTATGGGCTGTGAAAGGCCGTCCGGCTGTTCGCCCCAGTAGCGCCCGCTCGAATCGCTCCTTCAGTTCGTGCGCGTGCGCGACCCGCCCAGACGTGAGATTTGAGCCGGAGGATTCTGGCGGGCGGCCGTAGAACCGGCCCGGAGGCCAAACGGTCTCACTAGGCGTGCACCCCTTGGCCCTCTTTCGGCTGCTCGATGTGGTCCCAGAACGCAGGGTAGAACTGCGACAGTGGGCTCTCGGTGTTCGCACCGTCGGCCAAGGCAGCTCGCGCTTGCCGAGTAACTTCCTGGCGATGAAGATCGAGTTTCGGCACCAGCACATAGATGTCGGTCATGTCTATCTCGACCGTGCGGTATTGGCCCACGTCGAATGGAAGCTTGTCACCAGTTCGGATGATCTGGACCACCGGCTTGCGCGCCGCGTGCCGCAATGCAAGCTCGTAGTAGACATTCGGGTTGGCGAAGCTGAGATCCGCGATTACGAGCGCTGCCTGTGCGATGTGCTCGATGACCTGCCCGGTGATCAGGCCCGGCTTGCTGATGCGGTCAGCTCTAACCACTTCGAGCCCGAGGCCCTCAAGTGCGGGTTCGATCAGCGACGAAAGCATCAAGTCAGCATGCTTACGCTCGATCGAGTCCGCCGCGCCGATCGGCGAAACCACAAAGCATGTCTTGTTGAGCGCACCAGTGGGCGCGCGCCTGTTACCGGACTTCAGCACTCTCTCGTGCGATGGTGCGAATCGTGCCTCAATCTCTGCGCGCACGTCTTCGGTTAGTTCGCCGTACTCAGATTCCGGCTCCTGCTTGGTCCCCTCGCCGTCGTCATCGGGAACTTGCTCGAGAACCGCCTCAATTGGCACGATGTGCTCGGAGCCCGCGATTGTGCGAATCAGTCCGACTTCGCGAGCATTGGCGAGAAAAGTCTCAACGCATTCGGCTGCGTGGTCTTCGTGTGCGCCAGCCTCGGTCGCGGCATCGCGCAAGACTTCAACGCTTGGCACTCGGCTGTTCTTGTACTGGTCGTATATGGCCGCGAACGGTGCGACGTTCTCGATCGCGAGCTGGAACCTTGCGGTAATGCGCCCTGCAGTCGCGTAGTCCGGATCGGTTGCGATCGCCCCAGTTGGCGTTAGCGCCAGGAAGTCGGCGTTATAGGCACCCTCGGTAATGCCGTACTGCCCGCTACTCGTAATCAGCTTGCGGACGGCGTCACTACCAGGCGACCGACCAAGTGATTCTAGGAGCGTCAGCCGTCGAATCGGCTTTCCAGCACCGTGTGTTTGGATCGCTTCGCCAAGGAACAGAGCCTCCTTGAAAGACATTGCTGGGAAGGTGCGTGCGCGTCGAGTGCGGGTTCCACTGCCCGATCCGTTAGTCGAGTTATCGGAGTTCCCCGTTTCAGCCATGCTCATAGCATGGCCGAACCACGCAACTCGGGCAAGACACACCGCTAACGGTGCTATCAGGTCTCCCGAGGGGAGATCTACCCCACAACTCAGTCGCCGCCCGACTTGAGGCTTCGGTCCCTAACAGTCGTTTCGCAGTGCTCACTCGCTCACATCTGCGCTGTAGCAGCGCCCACCGTCTGCAATCCCGGCGATGAATATGGCCGTCGCACCAGCGGACACCACCAGTCATTCGAGAGCCGACACAGGCTCCGGCTCCGAGGAGCCTCGTGCGTATGACTGCGTGCGCCGCAAGAAGTTCTCGGTCGAAGCCGAACCGTCGGTGAGGGGAACAACGCGCTCGGCCTGGCCCGCTCGGTACGGTTGGACAATGAGCGACGTCCCCGCCCCCGAGCCGGACCGCCGACAGGGAAGGATGCTCTTTGCAATCCTCGTCTCCGTCACCGGACTTGGCCTCGCTTTCCTCTCATGGGTGTTGCGCGACGATGACGCTTGGTGGAGCGCGACCCTAGGAAACGTTGCCGTCGCCGTACTGTTGCTGCTGCCGGCCGAGTTTGCTATCAATTGGGTTCGCAAGGGCTTCCGCCAGGTGACTGAGGTGGCTTCGAACGCGAACGTGGTCGCGTTGGCGGCGAAGAGCACCGCTGACCAGACCGCGCGGTCTCTTGCTGACATCACGGAACGTCTAGCGAATGCCCAGAGCGATGAGCTTGCGGCGGCGCAGGACGTATATCGAAACATGACTCGTGACGCTTCCCGAGACAGTCTGCTCGCTGCGCTACGTCAGGCGACCGCCGACGGCCTTGTCACCCGCCAGGGGGTTCGCTCCCCGGTCTGGGAGACCGATCTGCACTATCGGTATGTGGTCGACGGACCCAACGGCGAGTTGGAAATCCGACTGGAAGAAGACGACGGGTCGGTCGTCTCGACCGCGCTGTGGACCGCTGGCGAGCCCGCTGACGCATTTTACCAGCGGTTGGTCCTCGCTGTCCGAGAAGCGGGACAAGACCTTGGCACTGGACTGAACCTGCCAACTCAGTCCGTCGCGGCGCTTGCAGACATGCTCGTCGACGTGGTGGGGCTTCGCGCTCAAGCTTTGGCCGGGAACCGGCCCACATTGGTGAACATCATCGAGCGCGTGGAGGGCTGGTACCTCACGGAGACGATCGTGGTACCGGGTCACCATCTCCACTACACGATTGGCGTTGACAGTCTTGCGGAGCCGAACTGGGAGGAGCACTTGCGAGGCAAGGGCTGGTTCGAAGCTCACCACCTCATTCCGTTCGCACGACGGTTATACGACAAGCCGGTCAAGCCGGCCGCGTCGTCTGCGTCGTCTGACGATTGAAGCATTCGGCAAGGACTCGAGCACCACCCGATCACGGGTCCGCATTCGGTCGCTGCTCGATGACCGAGCCTAGGCAATTGAGTCCTTGCGGCGGGCCATGGCCTCTCTCGGGGTCTGCTCGTACTGGGCGGCAACCGGAATTGCGAACGCTGCCGTGAGTGTCGCGGCAAGTGCGACTCCGAGAATTCTGGAAGCCTGCCCGACAGCACGGTCGATCGTCCGGCCGGGACGATCGAGGTCTGGTCGGGTTCGATAACATCATCTGGGATGGGCAGATCCACGCTTTCATCGAAGCCACCTATCAGGCAGTTGTTCGCGCGCAACCTGGGCGCATGTGCTGGTTGACAGCTCAGCCGCCAGCCGGCGTCGCCCTGAAGCAATCAAGAAGAGGGTTCGAGGAGATCAGGAATCCTTCAATCACCAGACGCGCGTCGGCGACGCCCGGTCCCCGTTCTCCACCAGGTCATCGTCGAGCATGGCGATGGACTGCGCGGCGTCCATGCCGGTATGACCGATCACCTCGTGCGCCCAACTTGTTAGCCGACGAACAGGCACTTGCCCAAGGAGCGCGTCGATCGCCAGCGCCCGCAAACTGATCAGTGGGACTTCACCCTCACCCGGCGATAGGCCCGCCTCGGCGACGGCGGCTGGGAGTGGCTCCCGCACATCGTCGCTTCGAGACGACCTTGACATGCCGGCAAGCTCACGCAGGTATGGGCCATCGAGCCCGGAGACGATCGCACTGACCGCACCGTCCATTGCTAGCGATACGAACTGTCCACCCACGCCGACCGCGGCCGACGCGACGACAGGCTGCAAGATCGCCGCGGCCTGACCATTGACCCGCCCCTCCACTCGCCGGAGGCAAGTAGACCAGGTACATGCTTCCGCAACCCGGTCCCCTTGCGCACGGGTGGTTGTGCACGACCGTGGTCATTAGCCTTGGCTCATGACCAAGAAAGTCACTGGGGTCCTGAGTGGTGTCGGCCTGTTCCTGATCGCGGCGACTGTCGTAGCTTGTAGCGCAGCGACCGAGGGACGGCAGATGCTGGAACCGACCGCGACCCGGACGTTCTCAGGTGCCCCTGAGTCGTCTGCGTCTCCCACTGCTTCGCCCACGGTCACCTCGCCGGTCGTTGCCACGTGCGCTGACATTTCGACTGTCGGGTTTCAGGCGCACGCTGCCGTTTACGGCTGGGTATCGGTGGAGCAGCAAGATCGCCCGAATGGTGGGAACCCCTTCGATCGGTTTCCCGGCGGTTCCCCAGACGACGCGGTAAGTTGTTCGTGGGCGCCGACTGGTGGCGGCACCGACAACGCGACGTTTTTCGCCTGGACACAGATTGGTGCGGGTGCTGCGGCCGATGCCGAGCAGGTGCTCGTCGATGAAGGCGGCAACCGGGAAGATACTCCCGTGGGCGTGTACATCTCGTTCCCGGGTCAGGGCGGCGGTGAGAGTACCTACCTCTTCACGAGCAGTGACGTACGCTGGGCGAATTCTCCGAACGAACTTGGATACGTCAAGGCACCCGACGAAAACGGCTGACGGGCTGGCGCCTCGTGCCCTCGCCTAGACCGAACGAGTCCAGCCTGGAGCTTGCCCGCCTCAACGAACGATCCCCTACCGGGCAGGGCCCGGTGGGGGAGCGAACGCGGACGCCACCTGACAAGCAGGTTTGCCGTCCCAAGACGGACGCAGTTCTGCAGGCGGAAACACGCCTGCAGAAGAGGGGCAAGCCGTCCGCGTCTCCGCGTGTCTGGGCCTGCTAATAGTCTGCGGCCATGGCAGAACCCAGCAGCTACTACTTCTTGCGCTACGCCGATCGGGCACTTATCAGGGCCAACGAGTACCTCGGGCGCGGTCCCCACTCTCCTCGTGGCAGCGTCGATCCGGAGGCGTCTGACCAGGAGGTGAGCAACCACGCCGCGCTCGTCGAACTCACCGAGGCGCTTGAGTACTTCTCGAACTGGGCAACCGAGCTAAGCGTTCGACTTGAGGATGCCGGAGTGATTGAGCTCGTCCGAGGGGAACCGTAGCGAGACTGTAGCCTCCGTCCCCTTCCGCGCGACGAACTGTGCGGGGCTGACTCTTCGACTAATACAGTGGGGGCATGACGACGGCTGCCACGGGGAACCCGCCGAGCCGCCTGTTGACGCCCGCCAACCACCACTTCACAGACGAAGCTCGGAAAGCTCGATACGGCGTCGCGTACATGCAGTCGCGTTGCGCCCACGCGGGCGTCGACTTCAAGGAAGGCTCCGTGGATTCCGATTACATGGCAATCGACGGAACCATCGAGTACCCGCGGGTCGCCGCGCGCGTGCAGATCAAGTGCACGTCACAGTTCAAGGTCGAGCCCGGCGACATGTCGCTTCAGCTCAAGCCCGGGTGGGTCGAGAAGTGGACCGAGAGCGAGACGGCTGTGTTCGTCCTAGTCGTGAAGGTGCCAAAAGAGTGGTCCCCGACTGGGTGGAGCATGACGCCGTATTCACACGTCATAGCACCGTCGCGTTCGGCAAGCGTTTCGTTGCGGCGGACCACCAGAGCGTCGCGGTCATCGCATCCTCGAGGTCCCGACTCGATGTCCGGCGCGCGGTCCCGACTGTGATCAAGACACCGAGAACTGCCGCTGCCGCACCGATCAGAGCCGCGATGACCGCTGGGTCGAGTTTCATGGCGAAACGGTATCGGCAGCTACCCCTGCCCGGATAGGGACGTAGCTGACCCGACCCCGTTACCCTTCCTGCACGCTCACCTTTCGAGGAGCGGAGCCCGTGGACGCCCAACGGTAGATTGACGCCGGAAAGCGACTTACCGAGTATCACCGCGGCGCAAGTCGGCAGGTTTTTCCATACTGTTCGCGAACATGTTGTTTTACCGTTTACGCATGAGCCCACAACCCGAGTTCGGTGCCGACGACTTCTCCAACCCTGACGCTCCAGAAGACGAGCGCCTTCTGCGCCCTGACCACCCGGCTGTCCGCGACCTCTCTTACGAGCGGAGCCGCGACCGGCAGCTGGGAGATCTGATGAAGGGGTCCCTGTTCGATCCCGGCTGGGAGCGGCAGGAGCCGGGCGCGGACGGTGAACCCGTGCCCCAGGTCGAACGGCTTGAGCTCTACCTGAAGGAGCGGCCGCGCGGGAGGGAATACGTGAGCGACTTCGTGTTCCGCTCGAAGGATCTCCCCGTCATCATCTACGGCATCCTGATCAACCGAGGCCGGGGCCTCGAGATCGCCGAACTGGAACTGTTCCGTACCTCGTGGGGCTACTTCGATCCCTGGGGCGACTTTGTTGATGTAGAGGAGGGCGCCGGCGAACCGGCGGACGGGGATGAGCCTCCGGCGCTGATCACGAGCGATCTTCTGAGGCGCCTCCCCCTGGGTCGCATCGTGGCGCTCGCCCAACAGCGCCTCGCGCAGGAAGAATGGCGCACCGAAGGAGTGGTGGTGCTCATGGGCCGCGACCGTAGTCCCGACGAGCTCAGCGCAGCGGAGACGTTGGTGCTCGAATCCGCTGTTACCGCCGCGCGGCAGACGACCCGCGGTCGCCCATCGCTGCCTGACGAGCTGCTTGAATCAGTGGCGTGCGCATATCTTGAAGAGGCGGTGGCGGGAGCCGGGCTCCTACGGAGAATGTCGGCGCGCTTCGACCGCCCGCAGGCGACCGTCCGGGACTGGATCGCTGCCGCGCGGCATGCTGGCTTCCTGACGCCGGCGCAGCCCGGTCGCCGCGGCGCGGCTGCCGGCCCGAAACTCTCTCCAGAGTCGACGACGGCCTCGTGACCTGGACCGCAAGGAGGAGATTCGCGGTGTTTCCTCCATGACGGGATGGCCCAAAGGCATAGCTAGGCGGTGGATGGCCAATTCTCACGAGTGTCGTACCCGTCGGGCAGGATGGGTGTGTTCTTCCCTGAACGAAAGGCTCGAATGGACTTCGGCGGCGTAGCGCGAATTCTGGCCCCACTGATTGGCAAGCCCGTTCTGAAGGGACTTGCTCGAAGAACGTTGGCTTATCGAGTCGCGCGGCGAGTGGTTCGCTCAACACGACGACGAGGATGGAATCTGAATCGACGATCACTTGCGCGCGTGCTTCGGGATCGAAGTGTGTTGGAAGAACTCTCACGATCCGACGGTGGCGGATATCCTCACTCACTTGCTCGGCTTCGCTTTGCGCTACCCCGCGGGGCGTCGGAGGAAGTCGCCGAGTCGCTTCTAGAGATTGTCGCCGTGGAGTATGTTGCCGCGCTCCCGGATCGCGAATCTGCCCAGCTGCACGTGAGCCGAGAAGTCGGTGCGGCTCGCGACGAGATTCGAGATGTCCAGAGCGACATTGGCGACCTCGGCTCACAACTGGACGCCACTCTTGGCTTCGATTCGGCAATGGAGCGGTTTCATCCCTGGAGGCGTCAGGAGGCGGTGGAGATCCGTCGCGGCTGGCGGCCGATCGACAGACTCGCCCGCCAGCTTGCAGACCCTGAGCGAAGAGCTAGCGTTTTGGCCGACTGGTCGACCGCGCCGCCAACATGGTCAGAGTCGGCACCAGCAAGTGTGTTCGGGTGGTTGGGACTACTAGCAACCGAGGCAAGAAGCGATCGCTCGGTGGCCGCGTATTTCTTTGGCGAGGCTCTCGACCGGGGGATATCTCCCCGAGCTATGTGGCGGGTGCGGCTCTTTCAGCAACTCGATTTGACCGCTGCAGAGGCAGCCACCTGGTTCGATCCGACCGAAAACCACCCGCTCATCCGTGCCATCGAGCTTGAGGCAGCCGGAGACCGCGAGGGTGCCAGGGATCAAGTGCTCAGCTGGCATCCGACGGAGACCCCCGAGCTGGCTCAAAGAGCAGCGATTCTTGCCCAGCACGCTTTGGTGCAGGGCGATTTTGCTACAGCAGTACAGCTGGCAACCGAGGCATATCAGGAACGGAGCGCGACGGGCGCGGGCTTGATAGCCATCGACGCATTGTTTGCGCTGTCCGGTACTCGACGTGACTCCGTCGAACGCGCTGGTGATGTTCGAACCGCGGTGAGTTTGGCCACTCGTATTAGAGACGACCGGCGTCGATGGGGAATCGATGCAGTTCCGGCGGTCCTAGCAATCTGTCATGGGAAGCATCTTCTTGATGACTTGGACGGTGCCCTCCGAACCTGCCTGTCGGAGCCATTGGGGGATGCGACTCCGGCGGAGTCTGCCAGCGCGGTCTTGGTAGGCGAGGCCATTCGAATCGCCGCACGCATCGGCGTCGATCTTCCAGACACGTATAGCCTCGGCCACCCCGATGAAGTAGTGTCCGCGGCTCGGATCGCGGCCGCCGGCTATGCCGCGGCGAGGGCTGGCGATGAGTCCACTGCGGCTAATAGGTGGGTGGAGGCGTTTGACCTTGAAACTGATCCGTTAGAGCGCCTCGAGTTGGCCACACAGTTGGCCTTCATGGGAGTGGAGGTAGATACGAGTGATCTGGTCTCACTCGAACCGGGGGCAGACGCTTCCGAAGAATTGAGGCTGATTGCTCGCCTGTTTAGAGACGGTGATGCCCCGACGATCGCACTAATCCGGACGCGAGCGCTCACCAGACGCTCGTTGGCTACCGCTCTCTACGAATTTCACACTCGATCGGGTGAGCACAACCTCGCGGCGGACGTAATGATCCGCAGTGCTCGTCAGTGGGGCGAGCCAAGCATGTGGCTTCGCGCAGCAAAAGCTTATGCAGCCGACTCTCAACACGATGGTGCAGTGAGTGCCGCGCGTCAGGTCCTGGAGAGCAATGTCTCTAGCCTCGATGAAAAACGACGTGCCCTGATAATCCTTGCTGAAGCGAATTCTGCGCTCGGCCGCTGGCCGGATGCCCGCACGGCGACGGCGGGGCTTGTCGAGCTCGATCCGTCATCGGACGACTACCGGTGGGCGCACATCCGGGTCCTATTTCAAGCGGCGGATCTCGAGTCTGCACTTGACGTCTACCGAGCAAGCGAACCGCGACCTACCCCTCGGAGCGGTGACGAGATTGTGTTGCTTGCTCAACTTCACAGGGTATTTGGGGATAGAGCGATAGACGCGCCATCGCTTGTCTCTGCTTCGGACCCGTGGCGAGAAGAAGAGCAAGTGCGCGGACGGGTCCTGCTATGCGTGCTGATGGCCCCGCACGAACGAGAATCGTCCGACGACGAGAGCGACGAAGCGCCCTCCGAAGGCACCCTGCACGTACGAGAAGCGATGGCTGACTTCACACGCACATTTCCAACCAGCTCGCTCATGTACTCGGTGGAGTTCGATCCGTCAGATCCGCTGGCGTCATTGCGCGAGGCGCTCGGCAATTCGCCCGACACCTCCGAGCTCGATGCGCTTGTTGTCGAGGGCCGAGCACCCATGGGATTCGCCGCGTCGATTCACTCGCGCACTTACCTTGAGGTGATTCTCCGCCGACCAACGCCCGCCCGATTCTTCGACGACCGCGCGCTTCGCGAAGCGTCTGCGGCGGCCCTTCTCGAGTCGATGTCGGGCACGACCGTTGTCCTCGACACCACGGTTGCGTTCACCTTCGCGTTGCTTGGTGCGCCGACGCAGGCTGAACTGCTTGGCGCTGTACCGAACGTCGTCACACACACGTCCCTCGTCAACGACGCTCGCGAGGCGTCACTGTCGCTCGAACGTGAGTCCGGGATGACGGTCGCGCCATCGGAGTCCGAGGGACCGATGATCCGAATCACCCCCGACGATGAGCTTGTTCGACTCCGTACACAAGCTCGGGCGACGTTTGCAAGTCTCCGCCTGTTGCCCGTGGTGGACGACAGTGCCGAGACATCCGAGCACTACTCGCTCCCCGAGTTTGGCGGGGAGCGCCCGACGTGGTTAGCTGCCGTTGACTACGCACGAGCAAGCGGCGCGATTCTATGGTCCGACGACCGAGTACTCCGTGACCTCGCACGTCAACTCAACGTTCGGTCGTTCAGCACGTCGGATCTCATCATCCGCCTCTCCAGGCAGGGAGGACTTGTTCCGGAGGTTGCAGACCTTGTGCGGGCCATTCTCGTCGCGAACGCCTTCGTCGGCCAACCCATCTCTGTCCAAGATTTTGTCAGCGCCGCAGACCTCGCGCAGTGGCGCGACGACGCGCTCGCAGCGTCACTTCAGTTCGGCGATTACCTATCCGTTCAGGACCGCCTTGCATGTTTCGAACTTGCGCTTGACCGCGCAGCGGATAACCCGCTGCTCCTGGGTCGTCTCAGCTACTGTTTCGCAACGTGGGTGCTGAGTACACCGGTGGACGCGGCCATGCGCGACGGCCTGATCGCAGCCACGATCACAGGCGTTCTTGCGAAACCCTGGCTCGATGCAGGCAAGCTGCCATTCGTCTTGGACGGCGTACGCAGCGCCTACGAGAACGATGGCAGCACGTTCGCAGCACTCGAGGGAGCAGTTCGTAGTCACTTCCGGCTTCTAGCGCGCGTCGCCGACCCCGCCACCGCAGCGATGCACATTCGCGGGCTGTTTGCGCTGACGCGTCCCGAGGAGCGCTATGTAGTCACGCAAGTGACCCTGACTACGCAATGAGAACCTCTCTCGGCGGGTCACTGCCCACGAGCGAAGACAAGAGCTCGCTTGCTCGCTACTAGCGCTCGATACTCTCGACCTGCTGAGTAGCGCAGCATTGGCGGCCCGCTGAATCGTCGCTGATCGCGCGGTCCACGGTCCTCTTGAGCGAGGCACGGCCGGACCTGGCGCGTCGCGACGATGTGCGCACCGACCGAAAGCTTCCCGTCGCGCCGATGCCCGAGAACCCGGCACGTTAGCCTGCGCGATGAAGGCGCGTCAAACGTTCGGCCCAGTGGGCGGTTGTCCGTTTCATGAGAGCCTGTCGGCTCAGGTTCGTGCGTGCGCTGAGCGTCGTCCAGTTGTGCCCGTTGTGACGTAGCCACTCGACCAGTTCATCGCGTTCGCGCAGGAGTCGGGTCTGCTCGCGGTGGAGCTTCTCCAGTTCTCGGGAGAGTGCGCTGAGGCGATCGAGCGCGACGGAGCCGCTCCCCCATTTCCGAGTTAGGCGAGTATCCGCTGCAGCGCGTTCAGGTGCCTCGCGGCTTTCAAGTTCCGCCGCCTCGCGGGCGACTTCATCTCGGGCACGAGCAGTCTCTCGCTTTGCTTGTCGTCGACCCTTGACCACGTAACCAGGTTGTCATTCTGCACCAATCGGGATGCTGGGCCACAGCTCCGCGGCGATGACGCTCGACGTGTACTCGGATCTGTTCGAGAACGATCTCGACACGCTCTCGAAGCGCCTCAACGACGCTGCGCTGAACTCGTCCTTCCCGAGCGCGTTCGGGGCGAAGGCACCCGACGCTCGCCCGGGGATCGAGTAGCGACCCGACTGAGACGACGACATTCGTCGGTCTCGCGAAGCGCGGGTCTTCCAGAATTCTTCCAGAACGACCCGATTCGAGTGCTGGAGGGCCTTCGAGACCCCTGAAAACACGCGGAATCTCGCAGAAGAAGTGTGGCGGAGACGGAGGGATTTGAACCCTCGGTCCCCTTGCGAGGACTCCACCTTAGCAGGGTGGTGCACTAGGCCTGACTATGCGACGTCTCCCCGCATTCGATACCCGAAGGCGCGAACGCGTCTGTCCATGATAACCGGTCCGCGCACCCGCCACGAACCGCGCCGAGGCCGAGTCCGGATGCCGCGAAACGAGCCGAGAGCCCGGGCCGAGGCATCCCGCACCGAACGCCACCCGGGTCAGCCGTTGCCGTTCGAGCAGGTCTGCTCGGCCGCCGTCTGGCCGGCGATCGAGGACGGCAGCTTCACCCCTGAACTCGATGTCGATCGTGACGGCGACGGGTGCGGCGAGCCCGACGACGAGACGGACGAAGACGGACCCGGCGACGCTTTCGGCTTCTCGACGATCACGCCGTTGCCCTGGCTCGCGCCGCCGGTGAGCACGAGCCGCTTGTTCGCGGCCAGTGCCACCCACAGCGCCTGCGCGGCCGGCTCGTTGGGCACGACCCGGTTCGGGTCGGCAGGGTCGTCCATCGTCGGGTACTGCACGAACACGATCTGATCGAACGGCACGCTCTTGACCGCCAGCGCGATCTGCACGAGCGTGAGCGGGTCGGTCAGGCTCTTGCTCGGAGTGATGTTCTGCACGGCGGCGGTTGCCAGCTGCAGCAGAACCGCCGGGTTCGACAGCGTGCCCTGACTCATCAGCTTGCGCGCCAGGCGCGACAGGTACTGCTGCTGGTTCGAGATGCGACCGAGGTCTCCCCCGTCGCCCACCCCATGCCGGGTGCGCAGGAACTGCAGCGCGGTCATCCCCGAGATCGTGTGGTCACCCGGCGACAGGTGCAGGTGCGTGTACGGGTCGTCGATGCCGTTGGCCACGCACACGGTCACTCCGCCGATCACGTCGGTGAGCTGGATCACCCCTCCCCACGTGATCCTCGCCGCATACGGGATCGTCAGCCCGGTCAGGTGCGACACCGTCTTCACGACGCACGAGAGTCCGCCGTAACCGTAGGTGGAGTTGAGCATGGATGCCGCCGTCGCCGGCGCCGTGGATCCGTCGGGGCGCCGGCAACTCGGCGTGGGGATCACGAGGTCACGGGGAATCGAGATCACCGTCACGCGTCGCGGGCTCGCCGAGATGTGCACGAGCAGGTTGACGTCGTTGCGCTCGCCGACGGCATCCTGCCCCTTGCACCGGCCGCCGAACAACGGCGCGAACGAGGCCTCACACACATCGGTCCCCGCCAGGAACAGGTTGACGCCGCCCGCGATCGCTCCGACGTCGGGCGGGGCGGAGCCCTGTCCCTCGAGGTCGACCGCATGCGCCGAGAATGTCGACCCGAGCTCGAACGCCGCGTAGGCGGCGACGCCGGATGCCGAGACCACCACGACGGCCACCACGACAGCGACCAGCTTCAGCACCTGCCGCAGCGGTCGCGGCGACGGGTTCTGCGCATGCTGACCGACGGGGCGCTGCACCCGGGTGAGGGGATCGGTGCGCACGCGTGACCTCTCGTCGACCACGCCGCCGGGACGTCCGGGGCGACGGGTTCGATCGGCACACCATCAGATTGCGGAGGGTGTGGGATTCGAACCCACGGGACATTGCTGCCCACTGGTTTTCAAGACCAGATCCTTCGGCCGCTCGGACAACCCTCCCCGGCGGGCAGGCCACCGGAACGGATCGAGTCTAGTCGACCGCCGGTGACCCGGCCGCTCCAACATCGTGAGCATGCGCCCACTGACTGGAGGGGCGCTATGGGTCATGCGAGCGGCGGCTGTGGGCGACCTGAACGGATGTTCTGGACGCCGCCGAGGCTCACAGCGCGCCGAGCACCGCCGCAGCGCCGCCGTCGGCCACCGACAGCGTCGTCTCGCCCGCGGCATCCCGCACTTCTTGCGGCCCCTGCGCCATCGCCACGGCCCGGCCGCCGTACTCGAGCGCCCACCGGAACATGCCGAGGTCGTTGCGTCCATCGCCGATCACCAGCAGGCGGTCCCGCTCGATGCCCAGCCACTCCCGCACGCGTTCGAGACCGCTGGCCTTGTCGACGCCCATCGGCGCGATGTCCAGCCACGCGGTCCAGCCGATCGCATACGAGACCTGGTTCAGCCCGATCCGGTGCACCAGCTCGATGAAGTCCTGCTCGGTGTGCCCCGGCGAGACGACGACCACACGCGAGACAGGCTGCACGCCGAGCTCGTCGAAGGCCACCTGCTGCGCGTCGGCGAGGTTCCAGTCATCCATCGTGCCGGTGTACAGGCGATGCCCGTCGGCGCGCTCGACCATGTAGTGCGCGTCGGGAACGTTCTCGCGCAGCATGCCCAGCACCTGCGCGGGATCGAACGTCTCGGTGTGGAACCGCTCGTAGGCGGCCAACCCCTCGTCCGTGCGGCGCATCACCACGGCGCCGTTGGAGCACACGACGTATTCGGGCGACAGATCCAGGGCCGCGAGGATGCCGCGGGTGCCCTCCCAGCTGCGCCCTGTGGCCAGCAGCACCTCGTGACCTGCACGTCGCGCGTGGGCCACGGCATCCACGATTCCAGGGCTCAGGGATTCGTCCTCGAGGATCACCGTGCCGTCGACATCGAGCGCGATGAGCATGCGGGTCGATGCCCGCACAGCGACATCGTCGACGTCACCGGCTTCGGGAAGGCTGTCGGAGAGGCTGGTCACGCCACGGGCTCCAGCACCGCGAGGCCGCCCAGGAACGGGCGCAGCACCTCGGGCACCACGACGGAGCCGTCGGCTTGCTGGTGCGTCTCGAGGATGGCGACGATCCAGCGGGTCGTGGCCAGCGTGCCGTTCAATGTCGCCACCGGCTGCGTCTTGCCGCCGTCGGGACGGTAGCGGATGTCGAGCCGCCGCGCCTGGAACGTCGTGCAGTTCGAGGTCGAGGTGAGCTCGCGGTAGGCGTCCTGGGTGGGCACCCACGCCTCGATGTCGTACTTGCGCGCCGCCGAGGAGCCGAGGTCGCCCGCGGCCACGTCGATCACCCGGTACGACAGGCCCAGATCCTGCAGCATGCGCTCCTGCATCGCGACCAGCCGCAGGTGCTCGGCCTCGGCGTCGTCGGGCGTCGTGTAGACGAACATCTCGAGCTTGTTGAACTGGTGCACCCGGATGATGCCCCGGGTGTCCTTGCCGTACGAACCGGCCTCGCTGCGATAGCACGTCGACCAGCCGGCGTAGCGCTTGGCCCCGGCGGACAGATCGAGGATCTCGCCCATGTGATAGCCGGCCAGCGGCACCTCGCTCGTGCCGACCAGGTACAGGTCCTGCTTCTCGAGCAGGTACACCTCGTCGGAGTGCTGGCCGAGAAATCCCGTGCCCTCCATGACCTCGGGCCGCACGAGCGTGGGCGGGATCATCGGGACGAACCCGGCCTCGACGGCACGGTTCAGCGCCAGCGACATGAGTGCGTACTCCAGGCGCGCGCCGACGCCCTTGAGGAAGTAGAAGCGGCTGCCCGAGACCTTCGTGCCGCGTTCCATGTCGATCGCGTCGAGCTTCTCGCCGATCTCGAGGTGGTCCAGCGGAGTGAAGTCGAATGTGGGGATCTCGCCGTGCGTGCGCAGGGTCGTGAAGTTCTCTTCACCGCCGGCGGGCACATCATCGATCACGATGTTCTCGATCTGCTGCAGCACCTGGTGCGCGTGCTGCTCGGCGGCCGTCACTGCCTGCTGGGCCTCTTTGACGCGGGTGCTCAGGTCTTTGGCCGCCGCCACCAGCGCCGGCTTGTCCTCCTTGGGCGCGGATGCCACCAGCTTGCCGTGCGCGTTCTGCTCGGCGCGCAGCTGCTCGTACGCGGTGATCGCCGCACGGCGGTCCGCATCTGCCGCGAGCGCGGCATCCACCGCCTGCGACGATTCGCCCCGCTTGACCTGTGAGCGCCTGACAAGGTCGGGATTCTCGCGGAGGAGTACGGGATCGATCATCAGACAAGTCTAGCCAGCGGGGCTGAGCCGCCCGCGCGGCCGGTATCGTGGGGCCATGCCGGACGGTCAGCAGCGCACGCGCCGCTGCGCGCTGATCTACAACCCCGTCAAGGCGGATCCCGCACGACTGCGCAGCCACGTCGCGAAGGCCGCACGCGCCGCGGGCTGGCAAGCGCCGCTGTACTACGAGACCACGCCGGAAGATCTGGGGCAGGATGTCACGGCCCGCGCCCTGCACGAAGGGGTCGACGCCGTGCTCGTGGCCGGTGGCGACGGCACCGTCCGAGCGGTGTCGGAGGCGCTGATCGGCAGCCGCACGCCCCTGACGATCGTGCCCAGCGGCACCGGCAACCTGCTCGCGCGCAACCTCGCACTGCCCCTGACCGACCCCGATGCGGCGATCGCGGCCGCGTTCACCGGCGAGCGCTGTGCGATCGACATCGGCATGATGCAGCTGACCCGTGAGGACGGCACGACCGACGAGCATGCGTTCGTGGTGCTGGGCGGCGTCGGTCTGGACGCCGCGATGATCGCCAACACCCGCACGAACCTGAAGAAGACGATGGGATGGGTGGCCTACATCGACGGCGCCGCCCGATCGCTGCCGAAGGCGAGGTCGTTCCGCGTCGTGTACCAGCTGATCGAGCGCCGGCTGCACACCACGAAGATCCACAGCATGATGTTCGCGAACTGCGGCGACCTGCCGGCCGGCATCGCGCTGGTGCCCGGCGCCTCGGTGGTCGACGGCATGTTGGATGTCGCCATCATCCAGCCGACGGGCTGGTTCGGCTGGCTCGGCGTCTGGCGCAAAGTGTGGTGGGACAACAGCGTCATGCGGCGTGCCCGCACCGACCGGCACGCCGTTGAGCGCCGCCACGACTCATCGGTGCACTATCTGCGCGGCACCTCCATCGACGCGGCCGTCGACATCCCCCAGCCCGTGCAGATCGACGGCGACGAGTTCGGCCGCGCCGTGCGCATCACCGCTCGGGTGCTGCCCGGCCAGCTGCTGCTGTCGGTGCCGGTGACGGTGACGCACTGACCCGGGAATGGAGCAGGCCTCGCAGGGGTTGCCACCAGAGATGAGTACTCTGCCCAGCCCTGCCCTGTCCGTCCTCGACCTCGTGCCGGTGCGCACCGGGCAGACCAGTGCACAGGCGGTCGCGGCATCCCTCGCCCTGGTCTCCCGCGCCGAAGAACTCGGACTGCGCCGCTACTGGTTCGCCGAGCACCACAACATGCCGGCCGTCGCCTCCACCACTCCGCCCGTGCTGACCGCGGCCGCCGCCGCGCGCACGCACACCATTCGGGTGGGGTCGGGCGGGGTCATGCTGCCCAACCACTCACCGCTCATCGTCGCCGAGCAGTTCGCCGCACTCGAGGCGCTGGCACCGGGACGCATCGATCTGGGCATCGGCCGGGCCCCGGGCAGCGATCCGGTCATCACGCAGCTGCTGCGCATGTCGGGCACCACCAGCGACGTCGAGCGCTTCCCCGAGCACGTGCGCGACATCGCACGTCTGGCCAGTCCCGAGGGCGCCGCGCTGCAGTTCTCGAACGGGCACACCTACGACGTGCACGCGACACCCGCGGCGACCGGGTCCCCGAAAGTCTGGCTGCTGGGATCCAGCGACTATTCGGCGCAGCTCGCGGCGTCATTCGGCCTGCCGTACGTGTTCGCCAACCACTTCGCCGGCGAGGGACTCGAGCGCGCACTGGGTCTGTATCGCAGTCAGTACCAGCCGTCCGAGGCGCACCCCGAGCCACAGACGTTCCTGACGGTGAACGCGATCGCGGCTCCTACGCACGAAGAGGCCGAGGCCCGCGCACTGCCACAGCTGCGCAGCATGGCACGGCTGCGCACCAACCAGCCGATGCAACCGCTCGAGTCGGTCGAACAGGCCCAGGCGACGCCGATGGACGGCCTCGCGCAGACGATCATCGACGCGATGCGCGCGAAGTGGTTCGTGGGCACCGGCGCCGAGGTCGCCGAGCAGCTGCGCGCCTTCGCCGCGAAGTGGGAGGTCGACGAGGTCATGCTCTCGCCCATCGCCGGCTCGTATGAGAGCGAGCCGATGGATGCCGCACCCGGCCGCACGCAGACGCTCGAGCTGCTGACGGCCGAACTGGCCTGAGGCCTGAGGCCTCAGGCCTCGGGTTCGCCCGAGATGAGGGCGCGCAGCCAATCGCGTGCCTCGACGAACACCTCGTCGGCGTAGCGGTCGGGGTAGTGCACGATGGCCCGATCCGCGCGCGGATACGACCCGAGGAACACGACCTTCGGGCTGAACCGACGCAGCCCCAGCAGCGCGTCGGCCATGCGCTCGTCCAGGACGTGTCCGTCGGCATCGACCACGAACCGGTACCGGCCCAGCGCATCGCCGATCGGACGCGAGGCCAGCAGCGACAGGTTGATGCCGCGCGTGGCGAACTGCTCGAGCATGTCCAGCAGCGCGCCGGGCCGATCGACCGGCAGTTCGACGATGAGCGAGGTCTTGTCGGCCCCGGTGGGCGCCGGCGGTGCCACGGTGCGCCCCACGAGCACGAACCGGGTGACCGCGTTCGGATTGTCGCCGATGTTCTCACCCAACAGCTCGAGATGATGGTGCTCGACGATGCCGGGCGGCGCGATCGCGGCATCCACCTGCGTCGTCCCGTCCAGCATCTCCACGGCCGCCGCCACATTGCTGGATGCCGGCAGGTGCGCGTGCGAGGGGACGTGGGCGCCGAGCCAGTCAAGGCACTGCGCGTAGGCGACGGGGTGGGCGGCGATCGTGTGCACGTCGGCCAACGACGTGCCGGGGCGAGCGACCAGCACGAACTGCACCGGCACGAGGTATTCGCCGATGATCCGCAGCCCGGGAATGGTCGCCAACGCGTCCTGCGTCGTGGACACGCCGCCGTCGACCGAGTTCTCGATCGCGATCATGGCGGCATCCGACCGGCCGTCGACGACGTCGGCGAGCGCCTCGGGCACGTTGTTCACCGTGTGCCAGTTCTGACCGCGCGCTTCGGGCACCTGTGCGAGCGCTGCCTCGGTGAACGTTCCGGCCGGTCCCAGATAGCTGTAGGTTCTGCGAGCGGATGTCTCGGCGTCGGAGTTCACCGTGACAGCCTATCGGCGTCGGCCACCGTGTCATCGAAAGTCGATTCACAGTGTCACCCGCGGCGCGAAGAAGGCAGACTGGGGGCATGAGTCGTGCAGGACAGCCCGCCCAAGAGTCCGACCTCATCGACATCGATGAGGTCATCAACGCCTATTACGATCTTCGGCCGGATGCCTCGGTCCCCTCGCAGCGGGTGGCGTTCGGCACCAGCGGCCACCGCGGATCTTCGCTGACGCACAGCTTCAACGAAGACCACATCCTGGCCACGACCCAGGCCATCGTCGATTACCGCAACCGTCAGGGCATCGCCGGCCCCCTGTTCCTGGGGCGCGACACGCACGGGCTCTCGCGGCCCGCCGAGCGCACCGCCGTCGAGGTGCTCGTGGCGAACGGCGTCGACGTGCGATCGGACTCGCGCAACTCGTGGACGCCGACCCCCGCGCTCAGCCACGCGATCCTCACCTACAACCGGGGACGGGATGCCGCAGACCCGGGCCGGGCGGACGGCATCGTGGTCACCCCCAGCCACAACCCGCCTGCCGACGGCGGCTTCAAGTACAACCCGCCGAACGGCGGCCCCGCCGACACCGACGCCACCGGCTGGATCGCCGACCGGGCGAACGAACTGATCACCGGCGGCCTCGAAGAGGTCAAGCGCATCCGCTTCGCCGACATCGACGGCGACGCGCTGGGCCACTACGACTTCCGGCAGAACTACGTCGCCGATCTGCAGAACATCATCGACGTCGAGGCGATCCGGCGCGCAGGCGTCCGCATCGGCGCCGACCCGCTGGGCGGCGCATCGGTGGACTACTGGGCGCTGATCGGCGAGATGTACGAGCTGGACCTCACCGTCGTCAACCCCGAGGTCGACCCGACCTGGCGATTCATGACGCTGGACTGGGACGAGAAGATCCGCATGGACCCGTCGTCGCCGTCGGCGATGGCAGCCCTGGTCGCCCGCCGCAGCGAGTTCGACCTGCTCACCGGCAACGACGCCGACGCCGACCGGCACGGCATCGTCACGCCCGATGCGGGCCTGATGAACCCGAACCATTACCTGGCCGTGGCGATCGACTACCTCTTCACCCACCGCCCGAACTGGCCCGCAGATGCCGCCGTGGGCAAGACGCTCGTCTCATCGATGATCATCGACCGGGTCGCGGCATCCATCGACCGCACGCTGCTGGAGGTTCCGGTCGGATTCAAATGGTTCGTGCCGGGGCTGCTCGACGGCTCGGTCGCGTTCGGCGGCGAAGAGTCGGCGGGTGCGTCGTTCCTTCGCCGTGACGGCTCGGTGTGGACCACCGACAAGGACGGCATCCTGCTGTGCCTGCTGGCATCGGAGATCCTGGCGGTCACCGGCAAGACCCCGTCGCAGCGCTATGCGGAATTGGAGGCGCAGTTCGGCGCCTCGGCGTATCAGCGGGTGGATGCCGCAGCCACCACGGAGCAGAAGGCGGCCCTTGCCCGCCTGTCGCCCGACGATGTGACGGCAACCACGCTGGCCGGTGAGCCGATCACCGCGAAGCTCTCGCACGCGCCCGGCAACGGCGCTGCGATCGGAGGGCTGAAAGTGCAGACCGCCGACGCTTGGTTCGCCGCGCGTCCGTCGGGCACCGAAGACGTCTACAAGCTGTACGCCGAGTCGCTGCGCGGCGAAGAGCACCTGCGGCAGGTGCAGGACGAGGCACGCGCGGTGGTCGCCGCCGCCCTCGGCCAGTGACGCATGACTCAGTGACGCATGACCCGGGGACGGCCTGACTCAGCGCGCGGCGGTGCTCGCGCGCACGATCAGCTCGGTGGGCACGAGGTCGGGTGAGGGCGCGTCGACACCGTCGATCTGCTGCAGCAGGGCTGTCAGTGCCAGCACCCCCACCCGTTCGAAGTGCTGGTGGATCGTCGTCAGGGGCGGCCAGAAGTTCGCCGCCTCGCGGGTGTCGTCGAAGCCGACGACGCTGATGTCCGTGGGCACCGATCGGCCCGTCTCGTGGAACGCGCGCATCGCCCCCAGCGCCATCTGATCGTTGGCGGCGAACACCGCGGTCACCGTCGGCTCGGCGGCAAGCGCGAGCCCCGCGCGGTATCCGGAATCGGCGCTCCAGTCGCCGCGCAGCGGCTGATGCACCGGCGCGCCCCAGCCGACCAGCGTGTCACGCCACGACTGCAGGCGCCGTTCCGCCGAGAACGACTCGACCGGTCCCGCGATGTGCCGCACGGTCTGGTGCCCGAGGTCGAGCAGGTGCTCGGTGGCCAGCCGCGCGCCCTGCGCCTGGTCGGTGTCCACGACCGGGCGGCGCGCCTGCGCGCCGGCGTCGACGACGACCACCGGCAGGCCCGACGGCAGTTCGATCTCGGCCTGATGCAGCAGGTGCGCCTCGATGACGATGACGATGCCGTCCACCGCCTGCTCGCTCAATTGCGCGAAGGCCCCCGAAACACTGGCCTGGGTCGCGGCATCCAACGGAATCAAGGTCAGGGCGTAGCCAGCCGCCGCCGCCTCGGTGGCGATGGCCTCCAGCGTGCGCATGTTGCCGTATGACGACAGGGTGAACATGATCACGCCGATCGTGCGGTAGCGCCCCGATTTCAGTGCACGCGCTGCGCTGTTGGGTCGATAGCCGAGCGTCTGCATCGCGGCGATCACGCGTTCGCGGGTCGCGGGGCGCACGACATCCTTGCCGTTGGCCACGCGCGACACCGTCTGCGCCGACACTCCGGCCTCGCGGGCGACGTCGTTGATCGACGGCTCGCGTCGAGGCCGACCGGTGCTCTGCATCGCCCCTCCTTCTGCTGGATGTTTGCGTTGACATCGTAGCGGGAAGTCGCGTATGTTTGCGTAAACAACGAGTGGATGCCGCATCCGCCCATTGCGCAACCCCGTGTGCGCAACCCGTGACCCGCACCCTCAGTACCCCTGAATGAGGCCCGTCGATGACGACCACCATCGCACCACCGCTGACAAGCGGCCCGCCGACCTCGGCGCGCCACCGCACCACACGCGACTGGCGGGGCTGGGCGTTCGTCGCCCCGTTCATGATCGTGTTCGCGCTCGTCTTCCTCGCCCCGCTGGCCTACTCGGTCTACCTCAGCCTCTTCCGCACCCAGCTGGTGGGCGGCACGACCTTCGTGGGATTCGAGAACTACCTGCAGGCACTGACCGATCCGCAGTTCTGGCAGGCCTTCGGCCGGGTCTTCGCGTTCCTGGTCGTCCAGGTGCCGATCATGCTGATCCTGGCCCTGGCCGCAGCGCTCGCACTGGACAGCGCCCGGCTGCGCGGAGCGTCGTTCTTCCGCATCACGCTGTTCCTGCCCTACGCCGTGCCGGCCGTGGTGGCCGTGCTGATGTGGGGGTACATCTACGGCGACCAGTTCGGCCTGACCGCGAACATCAACCACCTGGTCGTCGGCTTCGACCTGTTCACCCCCTTCGCCAAGCAATGGATGCTGGTGTCCATCGGCAACATCGTCACGTGGGAGTTCGTCGGCTACAACATGCTGATCTTCTACTCCTCGCTGAAGACGATCCCCACCGAGCTGTACGAAGCCGCATCCATCGACGGTGCGGGAGCCTGGCGCACGGTCTTCTCGATCAAGATCCCCGCCCTGCGCGGCGCCATCGTGATCGCCACCATCTTCTCGATCATCGGCAGCTTCCAGCTGTTCAACGAGCCGAACATCCTGCGCCCGCTCGCCCCGAACGTGATCACGACCTACTACACGCCGAACATGTACGCATACAACCTCTCGTTCGCCGGTCAGCAGTTCAACTACGCCGCGACCGTCGCCATCATCATGGGCGTCATCACCGCCGTCATCGCCTACGTCGTGCAGTTGCGCGGCTCCCGAGCGGAGGTCAAATGATGACCGCTGCGACCGCACGCTCGGCCGCCGCCACCCGCGCCCCGGCCTTCGCCCGCCAGAACCGCACCTCCACTCATCCGCTGCGACCGCGCTCGTCGAAGCTGCTGCTGATCGTCATGATCGCGTACGCCGTGTACGCGCTCGTGCCGCTGGTGTGGCTGATCATCAATGCGACCAAGACACAGGCGGGACTGTTCTCCAGCTTCGGGCTGTGGTTCGGCGGCGACGTCGCGTTCTGGGACAACCTCACCCAGACCCTGACCTACGACGACGGCATCTTCGTGCGGTGGCTGGGCAACACGCTGCTGTACGTCGTGGTCGGCGCGGGTGGCGCCACCCTGCTGGCGACACTGGCCGGGTACGGACTGGCCAAGTACCGTTTTCCGGGCAGGCGCGCGGTATTCGCGATCGTCCTGGGCGCGGTCGCCGTGCCGGGAACGGCCCTCGCGGTGCCCACCTTCCTTCTGTTCAGCCAGCTGGGGCTGACCAACACCCCGTGGGCGGTGATCGTCCCATCGCTGATCAGCCCGTTCGGGCTGTATCTGATCTGGGTCTACGCAGCCGACTCGGTGCCCACCGAGCTTCTCGAGGCGGCGCGCATGGACGGCGCGAGCGAGCTGCGCACGTTCTTCACCATCTCCATCCGACTGCTGACCCCGGGCATCGTCACGGTGCTGCTGTTCACGGTCGTGGCCACCTGGAACAACTACTTCCTCCCCCTGATCATGCTCAGCGACCCGAAGTGGTACCCGCTGACGATCGGCCTGAACCAGTGGGCCGCCCAGGCACAGGGCGCGGGCGCGCAGCCCATCTACAACCTCGTGATCATGGGCTCCCTGCTCACGATCGTCCCCATCGTCATCGCGTTCCTCCTGCTGCAGCGGTTCTGGCAGTCGGGACTGAGCGCCGGAAGCGTCAAGCAGTGACCTGCTTGCCACCACCCTCGATCCGCGTCCGCGGGCGGGGCACTCGAAAGGACACAGCAATGAAGCACATGTCAGGTGCGCGTCGCCGGCTCGTCGCGGTCGCGACGCTCGGCACGGTGGCCGCACTCGCCCTCGCGGGCTGCGCGGGGTCCAGCGACAGCGACGGAAGCGGCACCAGCCAGACCGCGGCATCCGGCAGCCTCGACTCGGTCAAAGCGGCACTGGACAAGGGCGGCGAGATCACCTACTGGTCGTGGACCCCGTCGGCCAAGGCGCAGGTCGCCGCCTTCGAGAAGGCGTACCCGAAGGTCAAGGTCAACCTCGTGAACGCGGGCACCGCGAACGACGAGTACACGAAGCTGCAGAACGCGATCAAGGCCGGCTCGGGCGCGCCCGACGTCGTGCAGATCGAGTACTACGCCTTCCCGCAGTTCGAGCTGCAGAACGCGCTGCGCGACCTCGCCCCGTACGGCTTCGCCGGTCTGAAGGACGACTACACGGCCTCGACGTGGGGCTCGGTCACCTCGGGCGAGAAGATCCTCGGACTGCCGCAGGACTCCGGTCCCATGGCGCTGTTCTACAACAAGACCGTGTTCGACAAGTACGGCCTGACCGTGCCCAAGACGTGGGACGAGTACATCGCCGACGCCGAGAAGCTGCACACGGCCGACCCGACGAAGTACATCACCAACGACATCGGCGACGCGGGCTTCGCCACCAGCATGATCTGGCAGGCCGGCGGCCAGCCGTTCGCCACCTCCGGCACCAACGTCACGATCAATCTGCAGGACGACGGCTCGAAGAAGTGGGCCGGCACCTGGAACACGCTCGTGTCCAAGGGCCTGGTCGCCCCGACCGGCAGCTGGAGCGACGAGTGGTTCACGGGTCTGGGCAACGGCAGCATCGCCTCCCTCGTGATCGGCGCGTGGATGCCCGGCAACCTCGAGTCCGGCGCACCGGCGGGCTCGGGCAACTGGCGCGTGGCACCCATGCCCACCTATGACGGTCAGCCGGCGTCGGCAGAGAACGGCGGCGGAGGACAGGCAGTCACCCAGCAGAGCAAGAACCCGGAGCTTGCCGCCGGATTCCTGTGGTGGCTCGACAACAGCGACGAGTCGATCTCGACGTTCCTGAAGAGCGGCGGATTCCCCTCCACGACGGCGCAGCTGTCCAGCGACGAGTTCCTCAATGAGGCGCCCGAGTACTTCGGCGGGCAGAAGATCAACCAGGTGCTGGCCGACGCCGCCAAGAACGTGGTGCCCGGATGGCACTACCTGCCCTTCCAGGTGTATGCGAACAGCATCTTCGGGGACACCGTCGGACAGTCCTACACCGACAAGAGCGACCTGAACGCCGGACTGCACAAGTGGCAGGACGCCCTGGTGAAGTACGGCAACGCCCAGGGCTTCAGCGTCAACAAGTAGCGTTCCCCGTCACTGCGGGGCGGCCCGACCAGAGGCGGCCGCCCCGCTTCTCCTTCACCGAAAGCATCCCGTGAGCTCCTTCACCATCGGCGAGTCCGACTTCCTTCTCGACGGCGCGCCGCACCGGGTGCTGTCGGGGGCGATCCACTACTTCCGCGTGCACCCCGATCAGTGGGCCGACCGTATCCACAAGGCCCGGCTGATGGGCCTGAACACGATCGAGACGTACGTCGCCTGGAACGCCCACGAGCCCGCGCGCGGGCAGTGGGATGCCACGGGCCCGGGCGACCTCGGACGGTTCCTCGACCTCGTGGCGGCCGAAGGTCTGCACGCCATCGTCCGGCCGGGGCCGTACATCTGCGCGGAATGGCACAACGGAGGCCTGCCCGCGTGGCTGACTGCGCTGCCCGGCGTCGGGCTGCGACGCAGCGAGCCGACGTATCTCGCCGAGCTCGACCGGTACCTGCGCCGCGTGTACGACATCGTCGTCCCCCGCCAGATCGACCGCGGCGGGCCGGTGCTGCTCGTGCAGATCGAGAACGAGTACGGCGCATACGGCGACGACCAGGACTACCTGCGCGAGCTGGTGCGCATCACTCGGGATGCCGGCGTCACGGTGCCGCTGACGACCGTCGACCAGCCGCAGCCGCAGATGCTGCGCGACGGATCGCTGCCCGAACTGCATCGCACCGGATCCTTCGGGTCGCACAGCGCGCAGCGCCTGGCGACGCTGCGTGAGCACCAGCCCACCGGACCGCTGATGTGCGCGGAGTTCTGGGACGGCTGGTTCGACTGGTGGGGCGGCGTGCACCACACCACCGGTGCGGAGCAGGCCGCGGCCGAACTGGAGACGCTGCTGGCCGCAGGCGCATCCGTGAACATCTACATGTTCCACGGAGGGACGAACTTCGCTCTCACGAACGGAGCCAACCACAAGGGCCGGTACCTGCCGCTGACGACGTCGTACGACTACGACGCGCCGCTGGATGAGGCCGGCAACCCCACCCCCAAATTCTTCGCGCTGCGCGATGTGATCGCCCGGTACGCTCCTGTTCCCGACGAGGTGCCCGCCGACGCGGTGCCGGCGCCGACACCGGAGGCCGTCTTCACCGCCACCGCGCCCCTCTTCGAGGCCGCGCCGGTCATCGCATCGGGTGCGCCCACCGCGATCCCGCTCTCCTTCGACGACCTCGGCGTCGACAGCGGGCTGGTCCGCTACCGGGCGACGCTGCCGGCGGGCTCCGCCGGGGGCGTCCTCGAGGTCGACGCCGTGCGCGACGGCGCATGGGTGTTCGTCGACGGCGCACGGGCCGGGCGCCTCTCGCGCTCACGACACGAGCGCGCGCTGGTCATCCCCGCCGGCCGTCGGATCGACATCCTGGTCGAAGAGCAGGGCCGGGTCAACTACGGCAGCCGCCTGGGCGAGACGAAGGGACTGATCGGTGCACCGCGGCTGAACGGTGCTGCGATCACGGGATGGTCTGCCGATCCTGTCGACCTCACCGGGGCGGCTGCGGCATCCCTGCCCGAACGCGCGGGCACCGGACCGCTCACCGGGCCGTGCATCGCCCGCGGCGCGTTCACGCTCACCGAGCCCGCCGATCTGTTCTTGGACACCGACGGCTGGGGGCACGGCTTCGCTTTCGTGAACGGGTTCGCACTGGGCCGCTACCGCGCGACCGGTCCGCAGCGCACACTGTACGTACCGGGCCCGGTCACCCGGGTCGGGCAGAATGAAATCACGGTGATCGAACTCGAGCAGCTGCCCACCGACCGCGCACGTTTCGCGCCCGCACCGCTGCTCGGACCGACAGAGGAGTGATATGTCCTGGCTCGTGACCGGCGGCGCCGGATACATCGGCGCCCACATCGTCCGCGCGCTGGCCGCGGCGGGGCTGGCGCCGGTCGTGATCGACGACCTGTCCAGCGGGCACGCGGACTTCGTGCCGGCCGGGGTGCCGTTCATCCACGGCACGATCCTGGATCGAGACCTCGTCATCCAGACGCTGCGCGCGCACGACGTGCGCGGTGTCATCCACGTCGCCGGATTCAAGTACGCGGGGGTCTCGGTACGGCGGCCGCTGCACACCTACACGCAGAACGTGGACGGCACACGCATCGTGCTCGAGGCGATGGCCGCCGCAGACGTCACGAACCTCGTCTTCTCGTCGTCGGCGGCCGTCTACGGCACTCCCGACGTGCCGCTGGTGACCGAGGACTTGCCCAAGCGGCCGGCGTCGCCCTACGGCGAGTCCAAGCTCATCGGCGAGTGGCTGATCGCCGATCAGGGTGTCGCGACGGCCGAGTCCGCGCATCCGCTGCGCCACACGTCGCTGCGGTACTTCAACGTCGTCGGCTCGGGCGATGCCGCGGTGTACGACTCGAGCCCGCACAACCTGTTCCCGCTCGTGTTCGAGGCGCTGCTGGCCGGACACACTCCGAAGATCTTCGGCGACGACTACGCCACCCCAGACGGCACGAACGTGCGCGACTATGTGCACGTGGCCGACATCGCCGCCGCCCACGTCGTGGCCGCCCAGCGGCTCGCGTCGAAAGCGGCGATCGAGCCCGCCTACAACCTCGGGTCCCAGAACGGGCTGTCGGTCAGACAGATCATGGATGCCATGGCCCGCGTGACCGGGATCTCTTTCGTGCCCGAGATCGCGCCGCGGCGGCCCGGCGACCCCGACCGGATCGTGGCGACCGGACAGCTGGCCGCCCGCGACCTGGACTGGGCGAACCGCCATACGGTGGATGAGATGGTGCGCTCGGGCTGGGAGGCGGCCGCCGCCGCGCGCTGACCCTCGCTCATCGATGGGTCGGCGGCACGAGGACGATCAGCCGACAGAAGTACCCTCCGGTGCTGATGGTCCTCCGCTCGGCGCAAAGCCCTCCGCTCGGCGGGCGCCCGCGCTGTCGCGCACGACGAGCTGTGCGGGCAGCGTGTACGAGACCGGCGCGGCGCCGCGCTCGATGCCCGACACGAGCACCTCGACCGCGCGGGCGCCCAGCGCATCGAAGTCCTGCCGCACCGTCGTCAACGGGGGACGGTACTGCGCCGCGTCGGCCACGTCGTCGAAGCCGACCACGCTCACCTCCTCGGGCACACGACGCCCGGCGTCGGCCAGGGCCCGGAGCAATCCGAGCGCCATCTGGTCGTTCGCCGCGAACACGGCCGTGACGGCGGGGTCGGCCGCGAGGCGCTGTCCGAGTCGGTGCCCGGATGCCGCGGTCCAGTCACCGCGCACAGGTTCGGGGACCGCCGCACCGGCAGCAACGAGCGCCGCCCGCCAGCCGCGTTCGCGCTCATCGGCCGAGAACGACCTGGCGGGACCGGCGAGATGGTGGACGGCCGTGTGGCCGAGCGAGAGCAGATGCTCGGTGGCGACCCGGGCGCCGGCGGCATGGTCGGTCTGGACGATGCTGAATCCCGGGCCGCGGGCGCCGCCGGCGCCATCGAAGCCCGGGCCGCGGGCGCCGTCGGGCGCATCGACCACCACGAGTCGCAGGTCGGCGGGAACCGACGCGTCATGCATGAGCGCCGTCGCCTCGTTGAGCACTATCGCGCCGTCCACCCCCTGATCGCGCAGCCGCTCGAACGCCGCCGCAATGGGATCGGCCTCGACGTCCGCCGTCCGGCCGAGGGTCACGACCACGAGGGAGTATCCGCGGGCGGCGGCGGCATCGGCCACGGCCTGCAGCATGCGCGAATTGCCGATCGTCGCCAGGGTCGCCGCAACCAGGCCGATCGTCTGCGTGCGTCCGGTGCGCAGGGCCCGCGCCGCCCGATGGGGTCGGTAGTCCAGCTCCGCCATGGCGTGCTCCACGCGCGCCCGGGTGACCGGATCCACGCGCGGACTCGCGTTCACGACCCGCGATACCGTCTGACCTGACACCCCGGCGCGGGCAGCGACATCCGCCATCGACACCCGTCGCGCCGTCGACGCCATGCCCCGCCCCTTCCCGACAACCGCGCTCTGCCCGACAACCGCGTGCAGAACTCCGGCATCCCGCTTCGTGTTGACGATAACACACTCGAGTTGCTAGCGTGTGATCGTCAACATGGAGGAGTTCTGAACATGCCCGTCCCCACCCCCGCAGACGAGCCGACGGTTCTCGGCGGCGGCATCGTCAGGCGCCGCACCCACCTGGCCGACGGGCGCGAACTCCTCTACTACGACGACCCCGACACGACCCTCGGCCCCGACCGCGCGGTCGACGCGCGCACTCTCGACCCGCGGCCCGAGACGGCCACGATGCGCCAGGACGTGCTCACCGGCGACTGGATCTCGGTCGCCGCCGCCCGCCAGAACCGCGCGTTCCTTCCGCCTGCCGAGCTGGACCCGCTTGCTCCCCAGACCCCGACCAATCCCAGCGAGATTCCCTCGCGCTACGACGTCGCGGTGTTCGAGAACCGTTCCCCGTCATTCGGCCCGGCACTGGCCGAGGCCACAGCCGCCGCCCCCGCCGCGGGGAATCCTCCCGAGGGGCTCGACGATCTCGCCTCGCTCGGGCTCGGGCGCGAGCGCACGAGCGTCGGTCGCTGCGAGGTCGTATGCTTCAGCCCCGAGACCACCGGCTCGTTCGGCACGCAGACCGAGACCCGCGCGCGCACCGTGATCGAGGCGTGGGCAGATCGCACCGCCGCGCTGTCGGCACTGCCGGGCATCGAGCAGGTGTTCCCGTTCGAGAACCGCGGTGAGGCGATCGGGGTGACCCTGGGCCACCCGCACGGCCAGATCTACTCGTACCCCTACATCACACCGCGCACACTGCGGACCCTGGCAAGCATCGAACGCACCTCGCCGACGCTGTTCGCCGACATCCTCGACGCCGAACGCTCATCCGAGCGGGTCGTGCTCGAGGGCCTGCACTGGAGCGCGTACGTGCCGTTCGCCGCCCGCTGGCCGCTCGAAGTGCATCTGATGCCCCACCGTCAGGTCGCTGATTTCACCGAGACCTCCGATGCGGAACGCGACGAGCTGGCCCGCCTGTATCTGCTGCTGCTGCGCGGCGTCGACGCGCTCTACCCGACTCCGACCCCCTACATCGCCGCATGGCATCAGGCGCCGGTGCGCGTGGCCCGCGACTCGTATCGCCTGCACCTCGAGCTGACCAGCCCTCGTCGTGCGGCCGACAAGCTCAAGTACCTGGCCGGGTCAGAGGCGGCGATGGGCGCCTGGATCGCCGACATCCCACCCGAGACCGCCGCCGCCCGACTGCGCGACGCGCTGGCGGGGGTGTCCCGATGACTGCAGAGGCGACGATGGATGCCGCACCCGACCCGCGCGTGCCGGCCGCCGGCGCCGCGGCACAGGCCCTGTTCGCCTCGACATTCGGCGCCTCGACGTTCGGCGCCTTGCCGACCGGCGCATGGTCGGCCCCCGGCCGGGTGAACCTCATCGGCGAGCACACCGACTACAACGAGGGGTTCGTCCTCCCGTTCGCGATCGATCGGCGCACCCATGTCGCCGCGGCCCTCAACGGCACCGGCCGCATCCGGGTCGCCTCGACGTTCGCCGACGCACCCGCCGAAGCCGCGCTCGACGACCTCGACGTCATGTTCCCGGCCTCAGAGGCCCGCTCCGACGCACCGCGCGTCACTGAGTGGGCGACCTACCCGCTCGGCGTGGCATGGGCACTGCGCCTGGCCGGCACTGCGGCGGGCGCGGGCGTCGACATCGCGATCGCCTCGGACGTCCCGGTCGGGGCGGGACTCTCCTCGTCCGCCGCGATCGAGGGGGCCGTGGCATCCGCCCTCAACGACCTGTTGGGTGCGGGCCTGGGCCCCGTCGCCCTCGCGCAGATCGGGCGCCGCGCCGAGAACGAGGCGGTGGGCGCCCCCACCGGCATCATGGACCAGATGGCCGCGATGCTCGGCCGCACCGATGCCGCAATCTTCCTGGACTGCCGGTCGCTGGCCGCCGACATCGTCGACCTCGGCTTCTCGGCGGCGGGTCTGGAGATCGTCGTCATCGACACACGCGTCTCGCACGCGCACTCCACCGGCGGCTACCGCGAGCGCCGCGACGCGTGCGAACGCGGTGCGGCGCTGATGGGAGTGCCCGCTCTTCGGGACGTCTCGGTCGGTGACCTCGAGCGCGCGCAGCAGGTGATGGATGCGGTGACCTTGCGCCGTGTGCGCCATGTGGTGACCGAGAATCAGCGGGTGCTGGACACCGTGCGGGCGCTGCGAGCGGGAAGTCCGGCCGAGATCGGACCGCTGCTGGATGCCTCGCACGCCTCGATGCGCGACGACTTCGAGATCTCGACACCCGAACTGGACGTCGCCGTGGAGGCCGCCCGCGCCGCGGGCGCACTGGGCGCACGCATGACCGGCGGCGGGTTCGGCGGGGCCGCCATCGCCCTGACCCCGCACGAGCGGATCGACGCGGTCGCCGAGGCTGCGGCATCCGCCTTCGCCTCGGCCGGCTTCGCCGCCCCGCACGTGTTCACGGTCGCCCCGTCGCACGGCGCGCGCCGCGACGCGTGAGCGGCGCTCAGCGCCCGGCGTTCGCCGCCGCCAGCAGACCCTCGATCTGCTCGCGGGTGACCGGGACGCCGGGGAAGCCCACCATGCGTCCGATGGGGAAGGACGCCATCATCTTGGCCATGCCGTCGTCGTCGTCGAAGCCGCCCGTGAGCGCGGCCATGGCCTGCTGCACGACCGGGCCGGCGACCGGGTCGGCCAGCAGGTCGCCGACAGAGGATTCCATGGTCAGTGGCAGCCGCACCTCGTCGCCGGCGATCTGCACCGTGGTCGCGGTGCGGATGTCGCGGCTCGACGAGCCGACCTCGACGGTGTAGGCACCGCCCTCCATGACCCAGCGGTCCACGCGCACGTCCCAGTACGCCAGGTCGGCGCGGCGCACCGTGAGAGTGACCTCCCGTGTCTGGCCGGGCGCCAGCTGAAGCGAGGCGAACGCCTTCAGTTCGCGCGGTGCGCGCTGCACGATCGATCCGGCGCGGCCGGTGTAGACCTGCACCACCTCTCGACCGGCGACAGCACCCGTGTTGGTCACCGGCACGGTCACGGTCACATCGCCCGACGAGGTGACCGCGGCCGCGGCATCCCCGTACGAGAACGTCGTATACGACAGCCCGTGGCCGAACGGGTAGGCCACCTCGAGCCCGCGCGCGTCATACCACCGATAGCCGACGAGCACGCCCTCGCCGTAGCGCACGTGCCCGAACTCGCCGGGGAAGCCACCGTACGACGGGCTGTCCTCCAGCCGCAGCGGGATGGTCTCGGTGAGCCTTCCCGACGGGTTCACGGCGCCCAGCAGCACGTCGGCCGTCGCCGATCCCCCCGCCTGACCCAGCAGCCATCCTTCGACGATCGCCGGCACCCGGTCGCGGAACGGCAGCGCCACCACTCCCCCGTTGGAGAGCACGACCACCGTGCGCGGGTTGGCGGCAACGACCGCATCGAGCACGGCCAGCTGCGCGGCAGGCAGGTCGATGTGCTCGCGGTCGTAGCCCTCGGACTCGGCCGCTGCCGGCAGCCCGAGAAAGACCACTGCCACCTCGGCGGCAGCGGCGGCAGCGACCGCATCGGCGGCCAGCTGCGCATCGTCGTCGTGGCCGGTCAGCGAGAAGCCCGGCGCGTACGCGGCATCGGACACCACCTCGCGGATCGCGTCCAGCGCCGTGTCGAGCCGGGTCGGATTGATCAGCGACGAGCCCGCCCCCTGATAGCGCGGCGTCTCGGCGAACGCGCCGATCACGGCGATCTTCTGACCGGCGTGCAACGGCAGCAGCGCGCCGTCGTTCTTCAGCAGCACGATCGAGCGGCCGGCCGCTTCGCGTGCCAGCGCGTGGTGGGCGGCGACCCAGCGGCCATCGTCGATGTCGGGGCCGGATGCCGGGGGCCTGGCCTGTGCCTTGCGCACGAGGTCGAGCACCCGGCCGGCCGCGACATCCAGTGCCCGCTCGTCCAGCGTGCCGCCCTGCACCGCGGCGACCAGCTGGGCATCGGTGCGCCCACCGCTGGCGGGCATCTCGAGATCCAATCCCGCCGGCAGCCCCTTCACCCGGTCGTTGACCGCGCCCCAATCCGAGACGACGAGGCCCTCGAAACCCCACTCGTCCCGCAGCACGTGCGTGAGCAGCCACGGGTCCTCGGAGGCATACACGCCGTTGATGCGGTTGTACGAGCACATCACCGTCCACGGCTGGGCGTCTTCGACCACGTGCTGGAATGCGCGCAGATAGATCTCGCGCAGCGGCCGGGGATCGACGTCGCTGCTGGCGCGCATGCGGTCGAACTCCTGGTTGTTGGCCGCGAAGTGCTTCAACGACGCGCCGACGCCCCGCGACTGGATGCCGCGCACCAGGCCCGCGCCCATGACCCCGGCCAGGATCGGGTCCTCGGAGAAGTACTCGAAGTTGCGCCCGCACAGCAGCGACCGCTTGATGTTCACGCCCGGTCCCAGGATCACTGCGACGTCTGCGATCGCCGATTCGACGCCGAGGGCGACGCCGACGCGTTCGGCCAGCGCGGGATCGAACGACGCGCCCAGCCCGACCGCCGGGGGAAAGCACGTCGCCGGCACGCTGTCGGCGATGCCCAGGTGATCGGCCGATCCCGCCTGCCTGCGCAGCCCGTGCGGTCCGTCGGTGAGCATGATCGACGGGATGCCGGCATCCGGCACCGCCTTGGTCGTCCAGAAGTCCGCTCCGCTGGTCAGCGACGCCTTCTGCTCGAGCGTCAGGCCCGACGCATCGACGGGAATCCAGTCGGTCATGACATCACCTTTCACCCAGCGACCTCGCCGCTGCTCGACGGCGAGCACCACAGAAACCTTACGATACTCGGTTTCCATTGGCCGCACCCCGGCCTATCGTGTGGCTATGCCGAAACACAGCGCGAGTGCGCGCGGTTCATATGCCAAGGGCATCGTCAAACGCGAAGAGATCCTGACCCGTGCGCTCGAGGTCATCGCCCGCGAGGGGTACCGCGGCGCGTCGGTCAAGGAGATCGCCGCGGCGGCAGAGCTCAGTCAGGCAGGACTGCTGCACTACTTCGGCTCGAAAGAAGAGCTGTTCACCGCGATTCTGCGCAAGCGCGACGAGGTCGACACCGGCCAGGCCGGCGTGGACGGCCGCAGCCGCGACATCCCCCTGGATGAGCTGCGCGGCGAGGTCGTGCGCATCATCAGGCACAACAGCGAGGTGCCCGGCCTCGTGGAGCTGTTCTCCCGCCTGGCCGTGGACGCCGCCGACACCGCGCACCCCGCGCACGCGTTCTTCGTCGAGCGCGGCACTGCCCTGCGCGACGTGTTCACCCGCTCGCTGACCGCCGGCCAGGCAGACGGATCCGTGCGCGACGACATCAATCCGGCCACGATGGCCCGGGCGCTGCAGGCGATCGCCGACGGCGCGCAGCTGCAATGGATGCTGCAGCCCGAGGTCGACATGACGACGGTCGTGGACGCCCTGTTCGTGCTGTTGTCGCCGCCGTCCACGCGCTGACCGCACGCGCCGACCGGCCCCGCATGGCCCCTCACGACAGCGCGGGTCACGACAGCGCGGGGATGACCTCCCGCTCGAACAGCTCGACACCCGAGGTGTCGTACGCGAGCTCGGGGAAGTAGTGGATGCTGTACCCCAGCCCGTGATCGCGACGACGGGTCAGGCGCTCGACGACCTGCTCGGGCGTGCCGAAGCCGTCCGAGGCGAGGTACTCCTGCTCGACCTGGTCCGCGCGCTCCTGACCGAGGTGCGGCAGCAGCCGCGCCTTCACCGCGGCAAGACGCTCGTGCGCTTCGGCCTCGGTGGCACCCACGATCGTGTTGAAGTTCGACGACCGCACGATCTCGGCCTGATCGCGCCCGAGCGCCTCGCAGTGCCCGCGCAGCGCGGCATCCTTGCGCGTGAACTCTTCGAGCGTGCCGGTGAAGTTCGTGTACGACGCGTACTGCGCGGCGATCTTCAGGGTCACCTTCAACCCGTCTCCGGCGATCCACAGCGGGACGCCACCGGGCTGGAGAGGAAGCGGGCGCATGATGGCGCCGTCGACCTGGTACTTACGGCCGTCGAGGGTCGCGGTGCCGGTGGTCCACGCCTGGTGCATGATCTCCACTCCCTCCCGCAGCATGCGCAGCCGCTGCGGGATCTCGGGGAATCCATAGCCGTAGGCGCGCCACTCGTGCTCGTACCACCCGCCGCCGATGCCCATCTCCAGCCGCCCCGACGAGACGTGGTCGATCGTGGCGGCGACCTTCGCGAGGTAGGCGGGGTTGCGGTAGCCGATGCACGTGCACATCTGGCCGATGCGCACCCGTGAGGTGGATGCCGCGAACGCCGCCATCAGCGCCCATGCCTCGTGCGTGGCCTCGGCGCTGGGCACCGGAGTGGTGTGGAAGTGGTCGTACACCCACAGCGATTCCCAGGGTCCGGTGTCGGCACGCTGCGCGAGTGAGCGCATCGTGGCCCAATGATCGGCGGGGTCGATGCCCACCAGGTCGAAGCGCCAGCCCTGAGGAAGAAAAGTTCCGAATCGCATGACGCCAGCCTATGGCCGGGGGCCCCGGCGCCTGAGCCGGCGCAGCGACGGCAACAGCTGCACCGGCTACAGCAACGCCCGCACCGACGCGTAGGCGTCCGGCATGTCGTGCACCGTCGTGTCGTACACCCGGGCGATGCCCCGCTCATCCGTCGGCGGCCAGCCGGGATCGCCGTCGACCACGAACGCGACAGCCGCCGCGTGCACGGCATCGGCGAGCGCCTGCGGCGGGTTCGGGCCTGCCAGCGGGACCATCGCCGGCCCGTCCAGGCAGTCGAAGAAGAACGGCACGTCCAGGCAATGCTCTGCGAAGCCGAAGCGGCCCGACGGCCACGAGAAGCGATACACCCACGTGGGTGCGGCATCGGCGATGTCGCCTGCCGCCTCACGCCGGGCCGCTGCGATCTGCACCACCGCGGTCCGGAACAGACGGTCGGTGACCAGGCGCCCGCCCAGGCGCGCCTTGCCCTTGGCCGCGACATCGGCGTTGGCGGCCAGGTACTCCTTGCGTGCCGTCCCCGTCAGCCCCAGCTTGCGCAGCAGCAGCCCGCGCGGCACCCAGCGCAGCTTCTCACCCGCCTCCGCGAGCACCATCGTGAACTCGTCGTCGGTCGTTCCGAGCACGAGCGGCTTGTCGGCACCGACACCCGCGCGCAGCGAGTCGCGTGTGGGGCGCGGCAGCAGGTCACCGTCCACGACCGGTCCCAGCGGCAGCCCGTCGTCGATGATCGAGCTCATGCGGCCGGGGTCGAGCGCGGTCGCGTTCTTCTGCAGCTCGAGCACACGCAGCTCGCTCAGCGACGACAGCCCGGCCCGTGTGGGTGCGACGGAGCCCGCCTCGGCCACGGCGCGCCCGAGCGCCTCGGAACGCTCGGCGGACACGTCGGCGAGCACACCCGACAGTGCGTAAGCGCTGTGGAACAGGTGCTGAGCGGCCGGCATGCCCAGCAGCGTCAAGACGGCCCCACCGCCGGCCGACTGCCCGGCGATGGTCACCCGGTCCGGGTCTCCCCCGAACGCGGCGATGTTCTGCTGCACCCACTCCAGCGCCAGCAGCCAGTCGCGCACGGCGCGGTTGGAGGGGGCATCCTCGATCCACCCGAAGCCGTCGAAGCCCACGCGATACGACAGCGACACGGTCACGACGCCGTCCCGGTTGAATGCGCGTCCGTCGTACCAGGGGCTGGCCGGAGAACCGCTGATGTAGCCGCCGCCGTGGATCCACACGAGCACCGGCAGGCCTGCAGCCTCGGGATCGGGAGTGAACACGTTGACGTTGAGCGTGGAGTCCCCGGGGATGCTCGGCTCGGGGATGAGTGTGATCCCCGGGTCGCCGCGCTGCGCGGTCGGGCCGAACGCGAGCGCGTCGCGCACTCCCTGCCACGGCGCTTTGGGCACCGGGGCCGCGAACCGCAGCTCGCCCACCGGCGCCTCGGCGAACGGGATGCCCAGGAAGGCCACCGACCGCGGGTACCGGCCGCCGGCTGCGGTGGGACGGCGGCATCCGCGCACACGCCCTGCCGCGGTCTCGACCTCGACGTACTCCTCCTCGGGGGTGGGACTGCGGGGTGCGTCGGCGGACTGCTGTGTCATGGTGACTCCTTTTTCCCGGCCAGCCGGGCCTGTGGCATCCTGCGGCGCATGACCTCGATCGCGTCGGCGTTGTCGTCCACCAGCACGGCGTGCCGGCCGAGGGCAGCGGCCACCGCCCCGGTCGTGCCGCTGCCGGCGAACAGGTCGAGCACGCGATCGCCCTCACGGCTGGAGGCCTGCACGATGCGGCGCAGCACTCCCTCGGGCTTCTGCGTCGGGTAGCCGGTCTTCTCCCGGCCCGTGGTCGGCACGATCGTATGCCACCACACATCGGTGGGGAGCTTGCCGCGCGCCGCCTTCTCGGGCGTGACCAGTCCCGGGGCCATGTACGGCTCGCGATCGACGGCCGACGAGTCGAACCAGTAGCGACCGGGGTCCTTCACGTAGACCAGGATCGTCTCGTGCTTGGTGGGCCAGCGACGCCTGCTCTTCGCGCCGTAGTCGTAGACCCACACGATCTCGTTGAGAAACCGGTCGCGGCCGAACAGGGCGTCCATCAGCACTTTCGCGTAGTGCACCTCGCGGAAGTCGAGGTGCAGATACAGCGTGCCGTCCTCGGCCAGCAGCCGCCACGCCTCGCGCAGCCGCGGCTCGAGGAACGCCCAGTAGTCGTCGAACCGGTCGTCGTAGGCGCGCAGGTCTCCGCGCAGCCGCTCGTACTCGCGCCCGTGGAACCCGTGCCGGCGGACCGGCTCAGAGGCGTCGTCGGAGGCGGGGGCCGCGGCAGGAGTCGCGGATGCCGTGGCCAGGGCGGTCTCGACGACCCGGGTGCGCACCCGCCCGGTGTTGAACGGCGGGTCCAGGTAGATCAGCGTGAACGACGCATCCGGCAGCGAGCGGGCGACCTCGAGGTTGTCGCCGTGGTGGATCTGGACGGTTCCCACCGGCGACGGCGGGGAAGAAGCGGCATCCACTGCCTGGTGCCCGATCACGGCACGCGGTTCAACCACGCGTCGGTGGCGAACTTCGAGGCGACCAGCGCCTCGGCCTCGGCATATTCCTCGTCGGTGATGTGCCCGGTGGTCGCGCCGTACAGATCCGTGAACGTCGTGATGAATCGCTCGATGATCTCCTCGCGCGACATGCCCGTCTGGCTGCGCAGCGGATCCACGCGCTTGGCCGCCGACACGGTGCCCTTGTCGCTCAGCTTCTCGCGGCCGATGCGCAGCACCTCGGTCATGACCTGACCGTCCATGTCGTAACTCAGGGTCGCGTGGTGCAGCACACCGCCGTTGGCCAGGCGCTTCTGCGCGGCGCCGCCGATCTTGCCACTGGGGCCGGCGATGTCGTTCAGCGGCTGGTACACGGCGTCGATGCCGAGCGAGCGCAGCGCCTGCAGCACCCAGTCGTCCAAGAACGCGTACGAGTCGGCGAACGTCATCCCGGCCACGAGCGATGCGGGTACGTACAGCGAGTACGTCACGATGGAATTCGCGCCCATCATCATGGCGCCGCCGCCCGAGATGCGCCGCACGATGTCGTACCCGTGCTTGCGTGCACCGTCGGGGTCGACCTCGTTGCGCACCGATTGGAACGAGCCGATCACGACGGCCGATTCATCCCACTCCCACATGCGCAAGGTCGGGTTGCGCCGGCCATCGCCCACGCGGGTGGTGAGCACTTCGTCCAGGGCGAGGTTCATGCGCGGCGAGACCGGCTTGTCGTGCACGACCTCCCACGCGAAGTCGCGCCACCCGGGCGCGGTGACCAGCGCGCGCCGCACGGCGGTGCCGACGGATTCGGGGGTGAACCCCAGCAGCTGCGCGCCCTCGGGCAGCGCGGCGCGCACCGCGGCGGCGATGGTGACCGCATCCGCGGTGTCGGGCAGTGCGTTGACGGCGGCATCGATGTCTGCCAGCGCGTCGTCGGGTTCGAGGAAGAAGTCCCCTGACAGATGGAAATCGACGATCCGTCCGTCGCGTACGTCGAGGTCGACGACGACGAGCTTTCCGCCCGGGACCTTGTACTCACCGTGCATGCTCTCAGCCTAAGGCGGCGCGGACCGGTAGTGTGGATGCTGCGGCCCTGCCGCTGCGTCGTCGACACGCTCCCTGCGACCGGGCCTCAACCCGTCGCGGTTTCTCTCGAACGGCGAACCGATGCGCACACCTGCGCCGTCGCCATCTCGCGCATTTCCACGCGCCTTGCCCGAAAGCACCCCTTTGTCTTCTTTCCTCTCTCTCGGTGTGCCCGAGAAGCTCGCCGACGTCCTTGCCGCATCCGGCAAGACCGAAGCGTTCCCCATCCAGACCGACACGCTGCCGGACTCTCTGTCCGGCCGTGACGTGCTCGGCCGCGGCCGGACCGGCAGCGGCAAGACGATCGCGTTCGCCGTCCCCCTGGTCGCCCGCCTGACCGGCACGTCGGCGCGCCCGCGCCGCCCGCGCGGGCTCGTGCTCGCTCCGACCCGCGAGCTGGCTTCGCAGATCGCCGCGACCGTGGCGCCCCTGGCCGATGCGGTGGGCCTGACCGTCACGACCGTCTTCGGCGGTGTGAGCCAGCGCCCGCAGGAGCAGGCGCTCGCGCGCGGCGTCGACATCGTCGTCGCGTGCCCCGGACGCCTCGAAGATCTCATGAAGCAGGGCGTCGCCGACCTCGGCGACGTCGCGGTGACGGTGCTCGACGAGGCGGACCACATGGCCGACCTCGGGTTCCTTCCCGGCGTCAAGCGCATCATGGGCGCCACCCCCGCCATCGGGCAGCGGATGCTGTTCAGCGCCACCCTGGACCGTGGCGTCGACACGATCGTCCAGCGCTTCCTGCACGACGCGGTCACGCACTCGGTGGACGAGTCATCCGTCCCGCAGGGCCAGCTGACCCACCGCGTGTTCGTCGTGGACCCCGACGACAAGGCCACGCTCGTGCGCCACCTCGCGTCGGGCCAGGGCAAGCGGATTCTGTTCATGCGCACGAAGCACCAGGCCAAGAAGCTGGCCAAGCAGCTGACAGCGGCGGGCATCCCCTCCGTGGATCTGCACGGCAACCTGTCGCAGAACGCGCGTGAGCGCAACCTCGCCGCGTTCGGCGCCGACCCCGTCGACGGCGGCGTACGGGTGCTGGTGGCCACCGACGTCGCAGCGCGCGGCGTGCACGTGGACCACGTCGAACTGGTCGTGCACGTCGACCCGCCGGTCGAGCACAAGGCGTACCTGCACCGCTCGGGCCGCACCGCCCGTGCCGGGGAGGAGGGCACTGTGGTCACCGTGACCCTGCCCGAGCAGCGTCGCGACGTGAACGACCTGCTGCGCAAGGCGAAGCTCAACGTGCCGTTCGAGGCGGTCAGGCCGCAGGATGCCGCCGTCTCGATCCTCGTCGGCGAGCCCGCACCCTACGTGACCCCGGCGCCGCCGGTGGCCGCACCCGCCCGGGGCGGGTCGTCGGGCAAGGGCGGTTCGTCGGGCCGGGGCGGTTCGACGGGCCGGGGCGGTTCGGCCGGCCGGAGCGGTTCGGCCGCCCCGGGCGGTCGGGGCGCGCACAGCGCAGCCGGCGCGGCGCAGGGCGGCGGCCGTCGCGGCGGCCGCGGACAGCGCACCGGCGCAGACTCACGCGTTGATGCTCCCAGCGCATCAACACGTGAGCCGCGCCGACCCCGCACTGCAGATGCCGCGAAGCAGAGCGGCCAGCGCGACGGCGCTGACCGTTCGGGCACGCAGCGCTCGAGCACGCAGCGCTCGGGCACGCAGCGCCCTGGCACCCAGCACTCCGCCAACCAGCGCTCGAGCGGACAGGCTCACTCCTCTGCACCGCAGGCCGGGCGCACCGCGTCGGGCAAGCCGACCATCGGCGCCACGGTCGGCGGCGCCCGGTCGCGGGGATCGCGCCGCGCGTCGTACCCCGGCGGGCGCTGACCCGGCGCGCTGACCGGGCGGGCGCTGACCCGGCGCGCTGCCGAAGCGGGGGTCAGTCCCGGCCCGCGAAGCGTGCGTTCAGCCAGGCGAGCACGTCGGCACGCACCTCGGCCTGCATGACCTCGTTGAACAGCTCATGGCGGGCATCGGGGTAGACGAGGGTCGTGACGTCGGTCAGTCCGGAGCGCTGGCGGTACGCGTCGGCGAGCCGGTGCACGCTGCGGGGGCCTCCGACCGGGTCGTCGCGACCGACGATCAGCAGCAGCGGAATGTCACGGCCGAGGTCCTTGCGCGGCCGCCCGTACAGCTGCACGGCGTTGAACGGGCCGAACAGCCGCAGCAGCGGCACCGACACCGTCAACGGATCGGCCATGAACTCCTCGGCCACGCGCGGGTCGGAGGACAGCCATGCCATGCCCGTGGCATCCTCCTTCTTCCATCGGGCGTTCAGATCTCCCGCATTCAGTCCGGTGGGAGTGAGCAACGCAGACCCCGACAGGATCACCGCGTCGTAGGCCTCGGGGTGCCGATTCACCAGCATCTGCGCGAGGAACGACCCCCACGAGTGTCCCAGCACCACCAGCGGCAGCCCCGGATTCTCCTCGCGGATCAGCTGCGTGAACTGCCAGAGCGCGTCGACGGCCGCCCCGTGTCCGCCGCGACCGAGGTGTCCGAGCCGGGAGGCATCACCGCCGTGCTGCCGCATGCCGGTGCGCCCGTGTCCGCGATGGTCGTCGGCATAGACGGTGAAGCCGTCCGAGGTCAACACGTCGATCAGCGCCGTGTAGCGACCGGCGTGCTCGCCCACGCCGTGGAGGAGCTGGATGACCCCGCGGGCCGCGCCCTGCGCGGGGTGCACGTCGTAGACGATCGCAATGCCGTGTGCATCGGTGAACTCGGGCATGGCGAGAGCCTATCGCCTGCCCCCACGATATTTACTTAGCAAGACTAATAAGGTAGGCTAAAGAATTACATGGCTGAACAACGCAGAGCACCCGACACGTCCGTCGCGACGACGACATCCGACATCGAAGTCCCCGCAGAGGATGCCGCGGCCGCCCGCGATCTGCGGATGGCCACCTTCCGGCTGAGCAGGCGACTGCGCTCCGAACGTGGCCTGGACACGATGAGCGACGCGCAGTTCGCGGTGCTTGCCACGCTCAGCCATCACGGACCCCACACGCTGGGCGAACTCGCCGAGCGTGAACGGGTGACGGCGCCTTCGATGAACCGCACGGTGAACTGCCTCGAAGAGGGCGGGTGGCTCACCCGCACCCCCGACGAGGACGACCGACGCAAGGTCAACATCCAGATCACCGACACCGGGCGGGATCTCGTCAGCGAGACGGTGCGCCGCCGCGACCGGTGGCTGGCCACGGTCGTTGCGGGCCTCACTCCCGCCCAACGCCGCACACTGACCAAAGCCGCCGAGATCATGCACGAGATGGCCGCCCGATGAAGTCGATGTTCCGCTCGCTCGGCCTGTTCAACTACCGCGTCTGGTTCATCGGCGCTCTGGTCTCCAACATCGGCGGCTGGATGCAGTCCACCGCACAGGACTGGGTCGTGCTCACCGAGCTGACGCACAACGACGCCACCGCGATGGGCGTGACGATGGCGCTGCAGTTCGGTCCGCCCCTGGTGCTGGTGAGCATCACCGGATGGGTCGCCGACCACTTCGACAGACGCAAGCTGCTCATGTGCACGCAGACCGCGCTGGGCCTGCTCGCGATCACCGTCGGCGTGCTGCTGCTCACGCACGTGATGACCCTGCCCATGATGTGGCTGTTCGCGGGCCTGTTCGGCGTGGCCAACGCCTTCGACTCCCCCGCCCGGCAGGCGTTCGTCTCGGATGTCGTCTCGCGTGAGAACGCGGCGAACGCCGTCGCCTTGAACTCGGCATCCTTCAACACCGCACGCCTGATCGGACCCGCCGTGGGCGGCGTCATGATCGTGCTGGTGGGCACCGGCTGGATGTTCATCGTCAACGCCGCGACATTCCTGGCCATGCTGTTCGCGTTGACGATCATGCGGCAGAGCGAGCTGCAACCGCGGGTGAGGGCGACGGATGCCTCGCGCCTGGCCGACGGCTTCCGCTACGTCGCCGGGCGCCCCGACCTGATCGTGCTGTTCGTCATGGTGTTCCTCATCGGCGCGTTCGGCATGAACTTCGCCATCTTCGCCTCGACGATGGCGCTGGAGTTCGGCCTGAAGGCCGACGGCTACGGGGCCTTGAGCTCCATGCTGGCTATAGGTTCGCTGGCAGGTGCCCTCATGGCGGCCCGACGCGATCGCGCCCGGCTGCGCGTGGTGATCGTCGCCGCCGGCGGGTTCGGCGTCACCTCGCTCGTCTCGTCGGCCATGCCGGTGTACTGGATGTACGGCGCCGTCATCGTGTTCGTGGGCTTTTCCACCGTCTCGATGCTGACCACCGCGAACGGCTACGTGCAGACCACCACCGCGCCGCACCTGCGCGGCCGGGTGCTGGCACTGTACATGGCGGTGATCATGGGTTCCACCCCGATCGGCGCACCGATCGCCGGATGGGTGGCCACCACGTTCGGCGCGCGCGCGGCGATCCAGCTGGGTGCGGCCGCCGGCATCATCGCGTGCGTCATCGGCGCGGTGTGGCTGGTCACCTCGGGGCGTCTGCACCGCAGCGAAGAGCGCCGGTTCGCGTTGACGATCGATGAGACCCGACCCATCAGCGTCGTGGCGGCGATGGCCCCCGAGGAGTTCAGCGACGAGATCGCACAGACGACCCCGATCCCGATCACCGACCGCGAGGCGCCCCTGTGCCCCACGGCGAGCGAGACCGCGGTGAGCCCGACGGGCACGACCAAGCGCCGTGCATCCGGTGGCTCGGTCGCCTGACGAACGTCAGGCGATCGCTCAGGCGAGCCTGTGCTGAAGTTGCTCGCCGCGGACGAACCGCATAAGTTCGCTCAGCCCCAGCTGCAATCCGCGTTGCTGCGTCTGAGCGGTCGCGCCGCCCAGATGTGGCGAGAGGATCACGTTCGACAGCATGGCGAGCTCCGGCCACGCGCCGTCCGGCTCGCATACGTCTAGCGCGGCGCCGGCGAGGCTGCCTGACATCAGCGCGGCCAACAGCGCCGTCTCATCAACCAGGCTCTCGCGTGAGGTGTTGATCAGAACCGCGCCGGGCTTCATGGATGCCAGGAATGGAGCGTCCACAAGCCTCGTGGTCTCTGGAGTGGCCTTCGCGTGCAGCGTGATCACATCGCTGCGGGCGGACAGCTCACCAAGGCCGACCATTTCGACGCCGGTCGGGTGCTCCGTCACAAAGGGATCGTGCACCAGTACCCTCATATCGAGCCGACGCGCCTGCCGTCCGACCAGCCTGCCGATCGCCCCATATCCCACGATGCCGATGGTCAGTCCGCGCGGTTCTCTCCCCGTCCATTGCCCGCCGATGAATGTCGAGTCGAGGTGCCGCCCGCCCGCTTCCGCCAGTTTCACGAGCGACTGGCTCGCCTGAGGCACACGACGCAGCAGCAGATGCAGATAGGCGATCGTGAGGTCGCAGACCGAAGGCGCATTCTTCGCCGGCGTGTTCACCACGGCCACATCCAGCGCAGCAGCGGCATCCAGGTCGACGTTGACAGGACCTCCACGCAGGCATACAACGAGTCGGATTTGCCGATGTTGCTCAAGCAGAGTCCGCGTCACCGGCGCCGCATGCACGACCATCGCCGAATGGTCTGCGATCCACGTCGAGATGACCGCGGGGTCACCCTGATACTCACGCAACGGCGGCAAGTAGGGTCGAGCAACGGGATCGACAGTGGCATAAGTCGGCTCGATCTCCGGGCGGAGCGCTTCCACCGCGGGCCGCATGACCTCGACTGGCATGTAGCTGTCCCCGATGACCAGAACTGACGTCGGCATCTCACCTCCGCATGGATGGACTGAGAGAGTAACATACGTTCAGTTATTGAACGTATGTGCAGGAGCGAGGAACAATGACATTCCACGGCGTCGCCGGCCAACGCAACGCGGAACCACCCCGTCGGGACAACGACACCGAGCATCAAAAGCTCGTACGCGTCGCCTGGCTCTATTACCGCGAGAACCTGACACAGGCGCAGATTGCTCAGCAGTTGCACGTGTCCCGCCCGACAGTGGCCCGACTCCTCGAACGCGCCAGACAAGCGAGCATCGTGACCATCGACATCGACACCACCGGGGTGGGTGGGCTCGAACTCATCGATGGACTGCGCCAGAAGTACGAACTCCGAGACATTGTGATCGTGCCGCAGGTGAGCGAGGACAGTTCTGCCGAGGTGACGAACAGCAGGCTGGCGGTCGAAGCAGCGCAATACATGCGTCGGTTCCTCCGGCCTGGCGCTGTGATCGGCGTGGGGTGGGGTGACACTGTGCTGCGTACGTTGCTCGCGCTGAGCCCTTCATCACTGAGCGGCGTCACATTCGCCACAATCACCGGCGGCATCGACGCATACACGACCAAGGTGAGCGGCACGACCAACAACGGGATCTCGGACTACATCCGTTTCGTGCCGGCCCCGTTGCTGGCTTCCAGCCCCGCCATCGCCTCGGCGCTGCGTCACGAACGCGCAGTGACGAACGTCTTGGACATGGCGAGGGCGTCGGACGCTGCCCTCATCGGGATCGGTGGCGCCATTGCCACCGCCACGATCCTGCACACAGGCGTCGTCACGGAACAGCAGATCGTCGACTACCAGCGGCGCGGCGCCGTCGGTGACATTCTCGGCGAGTGGTATGACGAAACAGGCACTGTCCTGGCCGTCGACTTGCAGAAGATCAGGATCGGGCTGGCCATCCGCGAGTTGCAGACGATGAAACACGTGGTGGGCGTCGCTGGCGGCATCGACAAGCTCGCGGCGATCCGTGGCGCACTCATGGGCCGCTACCTGCACACCCTCATCACCACCGAGGACGTCGCCCGCGCGCTGGCCTCCTAGTCCCTCCAAAGCTCGACCCCTCTCTCCCCGCGGCGCTCGGCCTGAGCAAATGTTCAATGTACGATCATGTGTTTGACGTGCGTTCTCACGCTTGTTAGATTCAGCGTGATCGTGGAGGCACCGTGAGCCAGTCACTGGTGAGTCGGACGCCGCCAGGGAAGGCAAGGTTGCGTCGATGGCCGACACTCCATCCAACAAGAGCACGGCGACCATGCCCCGGTTGAGCATCCGAGGCGTGAGCAAGAGCTTCGAAGCTGTGCACGCCTTGCGTGACGTCAGCTTCGACATCGCCCCCGGCCAGATCCACGCACTCGTCGGTGAGAACGGCGCCGGCAAGTCGACCCTTGTGGCTATCATCACGGGTCTTCTCGAGGCGGACACGGGCCAGCTCATCTTCGATGGAGAGCCTGTCCGCTTCCGCAATCCGCTGGATGCGCGCGGCAGAGGGCTCGCTGCCGTTTACCAAGACCCGAACCTCTTCCCGCATCTTTCCGTGGCGGAGAACATCTTCACCGGCCAGTACCCGCGCAGCGGCGGCATCGTCAACACGGCGCAGATGCGTGAGCGGGCGCAGTCCCTCCTCGCCCACCTCGGCTTCGACCTCGACGTCGATGAGCTGGTGGCGAATCTCACCGTTGCCGAGTCGCAATACGTCGAGATCGCACGGGCGCTCTCTTCTGATCTGCGCCTGTTGATCCTCGACGAGCCCACAAGCGCACTGACGCCCGGTGAGGCCAGCAAGCTCTACGACGTCGTCCACAGGCTGCGAAACGAAGGAACCACCATCGTCTGGATCTCTCACCGCATGGAAGAGATCAGCCTCCTGGCGGACACGGTCACGGTGCTTCGGGACGGTCAGCACGTGCAGACATCACCGACAGAAGAGCTCGACTACGCGACGATGATCAAGCTGATGGTCGGCCGATCCGTCACGCTCGACGCCGTACCGCGCGAAGAGTCGCTCGGGCCGCCCCGGCTGTCAGTCACAGGGTTGAGCAGCCCCGGAATGTTCGACGACATCACTTTCGACGTGCACGAGGGTGAGATTGTGGGCGTCGCGGGTCTGGTCGGTTCGGGCCGCTCTGAGATCGCCCAATCGATCTTCGGCATAGGCAGTCGCCCAGCCGGTCGCGTCGAGGTCGACGGAGAAGTCGTGAACCCACGGTCACCAGGGCACATGGCGGAGCTCGGCGTGGCGTACCTGCCGGAGGACCGGGATATCGAGGGCGTGATCGCGTCGATGACGATCTCGGCCAATATCGCCCTTCCGAGTCTGCGCGTCCTCAGCAGGTTCGGCTTCATGAGCCGCCGGCGCGAGCGCGCGCTGGCGGCAACACAACGCCAAGGTCTGAGCATCAAGGGTGCTATTGGGGACCTCGTCAGTTCCTTGTCGGGCGGCAACCGTCAGAAGGTCGCCCTCGCCCGGTGGCTGGCGACGCAACCTCGCGTGCTTCTGCTTGACGAGCCGACACACGGCATCGACGTCGGCACCAAGGCCCAGGTGCACGACATGATGCGAGACCTCGCTCGCAAGAGCCGGCTCGCGATCCTCATGATCTCGTCTGACATGCCTGAGGTCCTGGCGGTCAGCGACCGCATCCTGGTCATCGCCCGTGGGCGCCTGGTCGCGGACTTCGACATTCAGGAAGCCTCGCAGGAGAAGATCCTCGCCGCGGCCGCGCGCACGAAGGAGGAGCCAGCGTGAGCGCTGACGCAATGATCGCCCACCGCACCCGCAAGCGGTCCTTCGGTGGGGGTGCCCTGCGTGTGAGATTCCTCGGGGTCTTCGCGTTCCTCGTACTGCTCTTCGTGGTGTTCAGCATCCTCGACCCACGGTTTCTGACATGGCCGAACGCTCGTAGCATCCTGTTCACCGGGGCCATCCTGGCCATAGCCGCACTCGGGCAGACTCTTGTCGTCCTCACCGGCAACCTCGATCTGTCCGTGGGGTCGATCATGGGCCTGACGGCCTACGTGGTGTTCGACATCGCTGGAAAAGTGACAGCGCTTCAGCCGTGGGTGGTGCTGATGGCGATGATCATCGGTGCGGTGCTCGGCTCGATCAACGGCATACTCGTCACCCTCCTGAAGATCCCGTCGATCGTTGCGACTCTGGGCACCCTGTCGATCTACCGAGGTTTCGTCTCGTTCTACGCGAATGCCAAAGAAGTCACCAGTGGGACACTCCCCGCGTGGTCGAAGTCGCTGGCCGCACAGATCTGGCTCGGCTTGCCCGCATATGTCTGGATCTCCGCAATCTTGGTCGCGATCGTTGCGATTGCGCTGGCTCGACTGCCATGGGGCCGTATGGTCTACGCCTACGGCTCGAATCCGAAGGCGGCCAGGTTCTACGGGTTGAACAGCACCGGCATTGTGATCGGCGCGTACATAGGTGCGGGCGTGATCGCCGCGATTGCCGGGCTCCTGCTGGGTGCGCAAGTAGGCAATATCAACTCGCTCCTCGCCAATGGCATAGAGCTGGAGGTGCTGGCCGCGGTCGTGATCGGCGGCGTGAGCATTTGGGGAGGTACCGGCAGCGTCATAGGCGCCGCGTTCGGGGCGATCGTCCTTGCCACCATCGACAATGGCCTCGTCCTCCTCGGCGTCAACGAGTTCTACCGGCTGATCATCCAAGGCGTTGCCATCATCGCTGCGGTCGGAATGGATGCCATCATCCAACGCAACGTCCACCGAGCGACATCCCGGCGAAGCATCATGGAGGTCAAAGCATGAAGAGCATCGTCGGCCGATTCGGGTGGGAACTCATCCTCATCGTCCTGATCGTCTTGGCGTTCCTGTGGTCGAGCACGCTCTCGCCCTATTTTCTGGACGGGGTCACTCTCCTCAACTCGGCCGAGTTCTTCGTCATCTTCGTCCTCATGGCATTCGGCCTCTTCCCGATTGTCGTGCAAGGAGAGATCGACATCTCCCTTGCCTCCACACTCGCCGTGGGCAGCGTCATGCTCGGCGAGTTCTCACATGCGGGAATGCCGCTGGCCATCGCGCTGCCGATCGTGGTCCTCGCTTGTGCCGTCCTCGGTGCCGTGAACGGCATTCTGGTGGCCGTGGCCGGCCTTCCATCACTGGCAGTCACCCTCGGCACGATGGGCGCGTACCGAGGCATCGCATACATCATGGCGGGCGATAGCGGGATGACCGGCTTCAGGCCCGACTACCTTGCGCTGGGATCCACATGGGTCGGCATCGTGCCGATGAACGTGATCGTCGCGCTGATTGTCGCGATCGGCGCAGGCGTGCTCATGTCGACGACCCGATTCGGTCGAGAGAGCTACGCGATCGGCAGCTCGGCTGCGGCAAGCAGAATGGCGGGCATCAATGTGACCGCTGCAAAGGTCATCGCCTTCTCGCTCGCAGGCGCTCTCAGCGGCCTCGCCGGCCTCGTCTGGGTAAGCCAGTATCAATCGGCCCGCGGCGACAACGCGGACGGCAGCATTCTGTTCGTCGTGACCGCGGTGGTCCTCGGGGGCGTACTCATTCAGGGAGGGTCTGGCCGGGCGATCGGTGTCTTCCTCTCCCTCGTGCTGCTCGCCACGATCCAGACAGGCATGCAGCTTGCAAACATCCCCGGAACAAGCCAGACGCTCGTCATCGGCATCCTCCTCGTTGCCAGCATCGGCCTGCCACACATCGTGACCGTCACCCGACAGCGGCTCGCGCACCGAAGAGCCGCAGGCCGACAGCCGACGAGCAGCACAGCGCCGGGAGTGAACACCACGGCATGACGACTCGCTCAGCGCTTCCAAGAACCCTTTGATCGAGCACCAATAGGAAAGGCAATCACATGCGAAAAATCACATCCATCCGAAGCCGGGTCGCTGCGGGCGCCGCGACGATCCTGTCTGCAGCCATGTTGTTGGCTGCATGTTCGTCAACACCACCCACATCGTCGTCCACTGACAGCGCAGGTGCGAAGCAAGCGAGCGACGTCAGGATCTTCATGGCGCCGAAGTTCACCGGGCTCGCCTACTTCGAGGTCGCCAAGAACGGCGGTGAAGAGGCGGCGAAGGACCTCGGCTTCCAGTTCCAGTACATCGGTTCGGATCAGCCTGACGCCACAGCGCAGATCGCAACGCTGACCAACGCGATCCCGCAGAAGCCCGACGCGCTTGTCGTCAGCGCCATCGATCAGGATGCCGTCGCGCCGGCTTTGAAGCAGGCCATGAAGAGTGGCATCAAGGTCGTCACCTACGATGCCGACGCTGCCGCTGACGCGCGCGACCTCTTCGTCAATCAGCTGAGCTACAAGCTGGCGGCAGAGACCATGCTGAAGGCCGCGAAGCTCGACTCGCCCGACGGCGGCCTCGTCGCGTTCATCTCGGCTTCGCCCACCGCCGCCAACCACGCAGCCCACGTCAAGTACATGAAGGAACTGATCGACACCGATCCCGCATACAAGGACTTCAAGTATCTGGACACGGTGCAGTTCGCCGGGGATGATGCGAAGAAGAGCCAGGACATCGCGTTGAACCTCATCCAGGCTCACCCGGACCTCAAGGTCATCATCTCGTCGTCCGCGGTCTCTGCACCCGCCGCCGAACAGGCGATTGTGAACGCAGGCCTGCAGAACAAGGTGTATGCGACGGGCTTTGCCCTGCCCAGCTCCGTCAAGGACTTCATCAAGAACGGCGATGCGAAGGCGTTCGCGATGTGGGACCCTGCGGAGCTCGGCTACGTGGCGACCGCAGCCGCATTCCAGCTGGCCACCGGAAAGATCACCTCGGCTGAAGGACAGGTGGTCGACGCCGGAAAGCACGGCAAGTACACCGTCGGGAAAGACGGCGAGGTCGACTACAACAAACCGTTGATCTTCACGAAGGACAACATCGACAACTACAACTTCTGACCGTTCGCGCACTGGCCCGGCAGGATCACCGCATCCTGCCGGGCCAGTGTCATCGGCGCCCACCGTCAAGGGTGCCCGCAGGCCGGAAAGCTATGATCGGACCCATGATCGCTCAGAGTCCGACGGTGCTTGCCGCTCAGGGCTCGACGCCCCGTCACGCGCTTGCGCGGGTCCACGTCATCGGCAGCATCAACGTCGACACCATCCTGGCGATGCCGACTTTCCCCGCCCCCGGTACGACCGTGATCGCGACCGATTCGCGACAGGCGCTCGGTGGCAAGGGGGCGGCCCAGGCGATCGCGTCGGCGCGTTTCGGTGCGCAGACGGGACTGACCGGCTCGATCGGGTCGGATGCAGAAGGCGACGTGGCGCGGACCACACTGAACGCTCAGGGCGTCGACGACCGGCTGTTGCGTGCGAGTTCGCTGCCGACAGGCCGCGCCTTCGTCTACGTCGACCGCGGCGCAGAGAACGAGATCGTCGTCGATCCGGGCGCAAACGCCGACCTGAAGACGCTCAGCGCTGGCGACCGAGAGGCCATCCTCGCCGCCGATGTCGTCCTGACGCAGCTCGAGGTTGGCTGCGCGATCGCATTCGAGGCCATCGAGTTCGCCTCCCAGAACTCTGTCACGGTCATCCTCAACGCGGCTCCGGCGCTCGACCTGCCGACCGACATCCTGGCCAAGATCGACTTCCTCATCGTCAACGAACCCGAAGCCACGGCACTCAGCCGTGAAGGCGATGCGATCACTGCGGGCGAGCGGCTCGCCAGGGCGGTCGGGACGGTTCTGGTCACGCTCGGTGCGCGCGGTGGGCGCCTGCATCGGCGCGGGGCGGCGCCGCAGAGCTTTCCCGCCCTCACGGTCACGCCCGCCGACACCACCGGTGCCGGCGATACCGTGTGTGGAGTGTTCGCCGCCGCGATCGCTCAGGGGTGGCAACCGAGCGAAGCGTTCCGGGTCGCACTTGTCGCCGGCTCGATCGCCACCACAACACGCGGCAATGCGCCCTCGATCCCTGACCGCTCGCGCATCCTTGCAATGTTGCCCGACAGCCGCGGCGCGGCCGTCGGCCTACCGTAGGAACGCCGCCGCGACACCCGAATCCACCGGGATGCTATGTCCCGTCGTCTTGGCCAGGTCACCGCACAGGAGCGCGGCAACGGCCGCCGCCACATCGTCCGGCACGACCTCGCGCTTCAAGATCGTGCGGCCAGCGTAGTAGCTCCCCAGATCTGCCCGGTCGACGCCGTACAGCTTCGCGCGCTCGTCGCCCCATCCCCCCTCGAACAGTCCTGACCCGCGCACGACCCCATCGGGGTTCACCCCGTTCACCCGGATGGAGTGCTCGCCGAGCTCGGCGGCAAGAAGACGCACCTGGTGGGCCTGATCCGCTTTAGCCGCGGAATACGCGACGTTGTGTGTGCCGGCGAAGACCGCGTTCTTGCTGGAGATGTAGATGATGTCGCCGCCGAGTCCTTGCGCGATCATCACGTTGGATGCCTCTCTGGACACGATGAAGGACCCTCGCGCCATGACGCCGTGCAGCGTGTCCCAGTCCTCGTCGGTCGTCTCGGCGAGGGACAGACTGCGCGACAGACCTGCGTTGTTGATCACGATGTCAATCCCGCCGAACGCTTCTGCAGCCTCGGCGACTGCCTGACGAACGGCTGCCGAGTCGCTGACATCGACGTGCACTGCAACTGCGACGTCACCGACCTGGACAGCGCCCGCCGCTGCCGCAATCTCGTCCGCCACAGCACGAGCCCGCTCCGCGTCCAGATCGGCGACGACCACGCATGCACCCTCTCGGGCCAGACGCAGAGCGATCGCACGGCCGATGCCGTGCCCGCCACCCGTCACGAACGCCACGCGCGCCGCCAGTGGTTTGGGCTTCGGCCGACGTGCGAGCTTCGCCTCTTCCAGGCTCCAGTACTCGATGCGGAACTTCTCGGCGTCGGGGATGGGCGCGTACGTCGAGACGGCTTCGGCCCCCCGCATCGCGTTGATCGTATTGACGAAGTACTCGCCTGCCACGCGCGCCGTGTGCTTGTCTGCGCCGAAACTGAACATCCCCACGCCGGGGATGAGGAAGACGGCGGGGTCGGCTCCTCGCATCTTCGGGGAATCAGCCGTGGCATTCGCGGAGTAATAGCGCGCGTAATCCTCGCGGTAGGCCGCGTGCAAGTGGCCGAGGCGCTGCTCGACCAGAGCGAGTTCGCTGTCCCCCGGCAGATCGAGCAGAAGCGGCCGGATCTTGGTACGCAGGAAGTGATCGGGGCAGCTGCAGCCCAGATCGGCGAGCCGCGGGCATTCACTGCGACTGAGGAAGTCGAGGACGACCTCGGAGTCGATGTAATGTCCGACGACCGGCCCGTCGGTGGCGGCCATTCTGCGCAGCAGCGGCGCGAGCACGGCCGCTCGCGCGTGGCGCTCCTGTCGTTCGAGCGCACCGTAGCCCTCACGCACGGCCCCGAACGGCGCTGGCGCGCCGTGTTCGTCGATGTACTGCTCGGCCAGCGCGATGATCTCCAATGACCGCTGTCGACATTCGGTGCTGGATGCGCCCCATGCCGTGATCCCGTGCCCGCCGAGTATGCAGCCGATGGCCTCAGGGTGAGCGCGCTGGATCTGCGCGATGTCCAGCCCAAGCTGGAACCCCGGACGACGCCATGGCACCCAGACGACCCGCGCACCGTAGATCCGTCGCGTCAATTCCTCGCCGTCCGCGGCCGTGGCGACGGCGATCCCCGCGTCGGGGTGAAGATGATCGACGTGGGGCGCGTCGACGAGCACATGCATGGCGGTGTCGATCGATGGCGGAGCAACTGGCTGTCCGAACATGCAATAGTCGAACAACCCGACCATCTCGTCTTCGTGTTGGGGTCCACGGTAGACCGCGGAGAGCGCCTGAACGCGGTCGCGGCGCAGCACGGCCAGCCCCCGTTCCGTCAGCGTCCCGAGATCGCCGCCCGAACCTTTGACCCAGACGACCTCGACGTCGGACCCTGAAGCGGGATCGATGACACAGCCCTTCGCTGACGTATTGCCACCGCCGTAATTGGTCACGCGGGGGTCTGCCCCGAGCGTGTGGCTTCTCTCGATCAGTTCCGTGACGACGCTGCCCTGCTGCTGCATCCCTGACGTCTCCTCTCCGACCGTTCGGCTCACAGCGCCGGACGATTCGCGGCCGAACGCAGCTGCGCGTCGATGAACCCACGGGCATGCGCGGCGAGATCGGCGTTGTCGCTCCAGAGATCGCGCCAGATCGCCAGCGTGTAAGAGAGCTCAGGCATGATGATGCGAGATGAGAAGCTCTCGAAGGTGATCGGACCCGTGTAGCCGATCGCTGCGAGACCCCGGAACAACGAGGTGAAGTCGACGTTTCCGGTCCCGAGATAGCCGCGGTGGTTCTCTCCGATGTGCACGTACCCGAGGTGTTCGCCGGCGGTGAGCACTGCCGAGTAGTTGTCGCTCTCCTCGATGTTCATGTGATAGGTATCGAGATGGATTACCAGGTTGTCCCTGCCGACCTCGCCGACATAGCTGACAGCCTGGGCAGCAGTGTTCAGCATGTTGGACTCGTAGCGATTGACCAGTTCCAGCCCGATCTGGATGTCTGAACCCGCGGCAGCATCGCACAGTCTCTGCAGCGCGGCGATGGAGTTCTCGCGACCGAGCCTCGACACCGGTGCGTTGTACTTGCCGAGCGCGCCATAGAGCACACCACCGACGTACAGTGCCCCGAAATCGCGCGCGACGCTGTAGGCCTCATGCAACAGCCGCTCGCCGGCATGCACACGATCGGGATCCTCACTGCTCACATCAGTCTCGGCGGACAGACCGAACGAGGCCGTGGCCTCCATCTCGTACTCATCGAGAAGGCGACGCGTCATCGCTGCATCGACCTTGCGCGGGTCCATCAGCAGGATCTCAATCACGTCATAACCGGTCGCTTTCGCACCCTCAATCGACGAACGCGCCTCGGCCTCAGACCACCCCCCGGCCCATACGAGCCCGTGAACTCCGACCTTGTTGGTATAGGCAGACATCTGAACCCCTCTTCTGGCCGGAATACGGCGATCTTTGAGGCCGCCCACTGGCGGCGGGCGCACATGCTGTCAACTTAGACGCGGATCCAGACTGAATCAAGCATACGTTCATATCATGCACATATGTTCACGAATTGGCGCGCGAAGGATGCGAGGGGCTCGGGAATGATGGACGGATGACGAGTCCGCAGCCCCACCCGATCGAGCGCCCGTCGTGCTGACGCCGGCCGACGTCGCGATGTGGTTCGTCGCCCGGCGCCTTGGCCGCACCGGCACGGCACCCGATCCGCGGCCCGACATCGACACGGCGTCACTGCAGAGGCGCTTTCCGCGTCTGGCGACGGTCGTGGCCGCGGACGTGCCCGTCGCGAGCGACGACGGGCCCGTGCCTGCGCGGTTGTACCGCGATCACGCGACGCTGGCGCGCAATGCACTCGTGTGGGTGCACGGCGGCGCGTGGCTCGGCGGCGACCTCGACATGCCCGAGTCGAACTGGGTGGCGCTGGAGCTCGCGGCCGCGGGCATCCCGACCCTCGCCGTCGACTACCGCAAGGCGCTGCGCGGCGTCCGCCACCCCGCACCACTGGACGACGTGCAGGCGGCGTGGCGACACGCGACTGCGCACACGGTCGACCTGTTCGGCACCGACGCCACGCGGGTGCATCTGGGTGGGGCGAGCGCGGGCGGCGCACTCGCTGCGGGGGTCGTGCTGCGAGCACGGGATGCCGCGGCCCACCATTCGCCGGGTTCCACGGGCGACGGCAGAGTCCCGGCATCCCTCGTTCTCGCCTACCCCATGCTGTACCCGCGGCTGCCGCCCAACTCGCCCGAGACGAAGCGCCTCATGGCGAAGATGCCGGCGCGCCTGCGGTTTCGGCCCAGCATCGTGCGGGCGCTCGCCAAGCACTACGCGGGCGCTGCGGGGATGACGGATCCGACGGCGTTCCCGGGGTTCGCGAGCGACCTGCGGGGTTTTCCGCCGACGTACGTGCTGGTCGCCGCAATCGACGATCTGCGCTCATCAGGCGACATGTTCGGCGAACGGCTGCGAGCCGCCGGGGTGCGCGTCGAACTGTTCGCCGAGCGCAGCGCGACGCACGGACACCTCAATCATCCGGAGGCGAACTCGGCGCAGCGCAGTGTGAAGCGCATCGTCGAATGGATCGACGGCTTCGCGTAGGGGGTCGTGGCGAGCGGTGCGCGCATGAAACGATGGATCGATGCACGACTACCCTTCTGCGCGCCGCAGCGATGTCCACGAGACCCTCCACGGCGAGGTCGTCGCCGACCCGTACCGCTGGTTGGAGGACGCCGACGCACCCGAGACGCAGGCGTTCGTCGCCGCACAGAACGCGCACGCGCGTCCGGCGCTGGATGCGCTGAGCTCACGTACGGAGTTCCTCGAGACGGTCACCGAAATGCTGACCGCCCCCGCCCGGGGCTGCCCGTTCGAGAAGGGCGGGCGCGTGTTCGCGTGGCACGGCGACGGGCAGAATCAGGACGTGCTCGTGGTCGCCGACTCGGTCGACGAGCTCGAGAACGGACGCGTGCTGCTGGACCCGAACACGCTGTCGGACGACGGTACCAGTGCTGTGACGACAGCGTCGGTGAGTCCCGACGGCGCACTGCTCGCGTACGGGGTCGCCGACGGCGGGTCCGACTGGCGCACGATCCGGGTGCGAGATGTCGAGACAGGCCAGGACCTCGACGACGAGATCACGTGGACGAAGTGGAACTCGCCGGTGTGGTTGCCCGCTACTGACCAGAGTGCTGACCAGAGAGTCGACACGAGTGTCGACGTCGCGGCGCGCTCGTTCTCGTACTGGTGCTACGACGAGCCGGACGGCAACGCGCTGACCAGCGAGCAGGGCGCGGGCAGGCTGCAGGCGCACGTGGTCGGCACCGACCGGCAGGCCGATGCCGTGCTGTTCTCGCGGCCCGACGAACCGAGAACGTTCGCTCGGCCGTGGCCCGCGGACGACACATGGTTCGTGCTGCACACCGACAGCGGATCGTCGTCGGGCAACGACCTCGCCGTGCGCCGGCACGCTGAGCCGGTCGAGGCGCTGCGCGCGCTCGTGACCGGACGCGACCGCGAATGGCATTCGATCGGCATTCGCGACGACGTGCTGTACGTCGTCACCGACGACGGGGCGGCGCGTTACCGACTGGCATCCTTCGACCTCAACACCGGGGCGCAGAGCACCGTGGTCGCCGAGCATGACGAGGACGTGCTGCTGAACGCGCACCTGACGGCGACCGGCCTCATGCTCGAGTATTCGCACGACGCCGCGCACCGGGCGCAGCTCGCCGCGTTCGACGGGACCCTCGGCGAGGCGCTGCCACTCGGCGAGGGCGTCAGCATCACCGGGATGTCGACCGACGACGAGTCCGGTCGCGTGTACGCGACGACGTCGAGCTTCGTCGACCGCGGCACGCGGCACATTCTCGACGTGGACGGGACATCGGTGCTCTCACACCGCACCCTGCCGACGCCGGGGCCCGCGGCGCCCCGCGCGACGACCTCACGCATCCGCGTCACGAGCACCGACGGTGCCGACGTCCCGGCGTTCGTCGTGCGGCCCGAAGGCGACGACGGTTCGGTCCCGCGCCCGACACTGATCTGGGGATACGGCGGCTTCAACATCCCGATGAACCCGGGCTTTCGCGCCGTGCTGGCCGCGTGGGTGGCCGCCAGCGGAGTGCTCGTCGTGCCCAACCTGCGGGGAGGAGGCGAATTCGGCTCGGACTGGCACCACGCCGGCACGAAGGAACGCAAGCAGCAGGTGTTCGACGACCTGTATGCGGTGGCCGAGCACCTCGTGTCCACCGGCGTCACGACCCGGCGTCAGCTCGCGCTGCACGGCCGGTCGAACGGCGGCCTGCTGGCCGGCGCCGCCCTCACCCAGCGTCCCGAGCTCTGGGCGGCGGTGCTGCCCGGGGTCGGCGTGCTCGACATGCTGCGATTCGACCGGTTCACGATCGGCTGGGCCTGGACCAGCGACTACGGCGACCCCGACGAGGCCGACGCCTTCGCCTATCTGAAGGCATACTCACCGCTGCACAATGTGCGGCCGGGAACGGAGTATCCGCCGACTCTGATCACGACCGGTGATCACGACGACCGCGTCGTGCCCGGGCATTCTCTGAAGTTCGCCGCCGCCCTGCAGCACGCACAGGCCGCCGACGCGCCGATTCTGCTCGCGGTCGACACACGAGCCGGGCACGGCATGGGCAAGCCGAAGGATGCCGCGGCCGCCGAGTTCGCCGACCAGCTGGCGTTCGCGGCACATCACACGGGGCTGCGCTGACGCGGCGTGCGGGCAGTATGCCGACAGCGTCAGCCCTCTGTCGAACGGCGCACGACGAGTTCCGGTCGGAACGTCACATGCCGAGGCGGAAGCGTGTGATCCACGGATTCATCGAGCAGGATCCGCATGCCCGTCGCGCCGATCTGCGCGGCGGGCTGGCGGATGGACGACAGCGGCACGGTAGCCGCGGCCGCGAACGCGATGTCGTCGTAGCCGATCAGCGCCACGTCTTCGGGTACCCGGATGCCGGCGGCGGTCAGGCCGCCCAACAGTCCGATGGCGATGAGATCGTTCGCTGCGAACACCGCGTCGGGCCGTCCATCAACGCCGCCCGCAGCCAGGACAGCGCTGGCGCGCTGACCCTCAGCAATGCTCAACGCCGTCAGCTCCACCACTTCCAGACGTGCGTCTGGATGCTCTGCCGCAGCGTCACGAGCGCCGAGAAGCCGGTCCTCGACTTGCGCGATGCCCCGCGGCCCAGCAACGTAGGCAATGTGCCGGTGCCCGCGGTTCAGCAGATGCCCGACCGCCAACGCGCCACCCAGGCGATCGTCCACCGACACGGAGCTGAATGAGTGGTCCGAGCTGGCTCGATCGACCAGCACGGTCGGGATGCCTCGCCGTCGCAAGGCGCGTAGGCGCTCATCGACATCCCCGAACGGAGTGAGCAGAACACCGCGTAACCGCTGCTGTTCGAACAGGTCCAGGTAGGCCCGTTCACGATCGGGACGCTCCCCTCCGTCGCCGACGATGACGGCGAGTTCTGCCGCCTGCGCGACATCTTCAGCACCACGAGTCAGGTCGGCGAAGAACGGGTTTGTCATATCCAGCACGATGAGCCCGACCGCACTGCTGCGGCCTGCGCGCAATTGCCGCGCGGCATCATTGCGGACAAACCCGAGCTCATCGATGGCCGCGCGCACCCGTTCGGCAGTTGCGGCACTGACATGCTGTGGCCTGTTGAGCACGTTCGATACGGTGCCCACGGAGACGCCGGCACGCGCCGCGACGTCTTTGACGCTCACCGTCATTGGAGTCCCTACCGCCGGAGCTGTCTCGGCGACGCCGGCTTTCACATGATAGCGAGTCTATAACGTTTCACTAAGGGGCTGCCATCGTCGCAGCACGCCTCTTGACATTCTCTACCGATACAGTCACAATCGGTGACGCGGCTGATTGTAACGATTCATTTTTGCGACACAGCGCAATTCCCGCGCGGGCACCCGCGCCTCACTGTGGAGGTACACGCTTTGACGGAGCCGTCAGCTGGCGATGCCGGCAGCCCGCTGCTGGAACTGTCGCACGTCGCGAAATCCTTTGGACCGGTGATCGCCCTCGCCGACGCGGATCTCACGGTCCGCGCCGGGTCCATCCATGCGCTGGTCGGCGAGAACGGCGCGGGCAAGTCGACACTGGTCAAGATCATCGCGGGCCTGTACCACCGTGACAGCGGCTCCTTCAGATTCGCGGGTGCCCCCGTCGACTTCCGGTCCACAGCCGAGTCCAAGCACGCCGGGATCGCCGTCATCTACCAAGAGCCGACGCTTTTTCCTGACCTGTCGGTCGTGGAGAACATCTTCATGGGTCGCCAGCCGACCACCCGCACCGGTGGCATCGATCGGCGTGCCATGGTCACCGAGGCCGAACGCATCTTCCGCCGCCTCGGAGTCCACATCGACCCCCAACGGCCCGCAGAAGGATTGTCGATCGCCGACCAGCAGCTCATAGAGATCACCAAGGCCATCTCACTGGATGCGAAGTTGATGATCATGGACGAGCCGACCGCTGCCCTCAGCGGCGTAGAAGTCGATCGATTGTTCACCGTCGCACGCAGTCTGCGCGACGAAGGACGCGGCCTCGTCTTCATCTCCCACCGTTTCGACGAGGTGTTCGCGCTGTGCGACGAGATCACGGTCATGCGCGACGGCCGCTACGTCTCCACTGACAAGACCACGTCCGTCACCGAAGACGAGATCGTCCGCCGCATGGTGGGACGCGACGTCACCGAGCTGTTCCCGAAAGTGGACGCGCAGATCACCACGCCACTCCTCGAAGTGCGAGGGCTCACGTCGCCGGGCACCTTCGAAGGCATCGATCTGACGGTGCGCGCCGGTGAGATCGTCGCACTGGCCGGGCTGGTGGGCGCCGGTCGCAGCGAGATCGCCCGAGCCGTCTTCGGCGTCGACAGATACTCCGCAGGCTCCGTCACCATGAAGGGCGTTCCTGTCCGACCTGGCGACCCATCCGCTGCGATCGCCGCCGGCATCGCCTTCGTCCCCGAAGACCGACGCAAGCAGGGACTGGTCATGGAGGCGACCATCGGCCGCAACACGGCACTGGCCATCCGCGACCGACTCGCGACAACAGGACTGATCACATCACGTCGCGAGAACACCGTCGGCCGCGAATGGGCCGACCGTCTGCGGGTGAAGGCCTCGGCCCTCGACACCATCGCCGGCACTCTCAGCGGCGGAAACCAGCAGAAGGTGGTGCTCGGCAAGTGGCTCGCAACCGACCCGCAAGTGCTCATCATCGATGAGCCCACGCGCGGCATCGACGTGGGCACGAAGTCCGAAGTGCACCGGCTGCTGTCGGAGCTGGCCGGGCGGGGCATCGGGATCCTGATGATCTCGTCCGAGCTCCCCGAAGTACTCGGCATGGCGGATCGCGTCCTGGTCGTGCGGGAAGGGCGCATCACTGCCGAGCTGGACCGCGCCGAAGCCACGGCCGAAACCGTGATGTACGCGGCCACGCACGCGGCCGGCGTGAGCAACCCGTCACCGGCGTCGACGACGACCGCCGCCGACAGCGAGGAGACCGACCGATGACACACCTGCTGGGCAGGTTCCTGCACTCCCGAGAGATCGGCATCCTCATCGCGCTGGTCGCGGTGATCGCCGTGACAACCCTCGTGAACCCGACCTTTCTGTTCAGCCCCGACGGCTGGCGCGACCTGCTGCTGACCCCCACGATGCTGGTGCTTGTCTCGGTCGGCCAGGCCGTGGTCATCATCACGCGCAACGTCGACCTGTCGGTGGGAAGCGCGGTGGGTCTGGCCGCGTACTTCTGCGGCCGGATGTTCATCGACTTCCCCGGCATACCCGTCGTCTTCGTGTTCATCCTCGCCATGGTCTTCGGAGCAGTGCTCGGCCTGGTCAACGGCCTTCTCACCGCATACGGACGTGTGCCGTCACTGGTCATCACCCTCGGCACGATGTATGCGTTCCGCGGAGCACTCGTCCTGTGGGCGGGCAGCAACCGCATCAACCCGTCGGACATGCCCGGTTCGTTCCTGGACCTCGGCACCAGCGCGCTGCTGTCCATCCCCTGGCTCGCAATCATCGCTATCGTCGTGACCGTCATCATCGGGTGGTACCTGCGCAGCCGCCGCTCCGGACGCGAGTTCTATGCCATCGGCAGTGACCCCGCCGCGGCCGAACTGTACGGGCTGAAGGTCCGCCGCCGGGTGATCGCCGCCTTCCTGATCTCAGGGGTGTTGGCGGGCCTGGCCGGGGCACTCTACGCGGCCCGATACGGCACCACCGATTCTCAGACCGGTACCGGCCTGGAGCTTCAGGCGGTGGGTGCCGCGGTCATCGGCGGTGTGGCGATCTTCGGTGGCAGCGGCACCGTCTGGGGCGCGGCCATCGGCGCCATGCTCCTCCTGACGATCAACCGCGCCCTGCCGATCGTCGGGATTCCGGACTTCTGGCAGCAAGCCGTCGTCGGCGTGCTGATCATCGGCGCCATTGTGCTGGATCGGGTGCTGTCGTTGCGCACCCGAAGGCGATTGCTCGCCCAGCGTCACGACCCCGAAACCCCCGCCGCGCCGGCTCTCGAAGGAGTACAGCGATGACCGCACTCGGTGCCCGCACGGCTGCGTCCCGAACGACACTCCCCTCCTACGGTCGACCGCTGTGGCGCCGCATCCTGTTGTCTCCCGAAGCGCTCATCATCGCCGTGCTGATCGCTGTGGTGCTCATCGCCGCAGAGACGGTCCCCTACTTCGCCGGCACGAACACGGTGTACTTCCTGCTTCTGGACGCCGCCCCTGTGCTCATGATCGCGCTGCCGATGACGCTCGTGATCATCACCGGAGAGATCGACCTGTCGGTGGCGAGCATCATCGGTTTGAGCAGCGTGCTGTTCGGCGTGCTCATCCGGGCAGGCGTGCCCGTGGCCGTGGCGATCGTCGTCTGCATCGCGATCGGCTTCGGCGCAGGAGCGTTCAACGGCTTCTTCGTGACCGTCGTGGGTCTACCCTCTCTCGCCGTCACGATCGGCACCCTGGCGCTGTTCCGCGGTCTGGCCGTCGGCATCCTCGGAACGACAGCCATCACCGAGTTCCCATTGGACTGGCAGAACCTCGCCCAGCTGCGCTTGGGTGCATCCGGCATCCCCGCGATATCGCTCCTCGTGCTCGTCCTGATCGCCGTGTTCGTCGTCGTGCTGCACTACACGCCGTTCGGCCGCGGTCTGTACGCACTGGGCTTGTCAGCCGCGGCCGCACACTTCTCGGGCGTGCACGTGAACCGCAGCAAGTTCGTAACGTTCCTGCTCTCGGGTGCCGTCTCCGCTCTGGCAGGCGTGTTCTGGACGCTGCGCTTCGGCAGTGCTCGCGGCGACAACGCGAACGGATTGGAACTGTCGATCATCGCCGCGGTACTGCTGGGCGGTGTGTCGATCTTCGGAGGCAAGGGCAGCATCCTCGGCGTCATCGGCGGCGTCCTGCTGATCTCCGTGCTGCAGAGCGCGCTGCGCCTGGCCGGGGTCAGCTCCGATGCCATCAACGTCGTCACCGGCGCACTGCTGATCCTGTCCGTGCTTGCACCCCGCGTGCCCGACTGGTTCCGCGCACTGCGACACCGCGCTCCACCTGTCCCGTGACCACACCGGCACGGCCGGCACCCCCTATCAACACCCCTGTACCACCGATGAAAGGAACTCACATGATCACCGCAGCAACGAGCGGCCGGATGCGCCGCCTGCTCGCCGCCGGAGTCGGGGCCGTCGCCCTCGCCATGGCCCTGACCGCCTGCGCCGGCGCAGGCACCCCGGGTTCGACGACGGGAGGCGACAACGGCGCCGCGAAGAACTACAAGATCACCTTCCTGCCCAAGAACCTGGGCAACCCGTACTTCGACACGTCTGACAAGGGCGGCCAGAAGGCGATCGAGTCGTTCAACGGCACTTACAGCCAGGTAGGTCCCACCACAGCGACTGCTGATGCACAGGTCAGCTACATCAACACCCTCACCCAGCAGGGTGTGGGCGCGATCGTGCTCTCCGCGAACGACCCGAAGGCGCTGTGCAGCTCGCTGAACCAGGCGAAGCAAGCGGGCGTGAAGATCGTGACGTTCGACTCCGACACGGATGCCTCGTGCCGCGACGTATTCGTCAGCCAGGCCTCGGCCGAAGGCATCGCAAAGGCTCAAGTTGATCTGATCACGAAAGAGATCGGGGACTCCGGCGACATCGCTATCCTCTCGGCCTCGGCCAACGCGACCAACCAGAACGCGTGGATCGAGCTGATGAAGAAGGATCTGAGCGCCAACCACCCCAACGTGAAGCTCGTCGGCGTCGTCTACGGCAATGACGACGATCAGACATCCTTCGACAAGACGGCTGCACTGCTGCAGACGTACCCGAACCTGAAGGGCATCGTCTCTCCGACCACGGTGGGGATCGCGGCGGCTGCACGCTACCTGTCCACCTCCCAGTACAAGGGCAAGGTGGCGCTGACGGGTCTGGGCACGCCGAATCAGATGCGCTCGTTCGTCAAGGACGGCACGGTGACCTCGTTCGCCCTGTGGAACCCGGGGGACCTGGGCTACCTGGCCGCCTTCACGGCGAAGGCACTGATCGATGGCACCATCACCGGCAAGCAGGGCGACACCTTCAAGGCCGGCGATCTGGGCGAGTTCACCGTCGGAGCCGACAGCACCGTCCTGCTGGGCGACCCGTTCGTCTTCGACGCCAGCAACATCGACAAGTTCAACTTCTGATCGACCTCGTCGGGTGGTCGGCTCCGTGCCGGCCACCGACGTCGAAAGGCAACCCCTATGACTCGCGTCTGCTTCGAGCTGCATGTCAAGCCCGAACTGCTCGACGAATACATCGCGAGACACACGCCGGTGCGGCGCGAGATGCTCGACGAGATCGCGGCTGCAGGTCGACGGAACTATTCGCTGTTCCTCGCCGACGGCGGACGGCTCATCGGCTATTACGAAACAGACGACGATCAGGCCGCGCAGGCGTATCTGGCCGCATCGCCGGTCGCGACGACGTGGGAGGCCGAGATGGCGCCCTACTTCGTCGGCCTCGACGGACGTCCCGACCAGGCGGCCACACCCCTCACCGAGATCTTCCACCTCGCCGATCAGCAGGCCGCGGCATCCCCCAACGAAGAAAGCGACGCATCATGACCACCTTGTCCTCCGAGATCCTTGCAACGCTCGAGCAGCAGGCGATCGAGCTGCCCAGCTGGGCGTTCGGCAACTCGGGCACCAGGTTCAAGGTGTTCACCACGCCCGGCACTCCCCGCGACCCGTTCGAGAAGATCTCGGATGCCGCACAGGTGCACAAGCACACAGGCCTTGCGCCGTCGGTCGCGTTGCACATCCCGTGGGACATGGTCGATGACTTCGGCGCACTGCGCCGTCACGCCGAAGACATGGGCGTGCAACTGGGCACGGTCAACTCCAACGCGTTCCAAGATGACGACTACAAGTTCGGTTCGCTCACGCACAACGACGAGCGCATCCGCCGCAAGGCCATCGATCACCACCTCGCGTGCATCGACGTGATGGATCAGACCGGATCACGCGACCTGAAGATCTGGCTCGCGGACGGCACGAACTATCCCGGCCAGGGCGACATGCGCGCCCGGCAAGACCGTCTGCACGACTCGCTGCAGACCATCTATGCCCGCCTGGGCGAGGACCAGCGTCTGGTGTTGGAGTACAAGTTCTTCGAGCCAGCGTTCTATCACACCGATGTACCGGACTGGGGAACCAGTTACGTGCAGGTGTCGGCGCTCGGCGACAAGGCTATGGTGTGCCTGGACACCGGCCACCACGCGCCCGGTACCAACATCGAGTTCATCGTGATGCAGCTGCTGCGTCTGGGCAAGCTCGGCTCGTTCGACTTCAACTCGCGCTTCTATGCCGACGACGACCTGATCGTCGGCGCAGCCGACCCATTCCAGCTGTTCCGCATCCTGACCGAGGTCGTGCGCGGCGGCGGGCTGAACAGCCCCGGCGTGGCGTTCATGCTCGACCAGTGCCACAACATCGAGAAGAAGATCCCCGGCCAGATCCGCAGCGTGCTCAACGTTCAGGAGATGACTGCGAGGGCGCTGTTGCTCGACCGCGAGGCACTCGCACGGGCACAGGCCGAGAACGACGTGCTGGCCGCGAACGCGATCTATATGGACGCATTCCAGACCGACGTGCGTCCGGCGCTTGCCGAATGGCGTGCGAGTCGGGGCCTGGCCGCAGACCCGATGGCGGCATACGCGGCGTGCGGTTACCAGGAGAGAATCGAAGCCGACCGCATCGGCGGAGTACAGGCAGGATGGGGTGCGTGAAGCGATGGAGAACAGCATGACCAATCCGAGCGTCGCCGAGCTCATTGCCCGCAGCAACCGACTGGGCTCCAATCCGGTGAACACGAACTATGCCGGCGGCAACACATCGGCCAAGGGCACCGAGATCGATCCGGTCACGGGTGAGGACGTCGAGCTGCTGTGGGTGAAGGGCTCGGGCGGTGACCTGGGCACGCTGAAGCCCGAGGGACTCGCGGTGTTGCGTCTGGACCGGGTGCAGGCACTGCAGAACGTGTATCCCGGCGTCGACCGCGAAGACGAGATGGTCGCCGCATTCGACTACTGCCTGCACGGCAAAGGCGGAGCCGCCCCCTCGATCGACACCGCCATGCATGCTCTGGTGGATGCCGCGCACGTCGACCATCTGCACCCCGACGCCGGTATCGCGATCGCGACGGCCGCCGACGGCGAGCAGCTGACGGCGAAGATCTTCGGCGACAGTGCCGGTAACCAGCGGGTCGTGTGGGTGCCCTGGCGCCGCCCCGGCTTCCAGCTCGGCCTGGACATCGCTGCGATCAAGAAGGCCAGCCCCCAGGCAGTGGGCTGCATCCTCGGGGGGCACGGTATCACCGCATGGGGCGACACGTCCGACGAGGCCGAGGCCAACAGTCTGTGGATCATCACCACAGCGCAGGCCTATATCGACGAGCACGGGGCCGACGCTCCGTTCGGTGCCATACGAGAAGGCTTCGAGGCCCTGCCCGAGGCCGAGCGCCGCGCGAAGGCCGCTGCCCTGGCCCCCACGATCCGCGGGCTCGTCTCCACTGACAAGCCGATGGTCGGACACTTCACCGACGCCGAGGTGGTCCTCGACTTCCTCGCCTCCTCCAAGGCGCCGGCCCTTGCCGAGCTCGGCACGAGCTGCCCGGATCACTTCCTGCGCACAAAGGTCAAGCCGTTGCTGTTGGACCTCTCCGCTGATGCCTCGATCGAGGCATCCCTCAGCCGTCTGAAGGAACTGCACGAGGCCTACCGCGCCGATTACGCCGCGTACTACCAGCGCCACGCCGACGCCGACTCCCCCGCGATGCGCGGCGCCGACCCGCTGATCGTGCTGGTGCCCGGTGTGGGCATGTTCAGCTACGGCGCGAACAAGCAGACCGCGCGCGTGGCGGGCGAGTTCTATGTGAACGCGATCAACGTGATGCACGGCGCGGAAGCCCTGTCGACCTATCAGCCGATCGCGGAGTCTGAGAAGTTCCGCATCGAGTACTGGGCGCTCGAAGAGGCGAAGCTCCAGCGGATGCCGAAGCCCAAGACACATCAGGGACGCATCGCGTTCGTCACGGGAGCAGCGTCCGGCATCGGCAAGGCGATCGCTACCCGGCTCGCCCGCGAGGGCGCCTGCGTCGTGGTCGCCGACCTCGATCTCGCCAAGGCGCAGGCCGTGGCAGCCGAGCTCGGCAGCACGGACGTCGCGATCGGGGTGGCCGCGAACGTCTCCGACGCCGACGGCGTGCAGGCCGCGATCGATGCGACCGTGCTGGCGTTCGGCGGCGTCGACCTGGTCGTCAACAACGCCGGCCTCTCGCTGTCGAGGCCGCTGCTGGAGACCACCGAGAAGGACTGGGACCTGCAGCACGACGTCATGGCGAAGGGCTCCTTCCTCGTCTCGCGCGCGGCCGCGAAGGCCCTGATCGCGCAGGGGATGGGCGGCGACGTGATCTACATCTCGTCGAAGAACAGCGTGTTCGCCGGCCCCAACAACATCGCGTACTCGGCGACCAAGGCCGACCAGGCGCACCAGGTGCGACTGCTGGCCGTCGAGCTCGGTGAGCACGGCGTGCGCGTGAACGGAATCAACCCCGACGGTGTCGTACGCGGCTCGGGCATCTTCGCCGGCGGGTGGGGGGCGCAGCGCGCCGCGACCTACGGCGTGAAAGAAGAGGACCTCGGACAGTTCTATGCGAACCGCACGATCCTCAAGCGCGAAGTCGTCCCCGAGAACGTCGCGGACGCGGTCTATGTACTGACCGGACCCGAGCTCAGCCGCACCACCGGTCTGCACATCCCCGTCGACTCAGGCGTCGCCGCCGCCTTCCTGCGATGAGCGCTGGGGCCGTCGCGGCGATCGACCTGGGTGCCACGAGCGGTCGCGTCATCGTCGGCCGGGTCGGCCCAGATGTGCTGGATACGACAACGGTCACGCGCTTCGCAAACTCCCCAGTGCGCGCCGGCGACGGCCTGCACACCGACATCCTCGCGCTGTACGACGCCGCACTGGGCGGCCTGCGCGCGGCGCTGCACGCCCACCCCGACGTCGCCTCGATCGGCGTGGATTCGTGGGCCGTCGACTATGCGCTGCTGCGCGGCGGCAGGCTGCTCGGCAACCCGTTCCACTACCGCGACGAACGGTCCGAACGGGGCGTCGCGAAGGTGCACGAGAAGATGCCACACTCGACTCTGTTCGCCCGGAACGGACTGCAATTCCTGCCGTTCACCACGCTCTACCAGCTCGCCGCAGAAGATCCGGACGTGCTCGGCTTCGCCGACACCGCTCTCCTGATCCCCGACCTGGTCGCGTACTGGTTCACCGGCCGCGCCGTCGCCGAACGCACGAACGCCTCCACGACAGGCCTCCTGCGCGATGGCACATGGGATGACGAACTCATCCGCACGCTCGGATTTGCGCGTGGACTCCTACCCGAGCTCGTCTCACCCGGCGAGAGAGTCGGGATGCTGCGGCCCGACGTCGCCGCATCGCTGAGCGCGCCAGAGCGCCTGCCGGTGACGGCCGTGGGCACGCACGACACCGCATCGGCGGTGGTGGCAGTGCCCATGGAGGCCGGGCACGCCGCGTATATCTCGTGCGGCACCTGGGGACTCGTAGGCGTTGAGGTGGACTCTCCCGTGCTGACGCCCGAAGCGCTCGCGGCGAACTTCACGAACGAGGGCGGCGTCGATGGCAGGGTACGGCTGCTGCACAACGTCATGGGCCTGTGGGTACTGACCGAGGCCATGCGCGGCTGGGAACGCGCCGGCAGAGGGATCGAACTGTCGTCGCTGCTGACGCAGGCCGCCGCGGTCGATCCTGCCGCCGTGCCCGTGTTCGACATCCAGGATCCGCGCTTCCTGCCGACGGGCGACATGCCGGCTCGCATCAAGGCCTGGTGTGACGAGCACGACGTCGTCGCGCCGCGCACCCAGGCGGAATACGCCCGCGCGATCATCGAGTCGCTCGCGCAGGCGTTCACGGACACGGTGGCCGCGGCATCCCGCATCTCGCACGTCAACGTGCGCACGATTCACATCGTCGGAGGCGGGGCGCTCAACGACCTGCTGTGTCAGCGCACAGCCGATCGAGCCGGTCTGCCGGTGCTGGCCGGCCCCGTCGAAGCGACGGCGCTGGGAAATCTGCTCGTGCAGGCCCGCGCGGTCGGACTCGTCTCCGGCTCACTGGAGGCACTGCGCGACCTTGTGCAGCGCACGCACGCACCGCGGCGGTTCACTCCAGCCCCGTGACGGCGCCGCACATTTCTTGCGGTCGTACAATTTGCGTCGTGTTCGGGTGGGACGTCGACGAGACGCCGCCAGAGCTGACATCGCCCGAATCGATTCGATAGACTGGTGACCGCAGGCGACCGTGCATCGGTCGCCTGCCGCGTTCCCCCTTCATCCGTCTTCTCCCGCCGAGAGGCCTCATGGCCACCACCCTCACCACGGGCCGTCCGTGGCGCGTCATCCTCGCCTTCGCGGTCCCGCTGCTGATCGGCAACGTGGTGCAGCAGCTGTACCAGTTCGCCGACACGATCGTCGTCGGTCGCCACCTGGGCGTGGATGCCCTGGCGGCGGTGGGCGCGACCGGCAGTCTGCTGTTCCTGCTGCTGGGATTCGCGTGGGGACTGACCAGCGGATTCGCGATCCCGACGGCCCAGGCGTTCGGCGCCCGCGACGAGGCCGGCGTGCGCCGGTCCGTGGCATCCGGCGTCATCCTCACCGGGGCGACCACCCTGCTGCTCACCGTCGGCGCCCCGCTGATCGCACGCCCGGTGCTGATGCTGCTGCAGACGCCCGCAGAGCTTCTGGACGACGCGACGATCTTCACGCAAGTGAGCTTCCTCGGCGCGGGCGCGACGATGTTCTTCAACTACCTTGCCGCCATCATCCGCGCGATCGGCGACTCGCGCACGCCGCTGGTGTTCCTCACGCTCGCGTGCGGGCTGAACGTCGTGCTCGTGGTCGGGTTCGTCGGCGTGATCGGCTGGGGGGTCGCCGGGGCCGCTCTGGCCACCGTCGTCTCGCAGGCGGTGTCGGTGCTGCTGTGCCTGCAGTTCGTGCGCCGCCGCATGCCGGTGCTGCACGTGCGACGCGCCGACTGGCGCGTCTCGCGCACGGATCTCGCCGAGCATCTGCGTCTGGGGCTGCCGATGGGCTTTCAGGCATCGATCATCGCCATCGGCACGCTCACAGTGCAGGTCGCACTGAACGTGCTGGGTGCGGATGCCGTGGCCGCCTACACGACCGCCTCGCGCGTGGATTCCCTGGCCGTGGCCCTGCTGCAGTCGCTGGGTCTTGCCGTCTCGATGTACGCCGCCCAGAACCTCGGCGGACGACGCCCCGACCGCATCCGCCGCGGGGTCGTGCAGGCCGTGTGGATGTCGGTGTTCGCCTCGCTCGCCCTCGGCGTGCTGCTGGTCTCGTTCGGCACGCAGATGGTGCGCGTGTTCATCGGCGACGGTTCGGACCAGGTCGTGCACCTCGCGCACCTCATGCTCATCATCAACGGTGTCAGCTACAGCGCACTGGGCGTGCTGTTCGTGCTGCGTGGGGCTCTGCAGGGTCTGGGCCACACGCTGGTGCCGACCATGACCGGCGTGATCGAGTTGGTCATGCGGGTGGCCGCCGCAGTCCTGCTGGGGGCGATGGTCGGCTACCCCGGCGTCGTGCTCAGCAACCCGCTGGCCTGGCTCGGGGCCGCGGCGCTGCTGATCCCCGCGTACATCCGCGTGCACCGCCGGCTGGCGGCGATGCCGATCGCTCCCGAGCTGGCGACGGAGACGACGCCGATCGCGGTGATCGGCCCGACCGACGGGTCGATGGTGGTGGACGCCGTGATCACGCAGTCGATACCGGCCGTGACCTCGGCACAGGCGCGACGGTCTGCGCGGACGTAGGCTCGGTGTCGTGGACGGATCGAGGCTGCGCGCCGCGCTGGCGGGCATCGCCGCCGTGGTGCTCGGCGCCGGCGTGGGCGAACTCATCGCCGCGTGGCTCGCGCCCTCGTCGAGCCCGCTGGCATCGATCGGCGCCGCGCTGATCGATCTGGCGCCCGGCTGGGCGAAGCAGACGGCGATCGGCCTGTTCGGCACGGCTGACAAGGTCGCCCTGCTGATCGGGATCGCCATCGTGCTGGTCGCGGTCGCCGCCGGACTCGGCATCCTCGAATCACGCGTGCGGCGCGCGGGCGCCCTGCTGTGCGGACTGCTCGGAGTCGCCGGCATCGTCGCCGCCGCGACCCGGACGAACGTCTCGGCCATGGCGTGGCTGCCGTCGGCGGTGGCGGGCGCGGTGGCCGCGTTCACGATCGGGCCCCTGGTGCAGGCCGCCGATGTTCCGCACCGCTCGTCCACCCCTGAGTCGGGGCCGCCGATGGATCGTCGCCGCTTCTTCGCCGTGACCGGTGCCGTCGCACTGGTGGGGGTCGCCGCCTCGGTCGGAGGTGCACTGCTGCAGACGGGTGCGCGCGCGGCTGAATCGGCGCGGCGGGCGCTGCGCCTGCCGACGCCCGTGCGCACCGCCGCACCGATTCCGGCGGGCGCCGATCTGCGCGTCCCCGGGCTCGCCCCGCTGGTCACCCCCGCTGCGGACTTCTACCGCATCGACACGGCGCTGCTGGTGCCCCAGGTCGACCCGGCGCAGTGGTCGCTGCGCATCCACGGCATGGTGGACCACGAAGTGACGCTCACGTGGAACGAACTGCTCGCACTCCCGCTCGAAGCCAGCTGGACGACGCTCACCTGCGTCTCGAACGAGGTGGGCGGCGACCTCATCGGCAACGCGAAGTGGCTGGGCTACCCGATCCGCAATCTGCTCGCGCAGGCGAGCCCCCACGCCGACGCCGACATGGTGCTGTCGACCTCGATCGACGGGTTCACGGCATCCACTCCTCTGCCGGTGCTCACCGACGACCGTGCGGCCATCCTCGCGGTCGGGATGAACGGCGCTCCCCTGCCGCCCGAACACGGCTTTCCGGTGCGCATGGTCGTGCCCGGCCTGTACGGCTACGTCTCGGCGACCAAGTGGGTCACCGACCTCGAGGTCACCCGGTTCGACCGCGCCTCCGCGTACTGGACGCACGAGGGGTGGGCTCCGCGTGGGCCGATCAAACTCGAATCACGCATCGACGTTCCCCGCGCGACCGGGGACGTACCCGCAGGCAACACCGTGATCGCCGGCGTCGCCTGGCAGCAGCACACCGGCATCGCCCAGGTCGAGGTGCAGGTGGATGACGCGGCCTGGCAGCAGGTGCAGCTGGCTCCCGCGATCTCGGACGACACGTGGGTGCAGTGGCGCCTGCCGTGGCACGCCGAACCCGGCGATCACACCATCCGGTGCCGAGCGACCAACCGTCACGGTCAGCTGCAGACCTCGCGCAAGGCCTCGCCGGTGCCCGACGGCGCGTCGGGGTGGCACGAGATCAGCGTGCACGTGGCGTGAGGCCCCCCGCGAGACAAGGGATCGTCCGTCAGACCGGGGATTCTCGGTGAGATAAGGGCCACCGTCCCCGGTCTCACCGAGAATCCCCGGTTTGGCGAAAGAGCCGCGCGGCGGCCTGCCCTGCAGGGCGGCCGGCGCAGCTCAGGCTTCGAGCACGACCTTCAGCTGCTCGACGGCCCAGTCCAGCTCCGTGGCGCGGATCGTCAGCGGCGGTGCGATGCGGATCGTCTGTCCGTGCGTGTCCTTGACCAGCACACCGCGCGCCAGCAGCCGCTCGGCGACCTCGCGGCCCGTTCCGATCGACGGCTCGATGTCGACGCCGGCCCACAGGCCCGCTGCGCGCACCTCGGTCACGCCGTGGCCTATCAGCTCGTTCAGCTTCTGCGCCAGGTGCTCGCCCAGCAGCGCCGCGCGCTTCTGGAACTCACCGGTCTTCAGCAGCTCCACGACCTTGATGCCCACGGCCGCAGCCACCGGGTTGCCGCCGAACGTCGACCCGTGCTCGCCCGGGTGGATCACGCCGAGCACATCGGCGTTCGCCGCCACCGCCGAGACCGCGACGATGCCGCCGCCCAGGGCCTTGCCGAGCAGGTACATGTCGGGGACGACCTCTTCGCGGTCGCACGCGAACGTCGTGCCGACCCGGCCCAGGCCTGCCTGGATCTCGTCGGCGATGAACAGCACGCCATGACGGGTGCAGATGTCGCGGACGGCCTTCAGGTAACCGGCGGGCGGGATGATGACCCCCGCCTCACCCTGGATCGGCTCGATGAGCACGGCGGCGGTGTCGGACGTGATGGCCGCCTCGATCGCGTCGGCGTCGCCGAAGGGAACCGAGACGAATCCCGGCGTGAACGGGCCGAAGTCATCGCGGGCCGTCGGGTCATCGCTGAATCCGACGATCGTCGTCGTGCGGCCGTGGAAGTTCCCCTTCGCCACCACGATGGTCGCGGCATCCTTCGCCACGCCCTTGACCCGATACGCCCAGGCCCGCGCGGTCTTGATGCCGGTCTCGACGGCTTCGGCGCCCGTGTTCATGGGCAGCACGAGGTCTTTGCCCGTGAGCTCGGCCAGCGCGGTGGCGAATTCGCCGAGCTTGTCGTTGTGGAACGCGCGGCTGGTGAGCGTCAGTCGCCCCAGCTGCGCGGTCGCGGCCTCGATGAGGGCAGGATGCCGGTGCCCGAAGTTCAGGGCGGAGTAGGCCGACAGCAGGTCGAGGTAGCGCTTGCCCTCGACGTCGGTGACCCACACTCCCTCGCCTTCGGCGACCACGACCGGCAGCGGGTGGTAGTTGTGGGCGACGTGCGCGTCTTCGTTGCGGATGATCCGCACAGCCGTGGTGTCCAGTGTCGTGGGCGTGGTCATGACCTGCCTCCTCGCAGTTCGAGCGTGCAGCACTTGATGCCGCCGCCGCCGAGCAGCAGCTCCGACAGGTCGATGTGCACGGGGTTGTAGCCGCGTTCGCGCAGCTGCGCGTCGTAGCCGGTCGCACGCGGCGAGATGAACACGTTCCTGCCGTCGCTGGCCGAGTTCAGTCCGAACACGGCCCCGTCTTCGTCGGCGACGCGGATCGCGTCGGGGAAGCGCTCTTCGAGGATGCCGCGGCCGCGGTCGTCGAACGCGTTCGGCAGGTAGGCGATGTTGGCGGCTTCGACGCCACCGGGTCCGACCACCGGGTCGAGCACCGCGATCGCGGTGTCGAGGTGGTAGAAGTTCGGGTTCACCAGGTGCAGCGAGACGACCTCACGGTCGAACACGTCGGCGATCTCGCGGTGGCTCTCGATGGAGGAGCGGAAGCCGTAGCCGGCCAGGATCGTGTCGCCGGCGAGCAGGATGTCGCCCTCGCCCTCCTGGGTCGCGATGGGTTCGACGACCTCGAAGCCGTGCGAGCCGAACCAGTCCATGAACGGCTGCTCCTCGCCGCGGCGCTCGCCGACGCTGAAGCGCACACCCAGAGCCTTGCCGTCGATGATGAACCCGCCGTTGGCCGTGTAGACCATGTCGGGCAGACCCTCGATCGGGTCGATGACCTCGACGTCATGTCCCAGAGACAGGTACGTGTCGTACAGCGTCTGCCACTGCCGCACGGCCTTCGGGGTGTCGGTCGGGTCGGCCTTGTGCATCCACGGGTTGATCTCGTAGCTCACCGTGAAGTACGCCGGCTTGCACATCAGGTAGCGACGATGCTGCTGGATGCGCCCGGATGACGGGGCCCGGTCGACAGCGGTTTCAGAAAGCGACATTCTGCTCCTCACAGGACGTGTGCGGCGGACGCCGTCCTCGGGCCCGGCGGAAGTTCGACCCACCGGGTGGGGAAGATGCGACACGGGCACGCCGCATCCATTCTCTCACCGAGGGCCGAGTGCGCCTCTCAGCGACCTCCGGGTTGGCTGTGGTGGGCGTTCCCCGCCGTGCGCAACTGCGGGGACTTTCACGGACGCGCCGAGATCCGGGCACCCTGCGCGGCGTGTCGCCCAGCATCCCCGCCGTTGTGCTCGCGGCAGGCCCGCGGCCGCAGCGCCGCAGGGCCGTGTCAGGCCCGACGCACGCGCAGGGTGCGGATCTGGAACGGCCGCAGCTCGAGCGCCACCGAAACTCCCCCCTCGGTCTGCTGCGACGCCACCGCGTCGCCCGGACGCTCGAGCAGGTCGGCGGCCACCACCGAACCCGCCGGCAGGGTCAGCACCGTCCGTGCCCGTCCTCCCCGCGTCTCGTACACACGCACGACCAGGTCGCCCGACCGATCGTCGGCGAGCTTGACCGCGCTGACCACGACAGCGTCGTCCGACGAGCGCACGAGCGGTTCGACAGCCGATCCCACCGCTTCGATCACCGGCGCGGTGAATCGGGATGCCGCGGCCACGGCATCCGGAACACCCGCACCGACCACCACACCGAACCGCATCCGCTGCACTCCCTGGTCGGTGCGCGGGTCGGGGAAGCGCGGTGCACGCAGCATCGAGAAGCGTGCATGCTGGACGATGCGCCCGTCGTGCGCTGTGCGCGTGACGTCGAACCCGTAGCTGCAGTCGTTCAGGAACGCGACGCCGAACCCGGGCTCCTCGAGCAGGAACCAGCGCTGCGTGTGCTGCTCGAATTTGGCCGCATCCCACGACGTGTTCTCGTGCGTGGGACGTGTGTGGTGGCCGAACTGGGTCTCGGCGACCACCTGGTCGCCGAACACGTCGACGGGGAAGGCGAGCTTGAGGAACTTCTCGGTCTCGTGCCAGTCGATCGAGTTGTCGATCACGAGCGTGCGCCCATCGTCCGAGAGCGTCAGCCTCTGCCCGATCGTGGATGCGCCGAAATCGGTGCGCACCACGATCGCGTCGCCATGCAGGCTCGCCACGCCCCCGGCGATGTCCTGGCCCATGCCGCGGTAGTGCGTGTCGACATCCCACGCATCCCACTTGTTGGGGAAGTCCTGATGCAGCTGCAGCAGGTTGCCGACCTCGCCCGCCGGGATCGCATCGCGGCCGCCGGCCCGATCGATCGCGCTGATCACGTGCCCTGCGGCATCCACGACCACGCGCACCGCATCGCTTTCGAGCACGAACGTATCGCCGTGCGCATACGCGCGCACGGTCGCGCGCGGCTGCCCGGCCCCGACCGCGCCGGCGGGCACACCCCGCTGCGTCACGGCTGCGGGGTTCACGATCACGTGGCCGGCCGGCGCACCCCCGGCATCCACTGCCCGCACGCCCAGTGCCGCCAACGCCTGCTCGATCACTGCGTGAAGCGTGTGCGCGAGACGTTCGTAGCGCTCTGCGGCCTCACGATGCACCCACGCGATCGACGAGCCGGGAAGGATGTCGTGGAACTGCAGCAGCAGCACCTCGCGCCACGCGTCGTCGAGCACGTCGAAGGGATACTCCGCCCCCGCACGCACGGCGGCGGTGGCCGCCCACAGCTCGGCCTGGCGCAGCAGCTGCTCGCTGACACGGTTGCCCTGCTTCATCTTGTGCTGGGTGGTGTAGGTCGCGCGGTGCAGTTCGAGATACAGTTCGCCCCGCCACACGGGCGGGTCAGGCAGTTCGGCCTTCGCGCGCGCGAAGAAGTCGTCGGGCGTCTCCCACCGCACCTTCGCGCTGCCCTCGAGGTCAGCCAGGCGTGCGGCCCGCGCGATCATCTCGCGTGTCGTGCCGCCTCCGCCATCGCCCCAGCCGGTGGGCGCGAGCGACGACGACGCCTCGGCCTTCTCACGGAACTGCTGTGCGGCGCGGGCGATCTCCTTGCCGGAGAGTTCCGCGCCGTACGTGTCCATCGGCGGGAAATGCGTGAAGATGCGCGTGCCGTCGATGCCCTCCCACAAGAACGTGTGGTGTGGAAACGTGTTCTGCTGGTTCCACGACATCTTCTGGGTGAGGAACCATTCGTAGCCGGCCCCGGCGAGGATCTGCGGCAGCGCGCCGGAGTAGCCGAAGCTGTCGGGCAGCCACGCGCCGCGGCACTCGATGCCGAACTCCTCGCCGAAGAACCTCTGCCCGTAGGCGATCTGGCGGATGAGGGACTCGCCGCCGGGCAGCACCGCATCCGACTCCACCCACATGCCGCCCACCGGCACGAACCTGCCCTCGGCGACGGCCTGCTTCACACGCGCGAACACCTCGGGCCGCTCGTCGCGCAGCCACGCGTACTGCTGCGCGCTGCTCATCGCGTAGACGAACTCGGGGTGCTCATCCAGCAGCGTCACCATCGAGCTGGTGGTGCGGGCGACCTTGCGCACGGTCTCGCGCAGCGGCCACAGCCACGCCGAGTCGATGTGCGCGTGGCCGACGGCACTGATCAGCTGCGCGCTCGCATCGGCGGGCGCGGCAAGCGCCGGGGCGAGCTCTGCGCGGGCGGCCGAGGCGGTGGCCGCCACGTGCTGCAGATCGACGCGGTCCAGCGCCCGGTCCAGCGCCCGCAGAATGCGCGCGCGGCGCGTGGAGTCCTCCGGCAGCTCGACGGCCAGCTGCAGCAGCACGTCGATGTCGTGCACGAGCTCGAAGACCTCCGCTTCGAACACGCACACATCGACCCTCCGGATGCGATAGAGCAGCTCGTCGCCGGCGGTGTCCCAATCGCCCCGTTCGGTCGGCAAGAACGGGTGATGGTCCAGCAGCACCGGGTTGGAGGCGCCCTCGATGAAGAACTCGATCTTCTCGTCGGCGACGGCGCGTGCGCTGATCGGCACCCACTGCGCGCGCGGGTGCAGCGAGCGCACCGGAGTGCCGTCGGCGAGGTACACGAGACCCTCGCACTGGAACCCCGGCATGTCGACGTCGAAACCCAGGTCGACCACAGCCTCGACACGCTTCTGCGTGAAGGATGCCGGCACCCGGCCGGTGACCTGGAACCAGGTGGTGTCCCACGCCCGCCCCCACGCGCTGCCCACAGGCAGGGGTTCGAACGGGCCGGCCAGTCCCTTCGCGACAGGGATCGGCTCGCCGTTCACGCGATGCGCGGCGAGCGTGAGCGGGTGCGGATCGGAGTGGACGGCGGGGCGCAGGCGCTCTTCGAGGACCCGGGTCGCCCGGCCGATCGTCAGCTTCTGGTCAGCGTGCATGGGATCCCTCCTGACAGGCCGGTGCGCTCGTCTTGCGCACGATCAGCGTGCTGGGAATGGCCGGCTCGGGCTGCTCGGGCTCGGATTCGATCGCGCGCAGCAGCAGTCGGGCGGTTCGCCTGCCCTGTTCCTCCGGGTGCCGCGCGAGCGCCGTGATCGAGGGCACCGAGATCTCACACAGCATCGAATCGTCCCAGCTGACCATCGCCATGTCGGCGCGGCCGGCGTCTATGAGCATGCGCTGGATGCCCAGAGCCATGACGTCGTTCGAGCTGATCACCGCCGTCGCCCGTCGCCACTGCGGCAGTCGCTCGGCCACGACGCGCTCGGCGCCGGCACGCGTGTAGTCGCCTTCGACGAACATGACGCGCATACCGCGCTCGACGGATTCGGCGGCGACGGCGTCGCGGCGCGCGACCTCGTGCGCGAGTGCGAGCGGCCCGGTGACGGCGACGATCTCGGTGTGGCCGAGGGCCGAGAGATGGTCGACGATGAGGCAGGCGTCGGTGACCAGGTCTTCGATGACCCGCTGGCCGGTGTCGGGGTCGATGCGCAGCCCGTGCATGACGAACGGCATCCCCAGCGACTGCAGCAGCGCGGGGCGGGGATCTTCGATGAGCCGGTCCAGCACGATCACGCCGTCCACGCGCCGCTCGACGCTCCACCGGCGATACACGTCGATGTCACGGCCCTCGACCTCGCTGTCCTGCGCCCTGCCGACCATGCGCAGCATGAGGGACTGACCCGCCTCCGACAGCACCGACTCCACACCGCTGAGCAGGTGCATGTAGTACGGCTCGTTGCCCAGCAGCTCGGGGTCCCGGCGCAGCACCATGCCGATCGTGTCGGTGCGCGACCGCGACAGCGCGCGCGCCGACGAGCTGGGGTGCCAATCCAGTTCCCGCGCCAGCGCGAGCACGCGCTCGCGGGTCGCCTGGCCGACGCCGGGCCGGCCGTTGAGCGCATACGACACCGATGCGACCGACAGCCCGAGCCGGCGGGCCATCTCGTGAATGGTCACACGCACGGCGGGCTTGTTCTGGTTGTCCATCGATGCCACTCTTCCATGCCCCGCCGCGTGCATGCGAGACGGTCAGCGGATCTCGTACACCGCCGCACCGTATCGCCCCAGCGTGAGGGATTGCGTCGCGACGCCGTCGAGCGTGCACAGCACACCGGATGCCACGACCGGCCGCACAGTGCATTCCTGTGCGTGCTGGCTCGTGAACACCGCAAAGGTGCGTCCGTCGGTGTGCGCGAGGGTGTCGACGAGCACTCCGGGGTCGTCCACCACGATGCCGCGCCGCACCCCGGCCCGCTCGGCCAACGCGTCGTACAGCCGCCACGTGTCTTCGGGGTTGACCCGCGGCGCGCGCGCAGCGAGGTACTCCAGCGGATACGTGCACAGCAGCGCATACCCGTCCCCGTGGCTGCGTCCGACCAGTGCGGGTCTGCCATGGGCGTCCACCGCGATCACCTCGCCGCCGGTCACGGTCACCGGCAGTCGGGCGCGCGCATCGTCCGTTCCCGCCGCACGCACCTGCAAGCGGTCCCCGACGCGCAGCGAGCCGAAGTCTGCGGTCAGCTCGATCGTGACGACCTCGTCTTCGATGGGCTCCACGATGCCGTATGCCGTGTCGACGCGCGCGCCGAACAGCTCCTCGGTGAACGCCCACCACGGCCCGCGCTGCTCTGCCGCCTCACCGGCGCAGTACGACGCGTAGACGACGGCTCCGGCATCGGCGAGATCGCACAGCTGTCGCCAGGTCGGTCCGCACAGCTGCTTGACCGACGGCAGCAGATAGAGCCGATGGCCGGATGCCACACCCCCGTCCGCGCTCTCGCGCTCGACCGCGATCGGCACGTGCGCTTCGCGGGCGGCGAGGTGCGCCTGTTCACCGACGGCGACGATGAGGGCGCGCTCGGCCTCCTGCGTGAACGGGTAGTCCTCGGCCAGGTGCGACGGCAGGATCAACGCCGTGTCAGCGGACGACGGCCGCAAGCCTGCCACATCCATCGCCTGCAGGTCCGCCGCGAACCGCTCCAGTTCGAGCAGCGCCGGCTTGGGGCGGCCCGCCGCGTCGGTGATGCCGAAGTGCAGTTCGAACGGATGATGCGAGTACGGGCGCTCGGCGACGAGATCGTCGAAGTCGGTGTTGTTCCAGGCGATCCAACCGACGGCCCCCGCCGTCAACGAGTTGTACAGCTGCTGCCGGTAGTAGTCGGCGGCGCCGGTGGCCGACACGTACGCGTCGGTGACACCGAATTCCTCGAGCACGACGGGCCGATCGCCGATGCGGCACAGCTGGGCGACCCACGCCGATTTCAGGTTCTGCCGCACCTGGTCGGTCTCCATGCGGTACACGTGGGGGCCGGCGAACTGCGACAGCTGCGCGAGCTCGCGCAGCCGGAACCCGTTGTCGTGCCCGGTGGTCTCGATGCCCCAGGCGCCGTCGCCGACCGACACCGGCTGGGTGGCCCCGGCGGCCCGGATCGCATCGACGAGCAGCTGCGCCCAGGCGGTGACGAGCTCGTGCGGGGCCTCCCCTCCGTAGATCGGCACTTCGTTGCTGAGCAGCCAGCCGGCGATGGCCGGGTGCTCGTGGAACCGCGCGGTCAGCTCGCGCACATACCAGGCCTGCCGGGCGACGAACCAGACGTCGCGGTAGAGATCGCGGCCGCCACGCCACGCCGGATCCCAGTTCTCCCCCGACATGTGCCCCACGATGAACGTCGGAATCGTCGTCATCCGCACCTCGACGTGCGCGTCGAGGAAGTCCGCGAAGCGCGCGACGCAGTCCTCGTCGAGCCGATCCGGCGCCGGGTGGAAGTCGGGCCAGAAGAAGAACGAGCGGGTCACGGTCAGCCCGTGCGCGGCCAGCATCGCCAGTTCTCCGCGGACGACGGCCGGGTCGTACCGGTCCGTCCACATCCGCGGACCGCCCGCCCGCGACCAGAAGTTCGCACCCAGCCAGAACGGAGCACGCCGGTCATCGGCATCCATCACTTCACCGCACCCGCCGTCAGCCCCGCGACGAAGCTGCGCTGCAGCAGCAGGAAGACGATCACGATCGGAACGCTCACGGCGAGCGAGGCCGCCATGATCTGGTTCCAATACACGTTCACCTGCGTCGAGTACTGCTGAAGTCCGATCGCGAGCGTCTGCGTGTCCCCGTTGGTCAGCACCGACGCGAACAGCAGCTCGCCCCAACTGGTCATGAAGCTGTAGATCGCGACGGCCACCAGGCCAGGGCGTGCGGCGGGCAGCAGCACGTACCACAGCGCCCCCATCGCGCCGGTGCCGTCCACCTTCGCCGCTTCGTCGAGGTCACGCGGGATGCCGTCGAAGTACCCCGCGAGCATCCAGATCGAGAACGGCAGCGCGAACGTCAGATACGTGATCACCAGTCCCAGCCGGGTGCCGATCAGGGGGATCCCGGTGGCATTGGTGACATTGATGAAGATCAGGAACAGCGGCAGCAGGAACAGGATGCCGGGGAACATCTGCGTCGACAGCACGGTGGTCGTGAAGATGCTGCGGCCGCGGAACCGCCAGCGCGAGACCGCATAGGCGGCGAAGACGGCGATCACGAGGCTCACGAGGGTCGCGGCCGTGCACACGATGAGGCTGTTCAGGAAATACTGCGCCAGCGGCACCGTCTGCCACATCTGGATGTACGGCTCGAACGTGATGTGCTGCGGCCACCAGCTGAAGCTGTCGAGCACTTCGCCCAGCGGCTTGACCGACGAGGTGACCATCACCCACAGGGGAAAGAGGGTGAACAGGCTCAGGATGACGATGGTGGCGACGCGGAAGACCCGGGCCCCTCTTGTCTCACGCACGCTTGGACCTCCGGTTCACGAACAGCAGGTAGGCGACTGTTACCAACAGGAGGAACAGCAGCAGCAGCACCGACATGGCCGAGCCGTAGCCGAAGTTGAATGTCAGGAACGACGCGTTGTAGATGTGGAACGAGATGAGATCGCCGGCCGGCGGCTGCGCGGTCTTGCCGAACAGCACGAACGGCGTGTTGAAGTCGTTGAACGTCCACAGGAACATGACGAGCACCAGCACGACGTTCACCGGTCTCAGCATGGGCAGCGTGATCGAGCGCCACTGCCGGAGCGGCTTGGCCCCGTCGACGGCGGATGCCTCGTACAGATCCTCGGGGATCGATTGGAGTCCCGCCATCAGCATGAGGAACGCGAACGGCCAGAGCCGCCAGATCGCGACGATCACCAACGCCCAGAAGGCGTTTCCGCCGATCAGCCAGAACGGTTTGGTGCCGGGCAGGTGCAGGTCATCGAACAGCAGGTGATTGAGCGCACCGGTGTCTTTTTGGAACATGAACTTCCAGGCGATGATGCCGGCATACACGGGGATCGCATACGGGATCAGGAACAGCGTGCGGAACAGCCCGCGGCCGGGGAAGCGCCGCTGGAGCGCCACGGCCGCAGACATCCCCGCAATCCACGAGATGCCGACGACCAGGATGGTGTACCCGCACGTGACCAGAAAGGAATGCAGCAGTGCCTGCCCCACGACGCCGTTGACGTCGACGAGGACCCGGTAGTTGCCCAGGCCCAGGAACGGCGCTTCGCTCCAGTTCTGCAGGTACTGCTGCGTGAGCTTGACGAAGCTCATCCAGATGCCCGTGACCATCGGAATGATGTGCACGAGCAACTCGAACACGATGGCCGGTATCAGCAGGACGTACGGCAGCCACCACCGTACGCGTCTGCTGCGACGGTGCGGCCCGGGCATCGTTCTCGGTGCCTTCGTGCCCGGGCCGTCTTCGGCCCGCACGGATGCGTTCGCGGACATTCCGCGTCTCCTCCCAGCGTCCGCCGCCGGGCACGGCAACCCACTCACCCCATTGAGGAGAGGTGGCGTCCGTGCCCGGCTGCGCGGTCGGCGGCCCTTGTCAGCCTGCGGCTTCGACCTGTTGCTGAGCCGAGGTCAACATCGAGGCGATGTCCGCGTTCGTGACATTCTTGCCCGTCGCGATCTGCGCGAACAGGTTGCTCAGCCCCTTGCCGATCGTGCTCTCGAAATCGGCCTCGCTGGCCACCTGCGGCAGCGGCTTGGAGTGGTTCTGATAGGCGTCCATGAACGCCTTCGCCTCAGCGGCGTCGGTGGTGAAGTCCGCCTTGGCCCCCTGCAGCACCGGAAGGACCGAGTAGGGGACGGCCAGCTCGGACTGCACAGCACTGCTGGTCATGTACTTCACGAACTGCAGCGCCTGCGGCAGATGCTTGGTGTACTTGAACACCGACATGTTGATCCCCGCGGGGAACGTCGAGATCTGTGCGGCAGCGCCCGCCGGAGCCGGCAGCGCGACCACGCCCCAGTCGCCGACCTTCATCCCATCGGCCTTCAGCGTCGTGTCGGCGTTGTTCTGGCTGAGGAACATCGCCGCCTTGCCCGATGCGAAGTCGCTCGAGGGCTGCGCGTCACTGTCGTACTGCGCGTTGGAGGGGTTCACGATCTTGTCGGTCTGCATGAGGGCGAGGTACCGCTGCAGTCCGGCGACGTTCTCGGGCGTGTTGAAGGTCGGCT